>JAQBDA010000383.1:0-19205 GCA_032124675.1 Chloroflexota bacterium
GTCACCAATATCACCCACGAACATCTGGATTACCACAAATCGTACCAGGCATATCGAAATGCTAAAGCCAGTATGTTTGATATTTTGGCATCCGTAGAACCGAAAAAATTTACAGATTCACGGTTCGCCGTCCTTAATCGGGATGATGAATCATTCAATTATTTGGATGCATATGTCCGCCAGCCGCACTTGCACGTGCGCGGGGAGATTAATATAACAAATTATGGCATTCAAAATCCAGCCGATGTGCATGCAAAGGACATTGCATTGACTCGCGATGGGGTCGAATTCACAGCTGAGGGAGTGAACTTTCAGATCCGTGTGCGCTCATCGTTGCGCGGCAGCTATAACGTCTCAAATTGCCTGGCCGCAATTGCTTGCACAGTCATGGCGTTAGGTATCGAGCCCGAATTCGCAGCGAAAGGGATTGAGAATCTAAGCTATCTCCCTGGGCGAATGGAGCGGATTGAACTGGGGACTGATTTCCTAACCATAGTGGATTTTGCCCATACACCCAATGCGCTGCGCAAAGCGCTGCTTTCGACGCGGCAAATACTAAATGATGAAATAAGCCCCGGCAGGGTGATTGCAGTATTTGGATCGGCTGGCTTGCGCGATCGGGCAAAGCGGCGTATGATGGCTGAAACCTCAGCCGAATTGGCCGATATCACCATCCTGACTGCAGAGGACCCCAGGACAGAGTCATTGGGCGAGATATTGGTAGAAATGAGCAATGGATGCCGCTCTAACGGCGGCGTAGAAGGATCGACATACTGGTGTATTCGCGATCGGGGTGAGGCTATCCGGTTTGCTGTCGGTATGGCTCAGGCAGGGGATGCGGTTGTAGTCTTGGGTAAAGGGCACGAACAATCGATGTGCTTCGGTGAGACCGAGTATGCATGGGACGATCGAACTGCACTAAGGGCTGCGATCTCCCAGCACATGGGAATTACCGGCCCCGAAATGCCTTATCTGCCAACGCAGGATGAAGGTTAGCCCAGGGGCTGCCTGCACACATTCAATCTGGTTGATGTAGGTAACTTAAAACATGCCAAGATGCGTTGGTATGAGCTGTTTGAACCCCACCTGATACTAATACTTCATATCCTCCCGGGTAGGGGTGAAAATATCCAGAACCTGGACGGGTTCAGAACCGGCGATGGCACTGTGCTCCACTCCTCCCGGAATCAAGTAAACATCGCCTGGTTTGAGCGATCGTTTTTCACCCCCGATCGTCAGCTCCAGCTCGCCTTTGACCATTAATCCCCCTTGTTCGTGAGGGTGGCTGTGGTTTGGGAGCACTGCCTCAGCATCGATGTCGACGACTACAAGCATCAAGTTACTTCCCCAGAATGTCCGCGCTCGAAAACCAGGGACAATCTCTGTTGCTTCTCTCTCGCTTGGATCATGAAAATACATCGATATACCTCAATCACATTGCCGCGGATATAAAAAATTCTGGGGTTTCCCAAACAAAAGCTGCCCGTAGAAACCCCAGAAATTATTGAATCGAAAGCAGCGCTATCTCCGATCCCGCGAAGACCCGTGGGACGGTCGTCTGCCACCTCTCTGAGATCCCCCCTGACCTGACCTGCCTGAACCACCGCCCCCACGGCGGTCGCGCGCTTTTGCTTCTTCTACAGTCCAGCCTTCCAGGACTGCCTGGCGTGAGAGACGGATCTTCCCTTGTGGATCGATATCTGTCACCATTACGGTCAGCTCTTCACCCATCCTGGCGATATCTTCAACCTTATCGATCCTCTCAGTGTCCAGTTGAGAAATATGCACCATACCATCGAGCCCTGGGAGGATCTCCACGAATGCCCCGAAATCTGTTGTACGGACTACTCGTCCTGTGTAGATCCTGCCAACCACTGGTGTTTCCGTAAGCGCTTCGATCCGCTCAACTGCCCGTCTGGCGCTTTCCCCATCTGCAGTAGCAACATATACCGAGCCATCCTCGCCGATATCAATCTTTGCCCCGGTCTCATCTTGAATACTGCGGATCATCTTGCCGCCTGGTCCGATCACGGCGCCGATTTTATCAACCGGAATCTTTACGATCGTGATCCGTGGTGCATGAGGTTTAAGGGTCGGGCGTGGCTGGGGGAGGATGGAAAGCATTTCATCCAGGATCGCGAGTCTTGCAACTCGAGCCTGCTCAAGGGCGATTGACATGATTTCTGAGTCAAGCCCTTTGATTTTAATATCCATCTGCAGTGCAGTGATGCCGCTGCTGGAACCTGCCACCTTGAAATCCATATCGCCTAGATGGTCCTCAATTCCAAGGATGTCTGTCAGGATGGCATACTTGCCATCCTCTTTAACCAACCCCATTGCAACACCGGCTATGGGTGTTTTAATCGGCACACCGGTGTCCATTAGCGCCAGGGTGGACCCGCATACAGATGCCATTGAGGAGGAGCCGTTGGAAGAAAGAACCTCAGATACCAGCCGCATTGTATAAGGGAATTCCGGCTCAGGTGGGATAACCGGCAGTAAAGCTCGTTCTGCCAACGCTCCATGCCCGACGTCCCTTCTGGAGGCACCGCGCAGCATCCGTACTTCTCCCACAGAGAAGGGTGGGAAATTGTAGTGGTGGATGTAGCGTTTGCTATCGGATGGAGATAAGCTATCCAGTTCCTGGGCCTCGCTTGGAGTGCCAAGGGTTGCCAGGGTCAATACCTGAGTTTCTCCGCGTGTGAATAACCCCGACCCGTGAGCACGTGGGCTGACATCAACCTCACACCAGATCGGCCTGATCTCGGTATATTTCCTTCCATCCGGTCGAACGCCCTGGTCTAAGATCTGCTGGCGAACGGATTTTTTCACCACTGTATCGTAGGCGTCGCGGACAGAATTTAGCAGGGAATCATCCTCCCCTGCAAACTCCTGGATCAGCGACTCGCGCAATGCGTTGATGGCATCATCCCGCGATTCTTTCTCGTAGGGTTGGTTCAGTATGTCGATGAAGGGTTGTGTGGCCCTGGCTGCAACCGCATTTTCTAGGGACTCTTCTACGCGGTAAGGCTCGTAGGAGGATTTTGGTTTACCGATCTCAGCAGCAATCCTTTCCTGGAGATCGATCAGGGGTTGTATCGCTTGATGACCATACTCGAGCGCATCTATCATGACCTGCTCTGCCACTTCTTTAGCACCGCATTCCACCATGAGGATGGCTTCTCGAGTTCCCGCAATTCTAAGGTCCAAGTCGGAATATTCCATATCCGCGAAGGTAGGATTGATGACGAACTCATCCTCGATCAACCCTACCCGCACAGCAGCTACCGGTCCTGCCCAGGGGATATTAGAGATCATCAGTGCAGTAGAAGCCGCGTTTACTGCAAGAATGTCGATCGGGTTCTCTCCATCGGTCGAAAATGAGTACAGGATGACCTGTACGTCATTGCGCATATCCTTTGGAAACAGCGGGCGCAGTGGTCGGTCGGTCAGCCGTGCTGTCAAAATGGCTTCTTCAGACGGTCGTCCTTCGCGCCTGAAAAATGAACCCGGAATACGACCTCCGGCATACAGCCTCTCTTCGTAGTCGACTGTAAGCGGGAAGAAATTGATCCCAGGACGGATATTGTCGCTCATCGTTGCGGATGCGAATATCATCGTATCACCCACACGAAGGGTGACTGCACCGCCAGCCTGTTTGGCAAGATGACCGGTTTCGAAATTGAAGGTTTTGTTGCCTACGGCAACCTGGTAGTTCTTGACTTCTGGTTTCATGTTGTCTCCTGTAATTTCCACCCAGTCAGGGACTGAAAGGTATCGACAACTGAAGTTATCTACTATCGGTTGTCGCCAGCTTTCAATTCCCAACAGGTGGGGTTAATATTGATCGATTAACTTAATCAGGATCAGCGGATTCGGTCGCTGATCCTGGATAGTCCAACCCGATATGACTTTCGATGATCTTTTCGGGAGCTGTAAAGCCACCCCCAAAGTGCTTCATCATAACTAACCGGTTAAGTGGAGCGGCTCTGGTAAAGAGAATCACCAATTCAAACGTTACTTACGGCGGATATTAAGTGCGTCGGTGAGCGCCATATACCGCTGAAAATCATTACGGCGTATATAGGACAGCAACCTCCGGCGCTGGCCGACCATTTTTAGTAAGCCTCTTCGAGAGGATTCATCATGCTTATGGGCTCGCAAATGATCGGTTAACGAATTGATCCGGTTGGTCAATAGCGCAATTTGAACTTCCGGGGAACCTGTGTCTTTCGAATGGCGAGAGAATTCCTCCATTAATTTGGTTTTTGTTTCTTTATCCATCGTCATGACGTCTGCTACCTCCTTTTTTTGATCAGCAGGTCTCCATATCGGCAGTCGATCTGTACAGGCATAAGAATTTGCCATCTTCCGACCGCTGGTAGGGCTAGTCAAGCGGGCAGATTATACCACATCTGATTATTATCAAGGGTATATCTAACGATCAACGAATGAGTCCGCAGTAATCATTGCTCGGATTGAGGTATCCTGATCAGCTCTTGAAGAGATTTGCGGATATCAGGTGGGAAGTGCTTGAGGTTTTGCCGGGTGAGCCAGGTAGCGTCTGTGCTGCTGTTTTGTGTTATCAGCTGTCGTAGGTAATATGCTGTCTCAACCGGTGTCCGGGTGGCGAGCTCCTTTATCACATCACGCATTTCCATGCGCAATTGCGGGAGCAGCTCTCTTGTGATCGGCGAAACCTGACGGAAGAAGATGGGAATATTCTCGTAGCTGGAAGATCGAATGAGGGGGATCAACGCGTGCAGACCGAGTCGCTTTACAGATGCCTCATTATCATCCAGCCATGTATCAATCTGGTCGATCAAGACCTCCGGAACTTCGTTACGAATACGCTCCAAGCCTTTATCGAACAGCACCACCACGAGTTGAAAATCGGATAAATTTTTGCTCCAGCTGTTGACCCGCTCCAAGACCGGACCGTGCGGGTGCGGGTTTACCATCCCAAGAATTGATGCGCCTATGTAGCGCATTTCGAAATTTGTCTCCTCCCATAGCGCATCGCATAGCTGTAATGCAGCCAGAGAGTCCTCTGCGGTCATCGGCTTGATATCGAGCAGAGCCTGACGGATAACCGGTTTTGGGACGTTGTAGCTCTCTAATAAGGGTGCAGGATCACCCGTCTGTCCGGGGCGATGGGTGCGATCTGAATACCCACTCAAGAAGCTGTGCAGTTTGCGGACAAATAACTCAGGCTGCTCAAAAAGCCTGGCAAGCTGGGCGCTGTTTTCTCGCAGTTGTGCTAAGTTGATCGCGGGCATAATACAGATATATGTAGAAAAGGGAATGCCAATCAGGCGAGATGCTGGTCAAGCAGATTGTTCGCAGCGTGGATGTCTTTGGCAAAGTGCAGCCAGTGGCGCTGGTCATTTGGGATATAGGCGTCTTGCTTGTCAAAGAGCGTGTCGAAGGTGGCCATCCAACCAGCCCCAATCAGGACCAGCCGACGCGGAGCAATCGATCCCGTGAGTAGTAAATTCCACATCACTGAGATCTCGGTCAGCGTGCCGGGTCCTCCTGGTAAGGCTAAAGCGGCGTCACAGCCATCTATGAGTGCGATGATCCTCTGGTACAGGAGTTTATATCGTCGCTCCTCCTTCACCCATTGATTCGGCTTTACAGGGCGGAAAGATTCAATTTGATCGCATGTCACGCCAATAACATGAGCACTTTCCATCGACGCTCCCCGCGATACGGCTTCCATTGTGCCGATATACCCACCGGTCAGCACGGTGTGACCATTCGAGCCTAATAACCTCCCAAGCATCAGTGCCTCTTCATATGCTGCCTCTCCAGGTTTTGGTTGTGATCCCCCGAATACTGTAATGTTCATGATTGATCAGCCTCCAGTTGGTTTTTGGGAGAACCTCGCCGATTATTTTTCCAATCTCTCCGGTAATTATCGGAAAGTTTTTTCAATACTGCTGATTCCAGATCGATATTCGCGATGCTGGCGATCTGCAGCAGGTACAGGGCGACATCGGCGAGTTCTTGTGACAATTCTTCCTCGTCGTAGTCCCTTTCCTGCCATTGGAAATGTTCCAGCACCTCACCGGCTTCGAGGCATAACGAGATCGCCAGATTCCTCAGTGACTGCGGTCTTGGGCTGCCGGGATCATACCAGCCTTTTACGCTGACAAAGTCATGCATGGCATCGGTAAGTTCTTTAATGTCCATAATCACTCAATATTATCCTTCAATATCGTCAAAGCTGCACTGGCGGACTTTTGTTGTTCGGAATGCCAGCCTGCTTCGGATGACATCCGTTGTAGATGTGCGACGATCTCTGACTGCTCTTCAGCTGCCAGGCAGCTGAAAGCAAGCATCACTCGCTCAGGCTGCCTGGAGAGGAGATTTTCCCATAAGGTTTCTAAATTTGATAGATCATTCATCTGAGAAATATATTATGCCACGATTTATATTCATGCCATAAGGGTGTTTGCCAGTTGCTGGCTGGGTGCAAGATGTGGATATCATCGAAAAGGATGATGCTGAGATGCTTGGGAATTATCGATTAAAATATTATCGCGATGAAAATTATCCTCACTCACGAACAGGCTGATTTTGATGCTCTGGCTTCACAGTTAGCTGCTTATCTGCTGGATGAGACTTATATTCCTGTTCTCCCACGGAAGATAAATCGTAATGTTCGAGCATTTCTTACCCTATATGGTGCAGAACTGCCCTATGTAGAGGCGCGCGATCTACCGAATGTACCGGTCGAAGTGGTCACTCTTGTGGATACTCAATCGATGATCAGTGTGCGTGGTATGAGTCCTGAAACGTTGGTACATGTGGTAGATCACCATCCATTACGGGAAGACCTGCATCCAGACTGGAATCTAACAGTCTCTGGGACCGGAGCCAGTACGACCATCTTCATCGAGACCATCCAGGAGCGGGATATCGTCATGAATACGATCCAGAGCACAATGCTGCTGCTGGGTATATATGAAGATACGGGTACGCTAACTTATTCCCGAACGACTGCCAGAGACCTAAAGGCTGCTGGATATTTAATTGACCAGGGTGCCAGCCTGCATATCGCCAACGATTTTTTAAATCACCCGCTCTCCCAGGACCAGTGGGAGATCTACGAGCAGCTCCGTTCGAGCGTTGAAGTCCATAATATCCACGGGCATACCATCATCATCACCACCGGAGATGCCCGAGAAGTAGAAGAAGAACTATCTACTGTAGCCCATAAGCTGCGTGACTTGCTTGATCCAGATGCGTTATTCGTCCTGATCAGGACACGCGGTGGAGTTCAGCTGATCGCCCGCTCCACCAGCGATAATATCGATGTGGCTCAGGTGGCTGTCTATTTTGGGGGCGGAGGTCATGAAAGAGCTGCTGCGGGGATCATCAAGGACCGTACACTTGATGACGTTCACCACGATCTTGTAGATGTGCTGCCTACGTATGTCCAACCGGCAATCACTGTAGCGCAAATTATGTCTCGCAACCCGCAGCTGCTCACACCGGACACGCAGGTTGATACTGCCGCCAGCCTGATGCAAAGATACGGACACGAGGGGTACCCTGTAGTCGAGGATGGCAAGGTGGTCGGTTTGCTGACACGGCGGGCAGTTGACCGCACAGTTGCCCATAAATTGAACTACATTGCAGAGCAGGTGATGGATGCAGGGCAGTTCACAGTTTATCCAGACGATTCTATCGAGCATCTGCAGCGAATGATGACGCAATCCGGGTGGGGTCAGGTGCCCGTCTTAGAACCTGGGACAGACCAAATTATCGGCATAGTGACCCGCACCGATTTGCTTAAAACATTGACGCCTAAGCCACGGATACCCAGCCGGCAGAATCTGGCTGACCGTCTAGAACAGGCACTCCCAAGCGTCCAACTGGAACTATTGACCACGGTTGCTCAGGTTGCTTATGAGAAGCAGATCGCGGTTTATATTGTGGGTGGGTTTGTCCGAGACTTATTACTCGACAGACCCAGTCAGGATTACGATCTGGTTGTCGAGGGGGATGCAATCGCACTTGCGAAAGCTGTATCTCACCAATATGGAGGCAGGATAACCAGCCACGTCCGCTTCGGGACAGCGAAATGGCTGTTGCCGGATTCGCTGCGTGATGTGCTTCTCCAAAGAGCAGAAAAATCTCAAAACGCAACTCGTGAAGTTATAGGCGACTTGCCAGAAGCATTAGATTTTGTCTCTGCCAGGACGGAATTTTATACCCATCCCACCGCTCTGCCGACTATAGCGCGAGGCAGCATCAAGCTGGATTTGCATCGCCGCGATTTCACCATCAATACGCTTGCTTTGAGGCTAGACGGTAATCATTACGGCGAGTTGCATGATTACTGGGGAGGACTATCAGATTTGAGGCAGGGGGTTGTTCGTGTACTGCATTCATTATCATTCGTAGATGATCCGACGCGCATCTTGCGGGCGGTACGTTTCGAACAGCGCTTTATGTTCGATATTGAGACACGGACACTTGAGCTTCTGCGTGAAGCATTGCCGCTCCTGGGGAGGATATCAGGTGACCGAATTCGCCATGAGCTGAACATCATCTTCCAGGAACTTAGAGCATCAGCGATGTTGGGTAGTTTGAGTCGTCTGGGTATCCTGGTCGCCATCCACAAGAACCTTGCATGGGATTCGTGGCTGGAGGAGCGCTGCGAACGTTTAGCAGACGGCAATGTATCCTCAAATTGGTTAGATTATCTGGGAGATAAACCATCGGTATACCGTACCAGGCTGGTATATATTCTCTGGCTGCTGCGCCTGACCCTTCCGCAAGCAAAGAGTGCCAGCGAGCGGTTAAAATTATCTGCAGAACTCAGAAAAACCATACTGTCTGCAATGGAGTTGTGGCAGGGTCTGGAATCACTATTACTCTCTAAGCCATCCCAGATTACCTCCCGTTTAGATGAGATGAATCCAGTCGGGTTATATGCGGTATACCTTGCTAATGACAGGCAAGAGATAAGAACATATTTGGACAAATATATAAGTGAGTGGCGTCATGTCAATCCTTCTGTCACCGGGGATGATCTGCTGGTACTTGGCATACCGCCTGGACCTGTGTATCGTCATATCTTGAATGCTCTGCGCAATTCCTGGCTGGATGGGGAGATAACATCCACGCAGGAAGAATCCAGACTGCTGGTAGAGTTGACTGCCGGTCACATGCCTGATGAAAACAACCAGAAAAAGATGACAGGATAAACTTGTTGTCTAAACGAACATATGGAAAATTGGACCACATTGTTATCCGTACTGCCCATCGCAGTGACTTGCCTGCTCTTGAATGGGGCGGTGAATACAGCCATTTCCGACTGCTCTACCGGGATATTTACCAGGGTGTGCTGCGCGGTGAAGCAGTTATGTGGGTTGCCGAGCTGGAGAGCGTGGGTGTGATCGGACAGCTGTTTGTCCAGCTTATCGCTTCAAGAGGAGAACTGGCGGACGGCAGAAGAAGGGCATACCTGTACGGTTTTCGGATAAAGACTGATTACCGGCAGCAAGGACTAGGTGGGCGGATGTTGGATCACGTTGAAGAGGAATTATCAGAGCGGGGATACCGCTGGATGAATCTGAATGTGGCCAAGGATAATGTGCAGGCAAGAAGATTCTATGAAAAGCGTGGCTACCACGTGATCGCCTCCGAGCCTGGCAGGTGGTCGTATATTGACAACCGCGGTCATCGCCGGCAGGTGAATGAACCAGCCTGGAGAATGGAAAAAGACCTTGTAGACAGAAGGGATTGTTAGTGTATTGTTAGATTTACAGCTTTCGAGTTTTTCCGTCTTGCTCAAAGTCAGATTCCATGCTAAAATGATTTTTGGGTAAGCTGGCGTTACGGATATTGGAATGGCGAAAAGTGGGCAAACCCCACTTTTCTTTGCATAATACAAAAGAATATACTCACAGATACCAGTTTACGCCAGAGTGATGTCGAGGAGAGATGAAGAACGAGTTTGTATTAGCTTTCAATGAAGTGATCGAGGATAAGCAGCTACCCAGGGAAGTGATCCTGGAAGCGCTGGAAGCTGCTATGGTCTCCGCCTATCGCCGCGCCGTGATTGCATCAAATGCTCAACAAATCGAGGCAAGCGTGGATATTGAAACAGGCAAAGTGACCATTTATGCAGAAAAGGAAGTCGTAGATGCAGTCCAGGACGCGCGTACCGAGGTCGCCTTAAAAGATGCGCGCAAAATAAACAAGGAAACCGAGATAGGCGAGATGGTTTTGGTCGAGTCCACCCCCCGGAATTTCGGCAGGGTAGCTGCACAAACTGCCCGTCAGGTGATCCAGCAGCGCATCCGTGAGGCTGAAAGGGAGGCTCAGCATATCCACTTCAGCAAACAGCTTGGCGAGATCGTCAGCGGTATCGTCCAGGCGGTAAACTCACAAGCCATCTCGCTTGGGCTTGATATGAAAGCGGAAGGCTTGATGCCTCGCAACCAGCAGGTTCCTGGTGAGAGGTTCCGCGTACATGACCGGGTGCGGACATTGCTGTTAGAAGTAAAGTCCACAAATCGAGGCCCACAGATTATCCTTTCTCGGGCACATAGGAACTTCCTGCGCAGGCTGCTTGAGAATGAAGTGCCGGAGATCTATCATGGTATGGTTGAGATCCGCTCCATTGCTCGAGAACCAGGACATCGCTCGAAGGTAGCCGTAGCCGCGCTTCAGCCGGGTGTTGATCCGGTGGGAGCCTGTGTTGGTATCCGTGGTGTGCGGATTCAAGCCATCGTCCGTGAGCTGAACGATGAGAAGATAGATGTGATCGAATGGAATCCTGACCCGGCGCTCTACATCGCGAAAGCACTCAGCCCGGCGCGTGTTAACGGCGTATATCTCAACGAGCACGCCAAAGGGGCTAAGACAGCCACAGTTGTCGTACCCGAAGACCAGCTCAGCCTTGCGATTGGTCGGGATGGACAAAATGCCAGGTTAGCCGCCAAACTGACTGCCTGGCGCATCGATATTAAAAGCCTGCCCGAGGCAGCTTCAGATGCGTTGTATAAACTGCAGAACGACCCGGATTTCAGCTCAATCGCCATCCAGGAAGCCGAATCAATTGACCTGATCACTGCTATCCTGGCGAAGAAGGCAGAGGGTCGCCCTGTTCAGCCGGAGGAGTACCAGCAGCTAAGCCAGTTTGTGGATCGGATTGAGCGAGGATTGCTTCGCCAGCAGCAAAAAGAGAAGCAAGAGGAAGAAGAACGCCAGCGTGTCATCCAGGCGCAGATACCTGATGCAGCTTTTAAAATCCCCCTGGAGGAATTGGGGATTTCTCCTCGCTTCACTACTGTTATTGGCGGCGCGGGATACACAACTGTGGGTGATCTGATGCTCCAGATGCGGATGGACTCAGATGCGATCCTGGGTTTGAGCGGTATTGGCCCGAAAGCGATGGAAAGCATCGACGAGGCAATATCCGGGCTTACCCTTGAAGAGCTTGAAGCGGCGGCTGAAGAAAGTGTCGAGGCCGTCGAGGATGAAATTGTAGCCGAAGCTGAGGCAGTCGAAGCCGCTGATGAAGATTCTGATGTTGTGGTAAGCGAAGGTGAACCGGACGCGGTTGTCGAATCTGCAGAAGCACTGCTGGTGGCTGCTGAAATTGCCGGAGAGACCGAGGCTGTCAGTGCTGACGGGTTAGTAGTCGAAGGGCAGCGCGCAGAGGAACCTGAGTTGGAATTGGTGGCTGAGGTAGCAGCTGCTGATAGTCAGGACGGGGATGAAATTGATACAGAGGAAATGCCTGCCTCACTGGATGAGTTGTTCGCCCTCAGACCAGACGTCCTGGAGTACGTCGAACCGGATGATGAGGAGGAGGACGAGGACGAAACTGGCCGTCAAAAGAAAAAGAAGAAGAAGAAAAAGAAATTCGTGGAGATGGAATACGACCCAGAAAAGGATGTCGTCGTTGTAAAGAGAAAGCGTAAACGCGGTGGTCTTGAAGACTGGGATGAAGAGTGGAGCAGCTAAGTATATCTACCCGCAATAATCGTGGGTATTGTTAAAGTCGGGAGCCGGGAAAAGCATAAAAAGAAAACATGTTCCCCAAAGAACCTGTGTTGGCTGCCGCGAGGTACTTCCTAAAAGGTCTCTGATCCGGATTGTAAGACATCCAGATGGCGTTCAAGTAGATCCAACAGGAAAAATGGCAGGTCGTGGAGCGTACCTGCACAACCTCCAATCTTGTTGGGAGAGAGCTCTCAAGGGTACCCTTGCCCGGTCTCTCAAAGTCGAATTGAATGCAGAGGAACGCTCTCGGCTGGCTGCTTTCGCGGAGACTCTGGTTGATGAGGACATATAAGAACACTTGTGGATAACTGCGAGAAATGCACGTTTTTTCATAGGATCATGGCTGTGTTATGCAGATAGAATAACAGCCAGATAATCACTGCCCACTCATTCGTTCGGGCACATAGACCTAGATAAACGTCTACCGCGTTGTTCAAGCAATGGAGGTGCCAAATGAGCGATAATGGGCATGGAATGACAATCGAACTCCCCCAAAGTCTAACAGTTCGGGAATTAGCTCAATCTATAAATGCCAGCCCGATTGAAGTCATCAAAACATTGATGGCAAATGGGGTGATGGCAAATATCAATCAACTGATCGATTTCGACACCGCCGCGGTGGTTGCAGCTGAGATGGGGTACGAAGCGACCCTCGAAACTGCAGTGGACGAGGACGGAGATGATGCTGGTGAGATTCCTCTCTGGCGGCGTTTGATCGACGATGAAGACCCGGAATTATTGGTCTTGAGACCTCCGGTGGTGACCATCCTGGGTCACGTTGATCATGGGAAGACAACTTTGTTGGATGCTATTCGCCACACTGATGTTGTAGGGGGTGAAGCAGGTGGAATTACCCAGCATATCGGTGCATACCAGACAGAGCACAACAAACGGGTCATTACATTTCTGGACACCCCCGGGCATGCTGCGTTTACCGCAATGCGGGCGCGTGGTGCTCAAGGGGCAGATATTGTCGTGCTGGTTGTTGCAGCAGACGATGGCGTGATGCCTCAAACTAAAGAAGCCATTGCTCACGCCAAAGCTGCGAAGGTACCTATACTGGTCGCATTGAACAAGATCGATAAACCAAATGCTGACCCGCAGATTGTTAATCAACAGCTCTCTGAAGCCGGTCTCGTGCCAGACGAATGGGACGGCGACACGATTGTTGTGCCCATATCTGCCAAGAAGAAGGTCGGTCTGGATGATCTGTTAGAAGCAATATTGCTGGTTGCGGATAATATGAGCATTAAGGCCAACCCCGAAGGAAAAGTCATCGGCACTGTGATAGAAGCCGAGCGTGACCGGGCACGGGGCGTTCTGGCAACTCTTTTGGTGCAAAATGGCACGCTGAATGTTGGAGATATTGTGGTTGTGGGCAATGCTCACGGTCGTCTGCGGGCGATGTTCGATTATCACGGCCAACAATTGGAACATGCCGGACCCTCATCACCTGTCTCCGTTATGGGCCTAAATGACGTGCCCCAGGCCGGAGATTTGTTCCAGATCGTAGATTCTGAGCGCGAGGCACGCTCGATCACCCAGGAGCGTCAAAATCGACAAAAAGAAGCCATCCGAGGCCAGAGTTCTGCAATTACTCTGGAGCAGCTGTTCGACCGTTATCAGTCCGGTGAATTAAAGGAGCTGCGATTAATCGTGAAGGCAGATGTGCAGGGTTCCCTAGAGCCGATCATCTCATCTCTGAACGAGATGAACAAAGGTGACATCAGCATCAATATCTTACATGCTGAGACAGGCAATATCGGTGAGAATGATATTATGCTGGCGGCCGCCTCTAAGGCTATCGTGATCGGTTTCAATGTTCAGGCGGACGCGTCTGCACGACGTCTGGCTGACACCGAGGGTGTGTCGATTCGCCTTTACGATATCATCTACCGTCTGACAGAGGATGTCGAAAAGGCGCTGACCGGTATGCTAGATCCCGAAGAGGTAGAAAACGTCCTCGGACATGCAGAGGTGCGCGCCGTCTTTCGGATATCTAAGACGGGCAAGATTGCTGGCTGTTACGTGCTGGATGGTGAAATCCGTCGAAACGCCAGGATAAGAGTCCTGCGAGATGGCGAAATGGTCCATGAGGCCTCCATCTCTTCTCTGCGTCATCTCCAGGATGACGTGCGTGAAATAAGGCATGGTTTTGAGTGCGGAATTTCATTGAAGAATTTTGATGATTGGGAGGAAGGCGATCGTCTGGAATGCTATTTTGTAGAGAAGGTCGCAGCCTCATAAAGTGCGGTTAAGATTGATTTTCAGACGGTAACTGATAGAAAGACAGGTTATTGTGGTTTCAAAGTTACGCGCGCAGCGAATCGCTGACCGGATTCGCCAGGAGTTATCAGTACTGCTGTTGTATGATATCTCTGACCCCCGCCTGGTGGGTGTTACGGTGACAGATGTTACCGTGGATCGTGAGATGGCGTTTGCCAGTATATATGTCTCAGCCCTCGAGGGTTCGCAGCGTGCGGAAGAAATCCTGGAGGGGCTGGAGCATGCCCAGGGCTTTATCCGCAGGGAGCTTGCACAAAAAATAGACTTACGCTCATTCCCCAACCTGCGATTCCATTGGGATCCAACATCTGAAAGAGCCGATCATATAGAGAAGCTGCTGGCTTCGCTGAAAGATGAAGAATTGCATCCGGGTGAGGAGGATTTGCTTGACGAACAGAAGCCTGGTTGATTCGATTCGCGACAGATTTGCCACTGCTGATCGGATACTTATTATTTCGCATATACGACCTGACGGGGACGCGGTGGGATCTTTACTGGGATTAGGCTTATCCCTGCAGGCGAGGGGAAAAATCGCCCAGATGGTCATCGATGATGGGGTACCGAGCAGCTTCCGGCACCTCAATGGGAGCGATTCGGTACGCAATCGTCCAGAAGGCGATTTCGATTTATGCGTTACACTGGATTGTTCTGACTTGATGAGAACGGGAGAAGCTCTGACCGGATACGGAATTCCAGGCATCAACATAGACCACCATGCAACCAATTCGAATTTTGGACGTATAAATTTTGTGGATAGACAAGCCGTCTCCACAACGGAGATCATCATCGATCACCTGGAGAATTGGGGATTGCCGATCAATCTGGATATTGCCGATGCGCTGCTTACCGGATTGATCACTGATACAATCGGCTTTAGGACTGCAAATATTACCCCCAAGGCACTGCGGATGGCTGCCAGGATGATGGAAACCGGTAGCGATCTCTCCAGACTTTATCACCAGGCTCTACTAACCAAATCGTTTCAGGCACTCCGTTTCTGGGGGGCAGGTCTTTCAACCCTGGAAAGGGATGGCCCGATGGTTTGGACAACACTTACGATGGCGGAGCGCATTGCTGCTGGTTATGGTGGACGTGATGACGCGGACTTGATTAATTTGATGTCCGCAATAGAAGATGCAAAGATCTGGATAATTTTCGTAGAACAGCCGAATGGTAACATAAAGGTTAGCTGGCGGTCACAACCCGGGATCGATGTTTCGAAGGTTGCAATGGGATTCGGAGGTGGAGGTCATCCAGCGGCTTCTGGTGCGGAAATTAGCGGTAGTATCGATCAGGTGCGCACCGATGTTCTGCAGGATACTTTTCGCCTAATAAATGATAATCATAAACAGATCGAACCGAATGGGATGAAGAATGAATAGAGATCAGCTTAAAAATATCGTTTCTGGTGTACTTGTCGTTGATAAACCGATAGGGCTCACTTCTCACGATGTCGTCCAGATCATCAGGCGCGGCACCGGAATACGGCGAGCCGGACATACCGGCACCCTTGACCCCCGTGCCTCTGGTGTTCTGGTTGTTCTTATCGGACCTGCGGTGCGTTTGAGCGAATACGTTTCTGCGTCTGATAAGCGCTATCAGGCAACTGTGCGCCTGGGCAGCTCAACAGATACGTATGATGCGGATGGTGTTATGACAACCTCAGAAGTATCGGTAGATGAGATCACTGAAGAACAATTTACTGAGGTGCTTGAACAATTTGTTGGTGAGATCGAGCAGGTGCCGCCTCCTTATTCAGCGGTCAAGGTAAAAGGGAGGAAAGCTTATGAAATGGCACGCGAAGGCGAAGAGGTTGAATTAACTCCCCGCAAGATCAACGTGTACAGCCTGGAAGTCCTGGAATGGGCGCCTCCCGAGGTTGTGATCGATGTATACTGCTCTTCGGGGACGTATGTTCGCTCATTGGCAAATGACCTCGGAAACGAACTGGGTTGTGGGGCGCATCTGGTCGGTTTACGCAGGACAAAGAGTGGGCGGTTCACGCTGCGAGATGCGGTGCCCATGCGTAGGCTCCAGGAGGCATTCGATTCTGGTGATTGGTACCGACAACTGATCCCTGCTGCAGAGGCACTTGCAGATTGGCCTATGGTAGAGCTCAACGCAGATGATGTCGAATTAGTCCGCCATGGGCATCGCGTTACCGGTGATCCAGGATCGACAGGCTGGGCACGTGGCGTCAGCCAGCAGGGTGATCTGGTTGCTTTGATGGAGTTCGACCCTGAAACATCTGAGTGGCAGCCACGAAAAGTGTTTTTCCAGTCGTAGTCTATACTTTAAATGCAGCATTACCGATCTCTCTCAGGCGTAACACTCGATAATGTATGGATGACAATAGGCTCCTTCGACGGAGTGCACCGAGGGCACCAGGAGATCGTCCGCCGGGTTGTCTCAGGAGCCACCCAGGCTGGTGTACCATCTGTGGTTTTTACCTTTTATCCACATCCAGCAGTAGTGTTGGGAAAACGCCAGGATCCGTTACTGCTCACTCCGCCCGATGTTAAGGCTGATCTGTTAGGTGAGATGGGGGTGGACTATGTGGTTACATATCCATTTACAGTAGAAACATCCATGCATACGGCTGAAGAATTTATCAACTTGCTGCATGAACATCTCGGGATGCAGCGCTTACTGGTGGGTGAGGATTTTGCCCTTGGACGCGGGCGAGAGGGTGATGTAGTTCGGCTTGAAGAGCTGGGTCGTAAGGTTGGGTATACGCTTGAGGTCGTCACCCCTGTGCGAAATGGTGACATTATTGTCTCTTCCAGCCAGATTCGCAAACATTTGTTCGAGGGGGATGTGGCTCAGGCGGAAGGACTGCTGGGGCGGCGGTACAAGATCAGCGGAGAGGTGGTTCATGGGGATGCGCGTGGGAAGCTGATTGGGATTCCAACTGCAAACCTGGATGTACCAAACGAGCAGGCAATACCCAAGACGGGGGTATATGTCTGCCGGGCATATGTAGGGGGAAAGTGCTATGGGGCTGTTGCCAATATTGGCTTTCGGCCAACATTTGATAATGGTACAGCAGCACCCAGGGTAGAAGCCCATATATTGGATTTTGATGAGGATCTGTATGACTCGATTCTCTCCCTTGAATTTATCAGACGATTGAGGAATGAAATGCGTTTCTCAAGCGTCCAGTCCCTCATCGAGCAAATTCAAGCAGATATATCCAGTGCAAGGAGTATCTTAGATACCTCGGAATAATTGACCTCTAAACTATACTCTTCAACAATCCTGGTCTACCAACCACAAAATACAACATATTACTCGAGTGTTGTACTTTGACAATTTAGCTCGCTCATGATACGGTTAGCCCTCTCTGGACATCATGTGGAGGGCGAAACCCATGCAACTTCCGATAGTGGCTCCTGCTCCGATAATTGCTGCCCATGCCGGGGCATTCCGGGACTTATTCGAGAACCGTCGGCAATTCCAGCATTTCCAGAATTACTTGACGGGGCTGATGGTCCTGCCCAACAAGAGCCTGGCGAATATTGCTCGCTGTGTCGTGGAGAGCGCCGACAAAACCAATCTCTCCCGGTATTTTTCGGAAGCGCCGTGGTCTGAAGAGCAGGTTAACCGACGCCGCATTCACTATCTGCTGGAACAGACGAAAGCAGTTCGCAAGAGGAAGGATGCCTCGGCCTTGATCCTGGATGACACCTTGTGCAAACACGTTGGCAGTCTGTTTGAGTATGTGGCCCGTCACTACGATCACAGCGATCACAGCTATCCCCTGGCCCACAACCCGGTCACCAGCCACTATGTGAGTGGTCCCGTGCGTTTTCCGGTGGACTTGCGGATGTATCGCCGGTATGAAGAACTGACGCGCTGGGAAGCGTTTGTCCACAAGCACTTCCCCGAGCGGGAAATCCCGACGAAGAAGAAAGAACGCAATTATCTGCATCGGGAAGTCGATCCGGTCTTGCTGAAAGACCCTGAATTTGTGTGTCTGCATGAGCAGTTTTGCACCAAGATCGAGTTGGGCATCGAGTTGATCGAAGCGGCGATTGCTCATAAACTGCGTTTCAGCGTCGTGTTATTTGACGGCTGGTACCTGGCGGAAGAGTTGATCCAAGCAGCCAAACGCCGCAATAAGGACTGGATCAGCATCTTGAAGAAGAACCGCAAGCTGGAAACCAACAGCTTTGTCTTGAAAGATGCGCACGGGCAACCCATCAAGATGGAAGGGCCGCATATTGCGGTGCAGGATCTGGTGGCGATCATCCCTGCCAATGCTTATCAAGAAGTCAAGCTGGGAGCCAAGAGCTATTGGACCTTCACCCTTAGCGTGCGCATTCCGTCTTTGGGGAAAGTCCGCATCGTCATCAGCTTCGAAAATGCAAAATTGAGTGGGACCTGCGTTACTTTGGTCACCAATCGAGTGGATTGGAGTGCCCAAAAGATCATTGCCACCTATTTGCTGCGCTGGCCGATTGAGACCTTTTATCAGGACGGCAAAGAACATCTCGGACTGGATGAGTATCGCATGCGAAACGCTAAAGCCATTGGAAAACATTGGTGTCTGGTGTTCACAGCTTATTCCCTTCTACACCTGGATTGTTTACCGCCATCACTGGAAAAAGGCCAACTCCCGATCAAAACCATTGGGGAAGCGTGTCGGCAGCAGGGTCAGGCCCTTATTCAGAAGTTGATTGGGTATGTTAATGTACAGTTACAGCAAGGTCGTCCAATGCAGGATATCTTTGATTACCTTTTTGCCAAGCAGCAGGCGGCCCTTCCATCTTGATGTTCGGTCCGCCGCATGCTAAATCACAACACTCGAGTTACTAATAAAGGAGGAAATTACTTGATGAGCAAGAAAAAGAGCAGCAATCCCAAAGGTTCAAAACACAATGCTTCCA
>JAQBDA010000384.1:0-9975 GCA_032124675.1 Chloroflexota bacterium
TTGGGTCACCAGGGTTGTTTTACCGAAGCCGGCCGGGGCGGACACGATGGTCAGCTTGCGTAGGAAGGAAGGCTGCTCCCACAAGTCAGCGTTCAAGCGCTCGAGCAAGCGCTGGCGGGGAATAAACTTCTCCCTGACAGGGGGGAAATACAACTTCGTAGCTAGGAGCGGGGTTGCCATCTTCCTGGCTTCATTATATACCAGACGTGGGCAGAGTTAGCCAAAGAGATAAGAATCTAGCCTCGGAGCCAGGTTTATTAACCTGGCTCCGAGGGAACATATAGCTTAGGAGTTACGCAGTTCAGGGAACCGTCACCCCACCAACTGCGTAACTCCAATATCTTTGAAGGAGTATATTAGCAGCTTAGCGCTGAGCTCGTCCAGGTCCGAGCAGCGGGCAGAGGAAGAAGTGATCGCCTTCATCCTGGTAGCCATTGCCATTTGCATCAACCCACCAGCGTCCGCCAAGATACCCAGGATCGCCAGGACCGAACTGGGTGACACCGTTCTCGATCTTCTGGAATCTGCCCTTGAAGGGTAGGGGATCGACTGCAACGAAGGTGTCGTAGTATAAGCCTTGACCGGAGACGTAGACCACACCGCCAGATGCAGGGCGACCACCTGGAGCTGCGAGGGCTGGCACAGCATAGATCAGAGCAAGAGCAAACACCAGCATAATAACGACAGATTTTCTAAACATGAATTACTCCTTTCGGTAAATTGGGTTGGATGAACAACTGTCTTGATAATACATACAATATCTTGTGCCCAAATAACAGAATGATTACGTGATCATTAAATCTATGGGGCTGCATGCCAGCCAAAGACGTACCCCGGCTGCATGAAGAAACGTGAATATTCTGGTGATTTTTTGGGGAGTATCCCCAGTTCTTTGGGATGGGTCAGGTGGAGATGTAGAGAATTTGAAAACGGATAGCTATCTTTTAGTACCTGGTCAACCAAATTAAGCTGCCAGATTTATCAGCTCATCCAGGCGAGATTTATAGTGCTGGTAGATTTCCGGGGGCAGCTTGCTCCCGGGGTGGGGCACCTTCTTTGAGAGTTTCTCCGCAGTTATCACAGAGAAGGGCGGCTGTTCCACTTTGACCTCTGCCATAGGGTGAGTGAAGATGACCAGCGCCTGGATTGGTATCTGGGTCCCGGATGGAAGACCTTCCGCCAGGTACTCTTGTAGAATGCCTGTGTGTTCCTGTATCCTCCGGTTGGGGTCTCCTAATCGCTCTTCGACAAAAAATCGCAGCGCACGCCCCATCGACATTTTCTGCTTCCAGTGCCCGTTCTGGTAGCTGAACTGACCTTCCAGGTTGATGGTTTCCAAGATCACGATCCCATTCGGTGTCAGCAGCAGGTGGTCCCCATAGCGGGTGTAATGATAGAGACGGTGCTGGTCGCTGAGCCCTTTCAATGCTTTATCCAGAATATCCTCAGGGCGCGGCTTCCTTACCCAGCGGTTGGCAAAATATATACCTGCCATTGCTCCGGCACCCCCGGCGAAGAGCATAATCCCCGAGAGCCAGGTCATCTCAGGCTTCCAGAGGTTAAGGGCAACGCTGCCCAGCAGGATTAACAGACCACCCAGACTGGCAGTATGAGCCAGACTTGCCCGGCGGCGCATGGCGGCGCGATCGATGATTGTTTTCATTCAATTTACCCTATAAAGCTGACGATAAAGAGGCGATAGAGCCTGGTATGCCTGGCGGTAAGTTTCATAAAGCTCCCGGTATCGCCGGTGATGGCTGTCATCGGGTCGCACGATATGGCTGATCTCGATCATCTCGTCGATTGACTCGATGTCCGGGTAGAGCCCCAAACCAACGGCAACGGTCAGAGCCGCCCCGGTAGCTCCGGCTTCCAGAGCGTTCTTGACTACATGAAGCTCACGACCGGTGATGTCGCTGATGATCTGCGTCCAGACCGGGCTGGTGCTCCCGCCGCCGATGGCATTCATCCCTCCGACTGGCAGGTGACTGGCTTCCAGTGTGTCGATGATCCAGCGCAAGTGGTACGCAACGCCTTCCATGACAGCCCGCACGAAGTGCGCCTTGGTATGGCTGAGGGAGATTCCCAGCCAGGCACCACGCGCATAATGGTCCAATACCGGAGCGCGTTCTCCGGAGAGCCAGGGGGTGAATAGAAGCTTATCCGCACCTGGCTGGATGCTGGCAGCCATCTCCCCGAGCAGGTCATAGGAAGATCTGCCTTCGGACCTGGCTGCCTCAGTCTCGGCCTGGAAAAAAGCGTCTCGCAGCCACATCAGCGCTCCGCCCCCGGTCTCCATCTCTCCGGCGATGATCCATTTTTTCGGGTCGATATGGTTGAGCGCCCAGAAAGGAGTATCGGGATTGTTCCGGAAATGGCTGGTGGATAGACCGATCCAGGTGGCAGTCCCCACGCACAGGTGGGCTTTTCCATCAGCATTGGCGCCGGAACCAGTCTGAGCGACAGCTACATCCCCGGCACAGATGACCACAGGCGTACCGGGCAGCAGACCGGTGAGCCGGGCAGCCGGTTCGGTCACCTCGCCGATGACTTCGGTGCAGGGGAAAGGCTCCGGAAGCATCTCGACCGGGATGCCTAACCGCCGGCAGGCATCTTGCGACCAGCACTTCTGTATTGGATCGAATAAAAAGTAAACAGATGCGCCGTGCCAGTCGATCGCCAGCCTTCCGGTCAGCTGGTAGAGGATATATTCTTTACAATCCAACAGCTTATAAGTGCGCTGCCAGAGATCGGGGCGTTGCTCTTTCAGCCACAGCACTTTGGGGATGATGTCCTTAGCGGTGGGAATGTTGCCGGTATTCTGGAAGAGGTACTCCGGTGTACTGCCGCTGAGCAGGCGGTCTGCCTGTTCAATACTGCGCATATCCAGCCAGCTTATCAGTGGAGTTAACGGGCAGTAATTCTCATCCACAGGCAGGAGATTGAACATCTGGGCGGAGATCCCCACCCCAAGGATCTCCGCGGGATCGATCCCGGTCTCGCCGATCACCTGTCGAGTAGTCTGGGCGACTGCCTGCCACAGTTCATCCGGATCCTGTTCGACCCACTCTGGTTGAGGGTAGCTGAGACCATAATCTACATAGCGGGAGTGGACGACCTGACCGCGCAGGTCGGTCAGCACGGCTTTGTTGCCGCCAGTGCCGGTATCGTGGGCGAGAATGTATCGTTTTTCCATAACCTTCAATCTGGATTGGTGGAACTTAATTGACCTGAGTCTTGAAATCACTTACATTTCGAGGTTCTCCATCACATAGATTTTGAAGGTCTCGATGAAATGCTGGTTTTGTTCTGGCGTACCGACGGTCACGCGGATATAGCCTTCCTTCATCAGATGACTGGACATGGGGCGGATGAAGATGCCGCGGTTGATCATCTCGTCTCTGATCTGTTCGGAGCTTTTATCGAGGATGCTGGCATCGATCAGTACAAAATTACCCTGCGACGGGTAGGCTCTCAAACCGGGGATTTTATTGATTTCATCCTTCAAGAATTCGCGGCCATCCAGAGCGTTTTTGCGCTTGGCTTGCTGGTCATCCTCGTCTGCCAGGGCTGCCAGGGCGGCGGCGATCGACACCAGGCTGACATTCCAGGGATAGCGGACTCGATTGAGATAGCTGGCGATCTCTGGTGAAGCGTATATATACCCGATGCGGAATCCAGCCAGTCCGAATGCCTTTGACATGGTGCGGCTGACCATTGCATGCGGGTACTCTGCAATCAGATGCGCCATCGAGCGTGGTTCTGCGACCAGCTCGTAATAAGCCTCATCTATGAAAACCGGTATGTTCGCATCCAGGATGCGGCGCAGATCGTGCTCATCGATCTGATTGCCGGACGGGGTGTTGGGGGTGCAGATGATGATCAGTTTGGTGCTGGTCGTGACGGCCGCCAGCATGGCTTCTACATCCCAATAAAATTGAGGGGCAGGAGTCAGCGGGACCAGCCTGGGTACACCGCCGTGGATACGCACCCGGGCTTCATACATCGAAAAGGTCGGCACCGGGATGATGACTTCTTCGCCAGGCGCGATAAAGGTGCTGACTGTAAAATTGATCACATCTGTCGAGCCATTTCCGAGAACAACCTGATCAGGTGTAAGACCGGCCCTCTCTGCCAGGGCGCTGCGTAAGTCTTCTGCTGATCCGGGGTAGAGGTTGCCCAGCCTGGCTGCCTCCAGCACCGCATCCAATACACCCTGAGAGGGAGCCAGCAGGTTCTCGTTGGACATCAGACGCAGGATTTCGGGATGCGCCCAGGCGAAATCCATATGCCGGTCGCTGTAAGTTTCGGAATCTCGCACCCAAGGTACGACAAATTCATTGGCTTGTTTCATATCACTCCATTGAGGATGGGCAATTTGTCAAATTGCACTGTTTCTCTGGACAAATTACCAAATTGTCCTATTTTGTCAGCGGTGCGCCAGCTCCTCGACATCTTTGTACCACTTGACCCGCTCGCCGATCCTGGCGCGCAGCTTCCAGCGGGTTGTCTTTGGGTAGTCATTGATGCGCTGTTGGAGCTCGGCGACGCGCTGCTGGACGATGTCTTTATCCTGCGTGGTGAGCTGCTCGTAGCGATCAAGATGATCCAGCGTAATCTGCAGGTTGCCGGTAAACGTGCGCCAGAAGCCCCAATCGTTTGCCAGCATACCACAAACGATCTCGCAGTTGATCGTTTCGTAGTCACTCTGCCCAATCGGGTGTTCACGAAGCAGCATGATTGTATCGATCAGGTCTTTTTCGTTGATCTGGGCGATCTGCATCTTCTCAAGCAGCAGCTCGGCCAGCGGAAGGGTGAGCTGTTCTGCTTCAAGACGGCCTTTGAGTGGGATGACATGTGAAAAATCCAGTTTATCGAAGAAGATATCGATGTGGCGTCCGTAAAGCGGGTCGTGGAAGAGCAAGCGAAACTCGCTGAAAAGGCGGGTGACCATTTTGTCTTCTTCATAGCCAAGCTCAGACATGAGTCTTACGATGTCTTTGAAATATACCCGGTAAGAGGCGAAATCGATATCAGTGAAGACCCTTCCCAGGGAATCCTGGAAATAGCCATACTGCGGGCAATGTGTCCGGAATGCCAGGGCACCGATCAGGCGCAAGATCATATGCTGATTCTCTGGAAGCGCCAGAGCATCTAGAATTCGTGTTCGTTCGGTATAGAAATCCTGTTGTATCTCTCCATGAATACCCATAATGCTCCTGATAATGTGAACTAAACTAACCAGAAATCAGCACGTGACCCTTTACACGGTCGGGCTCCAGGTTGATGATGGCAGCTTTCATAATGCCTTCTGCATATTCGCTGCCGGCATTGATCACCAGCGTCTTCCCGATGCGGTTGTGCCCGGCGGCTTCGTGGATATGCCCGTGCAGGCTGAGCATGGGCTGCACTTTTTCGATAATGCCCCGCACTGCGCTGCTGCCGACCGGCTTCATCATGATCTGACCTCCCCGGGCGACGATCTGTAGGTTCTCATCCAGCTCCGGGCAGACATCGATGCCCGAATCATACGGCGGGACGTGAAGCACCATAACCGCCTGGTGGGGCTTTTCAAGCTGAGCGGCGAGCGACTCCAGCTTCATCTGCAGCTCATCCTCTTCTGCATCCCGGTTGCATTTCCAGGGAGTCATGTTGGCGTTCGCCAGGCCGACCAGCTCGTGGTGTTCATCCAGCCAGTATTTTTTGCCATCTGGATTATAAACGCCGATCTCCTCAAACTCGGCAATTACATCGTCTATGGAGAACAGGTCGTCGTTCCCGGGCAGGAAATACAGCGGAATGCCTTTTGGTGCAACGGCCTCATTATATAGAACCAGCCAGCTCCTGATGCGGTCGCACATCTCCTGTTCGAAGCGCAAGCTCATCTTCTGGGTGTCGGACTCAAGCTCTTCGGCCTCGTCCTGCTCAAGAATGATGGGATAGAAACCGACATTGCGGATGGTCTGGGAGAACTTTTCCAGTTCTTCAGCCGAGGTGGGTTCTTCTTTGCGCCCGAACAGATAGCCCTCGTATTTTCCGCTGCCCTGACTAACGATGGGGATCATGGCTTTACCGGTTAAATCGCCGCCGGTGACGAGCACATTCGCCTCGTATTTCAGGGCAGCAGAAAGGAACTTGCGGAAAAATGCTTCAGAGCCGTGGAAATCGGAAGCATATAGAATTCTTGTGTGCTCACTTTTATCTGGTTTCTTTTTTTTGAAGAACATTGGCGGGTTTCCTATAAGTAATTAATATAGACCTTTTCGTATAGACAAAATAAACGTGCTGCGAGATGACAATAAATGTGTGGTATGCCGTCTTGGAAAAGACGGCATACCACAACCCGAACTGATTTGTTGGATTTATACCGGCGGGACAGATTGAAAGGTCCAGCCGATGTCGATCCCTTCGTTCTTCATGCGGTACCAGCGCGCCACATAAAAGACGATAAAACCTGTGGCGAAGAACCCGATCAGTGTCCCGATCGTACTGGCGCCGATGCGCCCACCAACGGCAGGGAAGGCAAAGGAAGCTACGATCATCCAGATCAGGTAAGCCAGCGTGATGCCGGCGACGATCGTGATGACCGGAATACCGGCTACCTTGCGCCTGACCATGGCACTGGAGTTCTCGAACAGGTCTGGCTTCAAGTATGGGAACAGCATCATGGCGGTTACCGGCACGAGCTGAGTCCATACTGCGAAGAAGACGAAGTTGAGCTGGGAGCCCATCACTCCCCCTAAAGCAGCATCGATAACACCGATCTCAGCGATGATGCTGATGATGACGATCGCTATGATCGGGCTGTGCAGTTTGGGGTGAATCCAGCATACTTTCTCCGGGATCAGACGGTCGAAGGACCAGGCAAAGACGATGCGTGAGCAATAGAAGAAGTAGGTCTGCGCCAGGTTGATCAGTGTGTAGACCCAGGCGATGAAGACGATCAGCACCAGCGGAAAGCTGGGTCGCAGGATCGCCGCCCAGAACGTGATGAAGGGCATGGATGTGCCTGTAAAGTCTGACTGGCCCAGAAAACTCTCTGCAGCCAGCCATTCCAATGGTACCAGGCGCTGGATCAGCACTGCTCCCAGCGCGAAGATTGCCCAGGTGACGATCAGCGAAGACCAGCTGCCTGCCAGCAGGGTCTTGTCAGCCTGTTTGACCTCTCCGGCGAAGAACGTCGGGATGTAGTAGCCGTAGAAAATCCAGAAGCCCATGATCAGACCTGCCAGGGTCATCAGGGCGACATTAGGATTGGTTACCATCCCCAGCGCCTGTGCCTCCGGTATGCGTGAGGCGAAGCTGCCTGCCCCCATGAACTTATCCCACGCCTCGGGGAATGATGAGACCGGCGCCAGCAGCTGGAAGTATATGATCAACCAGGCAATCAAGCCCAGGAAGAAACCGACCTCCAGGATGCGGACGATCGTGCGCGTCGACAGGATCATGGTGACGAACGTGATGACAGCACAGATCGTGCCGATGACGATGATGCCGGTAGAACTGGCTGACCATTCGCCAAAAGTTATCATCGAAGGGTTGTTGAACACGATACCCAGGGTCTGCATGAAAACCGGCACAGCGGTATTGGGGATCCAGGCGATCAGCGCACCGGCGACCATGGCGCTGAATATCACCAGGGTCCAGCTGGCAGCGAATGCCAGCGGAGGGCTGAGCACACGGCTGCCCAGGGTATAGTCAGCAGCAGAGCGCGGCATGGTCGCACCGATCGTGGCATAGGTATAAGCGTGGAACAGGCAGAGCACCATTGCCACGGTGAGTACGCCGATAATACTGCTTCCCGGCCAGACACCAGCTACCCAAGAATATGGGATCAGGCCGGATGATGAAAGGCTAATGCAGTGGACTCCGAAGACCATGGCACCGAAGATACCGATCGTTCGGATCAAGCCTGAGCTTTTTCGAGCATATAATTTTCGATCTCCTGCTCCCGCGGGAGCAACCATCTCAGTCATAATAGTGCCTCCAGATCAAGTAAATATGGATTGTCAAGAACCTTTCCGGGTGAAATCGCATCTTGTTTCCCTTCTCATCCTCCTTCCTATCCATTCTCCTCCAATTGGATACTAAAGCTTACCCGGGCGTAATCACTGCGGAGCAGGTCCTGGGAGTACAAGACCGGCCTGCTGTCCTCCCTGCGAAACACGACACGGGTTATCAACAGTAAGGGGAAGCCTTCATCGACACGCAGCTGGCGGGCAACGATCTCGCTTGCTGTGTTGGCCTCGATCGACTGGTCGATGTGCGAGACGCTTATCTGGTAGGCCTCGCTCAACAGGTCGTAGATCGATGTTTTTTCGAGATCATAATCCTGCAAATTTGGAACGCGCTCACAAGGGAAGTATGTGCGCTCCAGGATGACAGGTATTCGATTGGCGAGGTACAGCAGGATGATGTAGTAAAGGCTATGTCCGATGCTGACATGCAGCCGTTCGGAGAGACGGCGGCTGGCAGGCACTTCGTCGAACTCCAGCAGCTGGCGGGTTACGCGCAAGCCGCGGCTGAGCATGGCGTCGTTGTAGCTCACCAGCTCGGAGGCACTGTACTCGACTTTGGGCCGGGCAACAAAAGTACCTGCGCCATGGACCCGTTCCAGCAGACCTTCGTTAACCAGCTCTGTGATCGCGCGCCTGACAGTCATGCGGCTGACACCCAGCTCCGTGCTCAACTCACGCTCGGATAATATCCGTGTCTCAGGTTTCAGATCGCCTGAAACGATTTTTTCGGCCAGGTATTCCTGAATCTGGAGGTACAGCGGTTTATGCAAGTAGGTTGGCATACCCAATCCTTACACTTAACGGGTATTATTCGGCTGCAACCAGAAGATTAACGATAAACGGCTGTAAAAGGTGGTTACTGGTTAGTGGTATAAGTTTATTCGAAATGAGATAACGCTTAATGAAGTGCTGAATATGATCATAGCGGAAATTTATACAATGTCTTGTTACATTTATCCTGAGAACATCTGCTAAACATCATATATGGGATGATAGCTGGCCGATAGATCATGAAAAATCGGTACTGTGACCGCATATATAAGTTATACCAGTTAACACCATATATCTGATATGGTTGCGATGAAGTGCCCAAAGATTACGGCAATCCGACCCGACCTGGCATGCTATAATCGCATCATGCCTAACCTCTTCCAGCAGTTGAAAATTCGCATCGGGAGGCGCCAGCAGCAGAGCCTGGTGGAGTCCGTCCATCTTTGGCACCAGACCAGTGTAGAGGTCTGCGGACTCTGTGGCGAGGCGCTTGATGATCCGCACCCTGCCCAGGAGGATATCGGGGTCCTGCTGGACCGGGCAGACCGCAAGCTGTTCCAATACAGGAATGATGCCAATGATGCCAGAAAGGCAGTCCGGCGTCATGATCAGGCACTCGCCGGGCGCATCTCTGCTATTACTGAACAGGTCTACGAGCTGCGCAACCAGACTGCCAGCTTCTTGATCCGCTCCCAGGGTCCGGGTCTATTTGGGGCAACCAGGGAAGGAATACCTGAAAAGGATGTGTATTACCAGCGTGCCATGAGCGAGAGCGGGATGAAGGCGAGGTCAATCAAGATCAATCTGGATAGGGAGATCGAGTCTATCTGGAAGGACCTTGAAGGTGTGATCAACGCGGTAAATATTCGGACATAAATACTCCATTAAAATATCCTAAAAAGAATCTAAAGAAGCCATTCTTGGGGCGATCGAATGATATAATCGCCCGCCATGAGACACGGCTTAAATTTTCCAGAGAAAATCTCTGCTGCCTATAAACAGTTCAGGGAGCAGAGAGAACTTACTCACAGACGGCGCATACGGGAGAGTGTCCAAATCTGGTATGAAACCTGCCTCCAGATCTCGGAGACCTGCGGGGAAGCGTTGTTCGATGCCAGTGCCATCCCGGAAGATATTGGCCAGGTGCTGGATACGGTCGATCTTAAGCTGTTCAGGCTGCGTGATA
>JAQBDA010000385.1:0-12248 GCA_032124675.1 Chloroflexota bacterium
AGGCTCCGCCCCAGACTGACACGATCCTCCCGATATGCCTGGCGAGCCTGCCGGCTGAGCGCTAGTGCCGCCAGCGCGGAACCGGGGATGGCGAGCATGTAGCGAGCCAGCACATCGGCATGGGCAATCCAATGTTCTGCATTACTGGGGTGAGCCAGGTTGGTGATGATAATCATCACGACGAACAAAGCCAGCATAGCGCTCGCAAGAGGCAAGTTCTGGCGGGTGTAAAGTTTCTCAGACGGGCGCAAGATCTGTATAGCAAATACCACCAAAAAAACAAATGAGATCACTAACATGAACAGCCGAAGCGCAGAGGTAAACCCTGGAACTTCCAGGCCGAACCAACTGCGGATTTCCAGCAGCATCTCCAACCATTCATGCGTGCCGTGCACCAGACCGAATAAAGCCAACGGCCACAGGGCGCGCGCATCCGCCAGCAGCGGCGAGCGGCGCGCCTCGAAGGTCATGGCTAGCCCCATGCTGAAAAAAGCTAAACCATATATGAAGTAGACAAATACAAAGCTGAAATCCATATGGCGGCAAAACCCTCGAACTGCGCTGCTCCAGACATGGTTATCTTAACACCGTTCTAGCCTGATAAATTGCACCATTTATAATGATATTTGTCACAATCGCGGCAGACAGCGTAAATTTTCACCCATTTAAGATAAAATATGCAGGCACTATACTCATAGTACACTGCTGATTGGAGGATAGCCTACGATCACCAATAATTGTAGAGGGTGAGCGAGCACATATAGATGAAACAATTTAAACAGAAACTTATCCAATTCTTTTTCCCGCCAGCAGGGACACCTCGCTGGCTGCGCGTCCTGCCTTATGCGATACTCGGCATTCTGACCCTCATCCTGTTAACAGGTGCAGCCTATGCCTGGGAATACACCAACTCCCCACCTTTCTGTGGTGAGACCTGCCACACCATGCCACCTGAGTACACTTCTTACCTGACCTCACCCCATGGGCGGATTGATTGCGTGGACTGCCATATCGGAAAAGGCTTCATCGCCACACGCATCTCCCGCAAGGCAGGCGATCTCAGGCACGTTATCGCCACAACCTTCAATACCTATGAATTCCCCATCTCAGCTCATACCATGCGCCCGGCGCGCGAGACATGCGAGCTGTGCCACTCGCCGCAGAAATTCTCCGACGACAGCTTGCGGGAGATCAAACGCTACCAAAATGATCAGAATAACACCCCGGTCAGCACATACCTGACCCTCAAAACGGGTGGCGGCAGCAAGCGTGAAGGACTGGGGAAAGGCATCCACTGGCATATCGAAAACAAGGTCGAGTACCTAGCCACCGACGTGGAAGAACAGAACATCCCCTATATCCGGGTTACCAATGATGACGGCTCGATCACCGAGTACACCGAATTGGATACAGAGATCGACCCTGATGCTGTCAACGCTGGCGAATTGAAGGAAATGGACTGCATCACCTGCCACAACCGCATCACGCATCTGGTCCCGCAGCCGGAAGACGCAATAGATGAGATGCTCTCGCGGGAAATCATATCGCCCGACATCCCGGATATCCGTGCTAAAGCACTGGAAGTGTACAGCCCACTGTACGATTCACAGGCAGTGGCGCTGAATGCAATCGCCGGTCTGACCAATTATTACCAGGCTTACTTCCCGGACTACTACCAGGAGAACCAGGATAAGATCGATGGAGCAATCGGAGCCCTGCAGCAGGCATACCGGGACAGCGTATATCCGGAACAGAACTCAAATTGGGACACCCACCCCAATAACGTTGGGCATAAGGATTCGCCGGGTTGCTTCCGCTGCCACGGCGGCAAGCACTTGAGCCCGGAGGGGGAGGCGGTCCGGCTGGAATGCAACCTGTGCCACTCCATCCCTGTGGTTGCCGGTCCGGAAGATTTTGTAGCCAATGTCGAAATCAGCCGCGGGCCTGAACCGGAGTCGCACCTGAACTCCAACTGGATTACCTTACACCGTGATGTCTTTGACCCCACCTGCGCCAACTGCCACACGACCGAAAACCCGGGCGGCACGGATAACTCCTCCTTCTGCTCCAACAGCGCCTGCCATGGCAGTGTCTGGGAATACGCCGGTTTCGATGCACCCGGTCTGAGGGAGATCATCCGGGCTCAGATGCCCCCCACACCCACCCCCACTCCAACTCCGGAAGGGATGGCGATCACCTACGAATCCAGTATTGGCCTTTTGCTGCAATCTCGCTGCGGGAGCTGCCACGGTGCATCTGGTATTGCAGGTCTGGACCTGACAACCTACCAGTCGACAATGGAGGGTGGGGAGAGCGGCCCGGTAATCATCCCCGACGATCCCGAGGGCAGCCTGCTCTTGCAGAAGCAAACAGGCGAGCAGCCCCATTTCGGCCAATTAACCCCTCAGGAATTGGAGCTTGTGAGGGAGTGGATCGAAGCAGGCGTCCCAGAAAAATAACAAATCAGGGCTTACGCACTTGACATGAGTTTCTGAGGGGTGTTTGAGCAGGCGACGCCTGCCCAAACACCCCCCAGTATCCCTGAACTGCATAATACCTGATAATATACAATGATTTTTTAGACATATAATAACCTGATAATTTAAAGCTGGGATTCTTCGCACACAGCCAAAGGAGGAATGTATGAGTGATGAACAGCCTGTAAGCCGGCGCAATTTTATGGGCATGGCTACCTGGGCCATTGGCGGGTTTATCAGCGCCGCATTCGCCATTCCGGCAATTGCATATATTATCGGTCCGGCTATAAGAAGGAACGAACTCGAAGAGTGGGTGCGGCTGGGTTCCACAGATAAGGTGGAGCCCGGTGTGCCCACTCTGTTTAAAGCCAATATCGAACGCCAGACAGGCTGGATCGTGAACGAAGAAGAGATCACGGTTTACGTGCTCACGGAAAATGGGCGCGAGTATGCAGCTATGTCGAACATCTGCACGCATCTCGGCTGCCGGGTGCGCTGGATTAACGAACAGTCTCAGTTCTTCTGTCCCTGCCACAACGCTGTATTCGACGAGCAGGGAAATGTTGTCTCCGGCCCGCCGCCGCGGCCGTTAGACCGTTATGAGACAAAAATAGAGAACGATCAGATATTCATAAAGGTGGGCTAAGATGACAACAAGAGTAGGAAACTGGCTTGACGAGCGAATTGGCTGGCGGCAGGTGTGGGACGCGATCTTTCTGCGTAAGATTCCAAAAGTAAACTGGTGGTTTACGCTGGGTAGCGCTTCGTTATTTGTGGCGCTCAACCAGATGATCACCGGCATCTTGCTGACGATCTACTATGTGCCCACTCCAGATCATGCTTACGACAGCGTGCAGTTCATATCAACCCAGGTGCCTGCAGGATGGCTGATCCGCGGCCTGCACCACTATGGAGCCAGCGCAATGGTGATTCTGGTGGCGCTGCATATGCTGCGGGTGATCTTCTATGGGGCATATAAATACCCACGCGAGGTGACCTGGTTCACAGGCGTGGTGCTGCTCCTGGTGACCATCGGATTCGGATTCACTGGCTACTTGCTACCCTGGGATCAAAAGGCTTACTGGGCGACCACCGTAGGAACGCACATCGCAGGGACACCGCCATTTATTGGTGATTTCATTTTGCGCATTGTGCGCGGCGGTGATGAACTCTCAGCCGTGACCCTGGCGCGTTTCTTTGGCGTCCATGTCTGGGTGCTGCCGACATTACTGCTCCTCCTGACTGCGTTTCACATGTACCTGGTGATCCGCATTGGGATCTCGGCAGTCCCAAAGCGCGGAGAATAGCCCATGAACGAGAAAGAAAAACAGGAATACTTAGAAGGATACAAGAAAGCCAAGGAGAAAGGCGTACCTTTCTTTCCCGATATATTATTTAAGGACGCGGTTATCTCACTGATCGTCTTTCTGGTATTAATTGTGCTTGCTTATTTCCTTGGTGCACCATTAGAGGAACGCGCCAACCCTGCCGATACAAACTACACCCCGCGACCTGAGTGGTATTTTATGTTCTTATTTCAGCTTTTGAAATACTTCCCCCCTCAACTGGAAGTGATTGGTGTAGTGGTGATTCCGACTCTGGCAATCATCCTGCTTTTTGTCTTGCCGTTAATAGACAAGAGCCCGAAAAGATATTTCTCAAGCAGGCCAATCATTGTGGGAATAACCGCTGTGATGATTGTTGGGGTTATCTATCTCTCCATACAATCCTACCTGGAGGCGCCGCCCCCGGTTGAAGCGGCTCAAGGGGACCAAACAGCTGCCCTATATACGAAAAACTGCGCTGGCTGTCACGGTGCTGCGATCAGCGTGGCACCCGGCACTAACCTGCACGATGTGATCGCCCAAGGGCAGCACGAAGGGATGCCTGCCTGGAGCGCAGATCTCACAACCGACCAGATTGATGCCCTGGCAGGTTTCATACTCTCACCGCTCGGCAGCCGCCTCTTCACCGAAAACTGTGGGGACTGTCACGAGGCGTCAGAGCTGGTTGCGGGTGACCATCAGGAATTGAAAACGGCTCTGGACCAGGGTCCCGAATATCCGGCACACGCCGATGCCGAGGTGCCGCTGTGGGCAGAGACCCTGTCTCAGGAGGAGCGCACATCGCTGGTTAACTTCTTGATCGCTCCCGATGGTCAGCGGCTGTTTCAAATCGACTGCGCCCCCTGCCATGGTCAATCGGTCGCGTTCTCAGGTGATGCAGAGCAGCTGCGCAGCATCATCGGCCAGGGAGGCCTGCACCTGGAGATGCCCCCCTGGCAGGAAAGGCTCAGCCCCAGTGAACTGGATACTCTGGCTTTTTACGTTGTAGACCCGACCTCGGTATCCAATGGACAGGGTTTGTTCGACCAGCACTGCGCATCCTGCCATGGGGATCGAGTTCCCCTGCAAGATGAATTCTATGCTGCACGCGATACCATCGCCAGCGGCGGTGGTCATGAAACCATGCCGGTATGGGGAGAAGTGCTCACCCAGGAACAGCTTGATGCACTGGTGAGCTATACCCAGAGTGCGGCCGAAGGAACATCTTTAGAGGTCGGACAGGAACTCTTCGCGGAGAATTGCGTAGTGTGCCACGGAGATTTCGGGGAGGGCGGCATCAATCCAGCCAGACCAGGAGATATCATCGCCCCCATCAGCACCTCGGAATATTTGAAGACACGCGATGATTTCACACTGAGGGCGATCATCTCCCAGGGGCAGCCGAACTTCGGCATGTCTCCCTTTGGCAGCGAGTTCGGCGGACCGCTGGACGTTGAGGATGTTGACGCTATCGTGGCATACATGCGAACCTGGGAGGCGAATCCCCCGGTAGAACTGCCGCCGGAAGTGAGCGCTGCGCGGGTTGATCTGAGCGGTGAGGAAATTTATACCGATCTGTGCGCACAGTGCCACGGTATGAGTGGTGAAGGCGGAATTGGCCCATCACTCAGTGACACAGGGTTCCAGGATGCCAACAGCGACCAGGAGATCTTCGATACAATCAGCCTGGGTCATGAAGCCACTGCGATGATCGGCTGGGGCGAGATTCTCTCTACGGAGCAGATCCAACAAGTGGTTGATTTCATCCGCACACTGGAGCGCAGCCCCGGTTCAGGCCCCACCCCAACCCCTGGACCCGTATCTTTCACTGCAGATGTCATGCCAATTTTCGAAGCGAAGTGTGGCGTTTGTCATGGAAATTTGGGCGGCTGGGATGCCGCGACTTATGAGACCGTGATGACAAGCGGGAATAACGCTCCGGTAGTCATCTCCGGTGATCCAGAGAACAGCCTGCTGGCGCAAAAATTGATCGGCACCCACGAAGAAGGGGCAATCATGCCGCCTGCCGGAAAATTATCCGATGATGAGATCCAGATTGTTCTGGATTGGATCGCGGAGGGCGCTGAGGACAACTAGCAGGCTTTATCCGGAAGTAAGTCAGCACAATCTAAGGAAAATTGTCACGAGTCAAACAGGATACAATCCACTAACGAACTCTCTGGGATTGGGGTATAAACTATAGGGTAATATACCCAAAATGCCCGTACCCAGCAACCAGAGAGTTGGGCTCGGTGTTATATCCTTTAATCAGGGATATACAGGATGCACACCTGAAAGGAGATGCCCTATAAGCTGATAGAGAGAGACTCTGCTGACATTACAGTTGCATTGTGTAATACTATCTTGAGAGGAGATTGTAAATGAAATATAAACATCTATTGATTGGGGTCGTGCTGCTGCTGGCGGTTCTGGTGCTGACAGCCTGCTCGAGTTCGGCTCCACCAGCAGAAGCGACGCCCTGCCCTGAGGCACCGGCCTGCCCGGACTGCCCTGAGGCGCCGGCCTGCCCGGACTGTCCTGAGGCAGCGCCCTGCCCCGAAGCAGTGGTTGACCCGGTTCCGTTTGAAGAGGAATGGGTAAGCTCGGGTCATGCCGACGCGGATGCTGAAGCCTTCCGCCACTGGGATGAGGACGATCCAAAGGAAGTGCCGACATCATGCGCCAAGTGTCACAGCACGCCTGGCATGCTGGACTTCCTGGGAGCAGATGGCTCAGCCGCTGGCACGGTTGACGCGGCCGCTCCTGTCGACACGACTGTAGAATGCGCTGCCTGCCATAACGACGCCACCCTGACCAAGTCCAGCGTGGTCTTCCCCTCCGGGGCAGAGGTCACCGGTCTGGGCGGCGAGGCGATCTGCATGGAATGCCACCAGGGTCGCGCTTCTAAGCTTTCCGTTGACGGCAGTCTGGAAGAGCTTGGCCTGACAGAGGATCTGGATACGGCCAGCGCCGATCTGGGCTTCATCAACATCCACTACTACCCAGCGGGCGCTACGCTGTACGGCACCCAGGCGATGGGCGGCTATGAGTACGATGGCAATATGTACGATGGCAAGTTCCGCCACGTGGAAGGAATCGACACCTGCGTGGGCTGCCACAACCAGCACAGCCTGGAAGTAAGGCTGGAGGTCTGCCAGGAGTGCCACGAGGGTGCGGACAGCCTAGAAGCACTGAAGGAAACTCGCATGCTCGGCTCTTTGGCGGACTACAACGGCAACGGCGATGTCACCGAAGGCATCAATGCCGAGCTGGAAGGCCTGCAATCCATGCTGCTGCAGGGCATGCAGTCTTATGCAAATGAAGTCGCCGGCACAGCAATCGCATACTCCCCAACAGCCTACCCGTACTTCTTCATCGACGGCAACGGCGACGGCGAGGTCGGCGATGATGAGGCCAACAATGACAACAGGTATAACGCCTGGACCGGGCGCCTGCTGAAGGCTGCCTACAACTACCAGATGGCAGCCAAGGATCCGGGCAAGTTCGCCCACAACGCCAAGTATATGGTCCAGCTGATGTACGACTCGATCGAGGACCTGAACACCGTGCTGGCAACTCCGGTTGACCTGTCTACCGCTCATCGCCAGGATCCCGGTCACTTTGCTGGTAACACCGAGGCCTTCCGTCACTGGGATGAGGAAGGCGAGGTGCCCGGCTCGTGCGCACGCTGCCACAGCGCCGACGGCCTGCCGACCTTCATCCATAACAATGCCAATATCGCCACTGAGACCGCCAACGGCTTCATGTGCACCACCTGCCATGACGAAGAGAACTGGCCGGCGCGCTACGTGGTCGATGAGGTAACCTTCCCCAGCGGGGCTACGGTGACCTTCGGCGAGGGCGAAGACGGCAACCTGTGCATGCTGTGCCACCAGGGCCGCTCCTCGAGCTCATCGGTTAGCCGGGCGCTGGCTGACAAGCCGGCTGACACACCGGACGAGACGATCCGCTTCTCCAACATCCACTACTTCGCGGCCGGTGCCACCCTGTTCGGCAACGAGGTGCAGGGCGCCTACCAGTTCGACGGCAAGGAATACGTTGGAACGCATGCCCACGTGACTGACCTGGGCTTCACCTGCAAGAACTGCCACGACGTGCACGCTCTGGAGGTCAAGATAGAGGTCTGCACAGCCTGCCACAGCGGCGCTTCCGATCCCAACGACCCGGATACATACCGCATCGCGACGACTGACTGGAACGGCAACGGCGACGCTGAAGAAGGCGTGAAAGCTGAGATCGCCACCTTCGGTGAACGATTGTACGCCGGGATGCAGGCTTATGCTGCAGCTGCGGGCACGCCGATCGTCTACGACTCTCTCAGCTACCCGTACTTCTTCGTCGATGCTAACGAAGATGGCGAGCCGGATGCAGGCGACAGCGGCCTGGTAGGCTATAACGCCTTCAGCCCCAACTTGCTGCGGGCTGCGTACAACTACCAGTACTGGCAGAAGGACCCGGGCAACTTCGCACACAACGCACCGTATATGATGCAGATCCTATATGACAGCATCCAGGCGGTGGGTGGCGATACGTCCGGTCTGACTCGCCCGTAGGAAACAGCATTGCTGTTGATCTGCTGACCACGTTCAGCCAGAACAACTGAATAACGCCCTATCCTGGCAGATTGGATAAAAATCAGACCTCCTGGAGCGCGCTCCAGGAGGTCTGATTTATACTTCGAAGGCAGGGATCATTCCAGCCGCAGGCGAGTTCCGCACGCCCGGCAGAAGCGGTCGCCGGGACCGGCACGCTTGCCGCACGAATGGCAGTACACGTGCCCCTCCGGAGCGGGTTTCTCGGCAGCCACGGCAGGCTTACGCCGCCCGCGCGTCCGAGGTGGCTGCTCGCCGCGCTTGCCGGACTGCCAGTACCATACTGCACCACCAACCAGCAAGATCACGCCCAGGACCAGCAGACCCCACGGCAGCGCCGGCCGCAGTTGGCTGCGCCAGCCCGCTGTATCGGCTACAGGGGCGCTGGGCTGCACCTGCAAACCGGCTGCGGTCAGGTCGTCTGTGGCCTTGTCATATTCGACACTGATGACAAATTCCTGCCCAGCAGACAGCGCCCCGATATTAGCGTTGTGATAGCTCAACCCGTTTGCATCGGTCACCTGCTCCCCCAGGCTGGGCGACGTGCGCAGGTCGGTGGCACCCAGCGGCTGCTGCACCTGGGCCTTCATGCCTTGGACGGTGTAATCCCCGGGCCAGCGGTATTCGAAGCGGCGGGTCGTGCCATCCCTGGTGATGCTCGGGTCATAATACTCGATCTGCAGCTCCGGCTGGCTGGCAGTGAGGGAAACCTCACCCCAATCGCCGCTGACCACCCGCTCATAATCGATATTGACCAGACTGCCATCCGACTGTTTTGCTGCTACCGCGTGCGGCTCGCCCGCTGCGGCAGGGATGCGCAGGGTCAGGTCGGCGGGCAGACTTACTTCGGGAGAAAGCGTGATGCGGTAGATGACCAGCACGCTGGGGCGGTCGTATTCAGGCCATAGATCGACTTCCAGCTCACTCAGGCTTACCGGTCGCTGTGCCAGAACGGCAGACCAGACCAGCGCCAGCATGATGACCAGCAGGAGGATGGATGATAGTGTATTCGAGACAGCTTTAATTTTATAAGGCATCTTTAGACCTCTGATCGGTGAAATCGGCGTTGAATCTTACCATGACCTGCATATTGCGGGAAGACGGTTTGGATTACTATCGGAGAATGGAGTTCAGCCAATCGCCTGACGCACCCGGCGTGCCAGATCGCCGAAGGTGGGCGTATACTGGATGCTCTCGTCGCGCGGTCGCGGAAAGCTTACCTGCAGGTCAAGGCGCAGGCTGCCGGGGCGAGGGCTGAGCACCAGCACCCGGTCGGCGAGGTAAAGCGCCTCAGTGATCGAGTGGGTGACCATGACCACGGTCTTGCGGCGCGCCTGCCAGATGCGCAGCAGCTCCTCCCCCATACGCTCGCGGGTCAGCGCGTCCAGCCCGCCAAAAGGCTCGTCGAGCAGCAGCATATCCGGGTCGTGCACCAGGGCGCGGGCGATCGCCACCCGCTGGGCCATGCCGCCAGAGAGATCGCGCGGCAGGGTGTCCTCGAAGCCCTCCAGCCCGACCAGCTCGACCAGCTCAGCCGCCCGCTGGCGGACCAGATCAGGTTGTATGCCCAGCAGCTCGAGCGGCAGGGTGATGTTCTGGAAGACAGTCCGCCAGGGCATCAGGTTGGCGCGCTGGAAGACGAAACCCACCTGCCGGCGCGGGCCTTGCAGCGGCTTACCCCGGTAGAGGACCTGGCCCTTGGTGGGCGGCAGCAGCCCTGCCAGGATGCGCAGCAGGGTGCTCTTGCCGCTGCCGGAGGGTCCCAGCACGCACAGGAACTCCTGCGGGTGAACCTCGAACGATAGGTTGAGCAGCGCCTGCAGCCCGCCCTCGCCGTTGGGGAAGACAGCGCTCAGGTCCTGCACCACCAGGACCGGCGCGCTGAAACCCTGGCTGAGGCCTTCAGCGGTCACAGCTTCGACCTCAGCCGGACGGGCAGGCTGGCTCACGCTGAGCGCCTCACTGCTCGATGAACTCATTGGTATAGGCTTTCTCCAGATCCAGCGGCGCGGTGAGCAGACCCATCTCCAGCAGCAGGTCGTGCATGTTCTGCCAGGCGGCAGGGTCTGAGCGCCCCAGGACATCCGTCTTCCAGAATTCAATCGATGTAGCCAATATTTCCTTCTGCAGCTTTTCGTCCGCCAGGGCAAGCTGGTCGACGTATTTCAGGCTGCTTTCATAGGCTGACTGCGGGTTGGCGATCGTGTCGGCGATCCCCAAAGACAGCGCCTTGACCATACCCTGCACCAGCCCAGGGTTCTCGGCCAGGGTCTTCTCATTGGTGATCAGCCCGTTGGAGGCCAGCTGGACGTAATCGGCGACGCGCAGCACATCCACGTCATATCCCTGGGCGCTGAGCTGGATCGGCTCGTTAGCGACATAGCCCACCACCACCTGCTCCTGGTCGGCTGCCAGGGCTTCCACCTGGTTGAAGCCGATCGAATCCAGGGTGACATCGCTCTCCTGCAGACCGGCCGCACTCAGCAGAGCCCGCAGTCCGATGTAGTTAGCGCCGAACAACCCAGGCAAGCCGATCTTCTTGCCCGCCAGGTCCTGCGGCGTGCGGATGCCCTGCTCCTGCTTGGCAACCAGCGCCACCGGGTAATCCTGGTACCAGGCAAAGGTATAGACCACCGGCAGATTCTGGGCGCGCGCCAGCAGCACCTGCTCGCCAGAGACGACGGCAAACTGCATCTCGTCAGCGGCGACCAGGGCAACGGCATCGGTTTCGAAGCTGTAGTCCAGCTCCAGCTCGATGCCGAAGGACTCGAAATAACCGCGGTCCATCGCCACATATAAGGGCGCGAACTGGATATTGGGGATATAGCCCACCGGCAGGCGCACTTTGACCAGCGCCGGAGTAGCCCGCGGTGCGGCAGCGGTAGGGCTGCCCTCTCCGCTGCCTGGCGGAGTGCTGCAGGCAGTCAGAACCAGCGTGGAAACAATTAGAATGGCGAACAGGTATCTAGGTGTCATGTTTAAAACCTTCTCAAGTTGTCAGGACGGGCTGGTCGGGGCGCTGCTGCCAGGAGAGCAAGCGCCGTTCGATCAGCAGGACGAAGCCGTACAGGCTGAGCGCCATTAATATCAGGGCGAAGACCGCCACGTAAACCAGGGATGTATCGTACAGGCCGCGGCCGACGTTGATCAAGAAGCCCAGGCCGCGGTCGGAGCCGGCGAATTCCCCCACCACCGCGCCGATGACCGCCAGGGTAGCACCGATGCGCAGCCCGCCCAGCATCACCGGCAGCGCAGCCGGGATCTCCAGATAGCGCGCCGTCTGCCAGCGGGTAGCCTGCAGCGAGCGCATCAGGTCGTGCAGCTCCTCGGGCACCGAGCGCAGACCGACGATCATGCTGACCAGCACCGGGAAGAACACGATCAGGGCGCAGATCAGCACCTTGGAGAACAGCCCCGGACCGAACCAGATCACCAGCAAGGGGGCAATGGCTACGATAGGCACCGACTGGCTGGCGACGATATAGGGCGAGAGCAGGCGCTCGATCGACCAGGATTTCGCCAGCAGGTAGCCGAGCAGCGAAGCCGCGCAGACCCCCAGCGCCAGCCCGAGCACGATCTCCAGCAGGGTGACCGCGGTGTGGCGCAGCAGGCTGCCGTCCTGGACGGCCTGGGCGAAGCGCGCCCACACCTGCCCCGGGGGCGGGAGGATATAGGCAGTGAACCCGCCGTAACGCGTCGCCAGCTCCCACAGGATCAACGCCGCCGCCAGCGAGATCAGTCCCAGATAGATACCCGACCGTTGCAGGTACCCGATCAGCGGCTGTGCCTTTTTACCGGGCTGGGAAATGTCCACTTTTACCCTCTCTCGACCG
>JAQBDA010000386.1:0-5524 GCA_032124675.1 Chloroflexota bacterium
CCCCCGTCATCCTACCAACTGCGTAAGTCCTAACTAAATAAGAGGTGAGAGAAATGGCAAAAGTAAAAAAGTATAAGGGAACGATAGGCATTCTTACCGGCGGGGGCGATGTGCCGGGGTTGAACCCCGCAATCCGGGCAGTGACATTCCGGGCCTTGCGGGAAGGCTACCAGGTGATCGGTCTGCGGCGCGGTTGGGGGGGTCTGGTTGACCTTGTCCGCGATCCAGAGGCCGATAACAGCAGCAGCTACCAGGTGCTGACCGAGGAGATTGTCAACCGCGCCGGGCGAACCGGAGGCACCTTCCTGCACACATCACGCACCCGGCCCAGCCATGTCAAAAGGAGCGATCTCCCCGAACATCTTAAAGACACTTACAAAGACGACATCAGCGACCTGACACAAGAAGTTCTGAAGAACCTGGATTTCCTCGGCATCGACTACCTGATCCCCATCGGCGGGGATGATACGCTGAGCTACGGCGCGCACCTCTATAAGCAGGGTTTCAAGGTGGTTGCAATCCCCAAGACGATGGACAACGATGTCCCCGGTACGGATTACTGCATCGGCTTCAGCACATGTGTGACGCGCACCATCCAGATGACCAACAGCCTGCGCACCTCTGCCGGTTCGCACGAGCGTATCCTGATCCTGGAAGTTTTCGGTCGCTACGCCGGGTACACATCCCTGCTGCCCACGATGGCAGGAGCAGCCAACCGCTGCGTCATCCCCGAATACAAGTTCAATATCGAGCAGCTAACCGATCTGCTGGTATACGATCGCAACAGGAACCCCAGCAGGTACTCTATCTGCCTGGTGTCGGAAGGCGTGACTTTTGAGGGCCGTGAGATGATCTTTCAAGACCACACCACGGATGCCTATGGGCATGCCAAGCTGGGCGGCGTCGGTGACTTGATCTCGGCGAGTGTCAAGGAGCTCTCGCCAAGGTACAACAACGGGCGAACGATCAATGTTATTAACCAGAAGCTCGGCTATATGGTGCGCGGCGGTGACCCGGACGCAATCGACTCGATCGTGCCCATGGCGTATGGAAACCTGGCGCTCGACCTGATCCTTAGCGGAGTGCATGGGCGTCTGGTGGTGCTCAAGAATGGCCGCTACGACAATATGCCCATCGATGTGGTCACCAGCTCGAAGAAGCTGGTCGATGTCGACAAGTTTTACAATACCGAACGCCTGCGGCCCAATTACGCCAGCTTCGAGATGAAGCCGCTGTTGATCATGACCAGTGATTAGAGTTCATCTGGTCGCTGTTTGGTTTTCAATCTCTACTGAATAAGAGCTGCGAATTACGGATTGCTGATTGCTAAAGAAACGTTATCGGCTCAACACGAACATTATCTGAGCCTGCCAGCAGCTTAATCTTGGCCAGCAGGTCCGGACATAGCCCGGTTGTAAAATTAGGGAATTCCACCAGGTAGCCATGACCCTTCTCGAAGACATGGAAGGCGAACCTGTCGCTACCCGGGTAGCTCATCGCCGTTCCATGAATGCGGCGCATGCGCAGTACATCTCGAGTCCTATCCCCGGTGGTACGCAGCACAACCGTGATCATATGGATCACCTCTGACTCACCGCTCGTGATCGGCGATACCAGGTACTGGCGCGTGGTTGAAGTAAGCCGGTCAAGCTGGTCCCCTTCCGGCAGCTCGGCAGCGATCATGGTTTTGGCTTCGGGATTTTTCTGCGTTTCTGCCAGATCTGCAGATACAGGAGCGGTATGGCTGGAGGCTTTGAGCGGCTCAATCGGCTCTGGTGAAGAGCTCCAATCCTCCGGGAATGCATCCGGAGGCGGCGGAATCACTGCCTCACCTTCAGCTTCCTCAGGGTCTAATCCGGAAGATGGCTCGTAATCTTGATCATCGTCCGGTTCTGACAGCCCTGGGTCGTCGAAGGGTGCGACGTTGCTCTCGTCGTCCATATCTGCTGCATCGCCAACGCTCGGGGATGCAGGCTGGGCTCCAGCTCTTGATACCAGCACGGTGAGATCGGTGGAAATTTTATCCACCAGTACCTTTGGCTCCGCCCCTTGTGCATCCAGCCGGCCATCAACCAGCACAATTTTGTCGTAGCTGACCATCTCAGAGACACGCTCCCAGGTTTTAGGAAATATCACCAGCTCCACCGAGCCCTGGATATCCTCGATCGTCACAAAGCCCATCGCCTTCCCGGACCGGGTCAGGTGAGGGCGTATGCGGGTAATAATGCCGGCCACACGCACACGATCGTTGGCAGAAGCATCGGCGAGCTGAGCGGAGAAGTGGGTCACCGCTTCGGTCAGCTTATCCATCACCGGGCTCAACGGGTGGTCAGATACGTACAGTCCGATCAGCTCGCGCTCCCAGTTGAGGATCTCCCGGCGGCTGATGATCGCGGCCGCCTTTGGAAGCACTATGGTCTCCTCGATACCCGTATGGGCGCCAAACAGGCTGATCTGACCGATCTCTTCTGCCCGGAAATGTGCCGAACTGGCAGATATGATGCGATCGATACCGTCCAGCAGCGACTGCCGCGCGCCGAAACTATCGAGCGCCCCTACCCGTATCAGGCTCTCCAGGGCGCGCTTGCCGACATGGCGTAGGTCGACGCGATATGCAAAATCGTTCAGATCTACAAATGGCCGGTTATCGCGCCCTTCCAACACCACATCCACCGGTCCATGACCGACATTCTTGACCGCCCCCAGACCAAAGCGGATGCTTGATAAGCCATCTGCATGGTCTTCGACGGTAAAGTCCCAGCCGCTGCAGTTGATATCTGGCGGCTCGACCTGCATACCCATCCGGCGGCAGTCTGCCACGTACAGTGCAACTTTGCCGGAGTCACTCTGCGAAACTGAGAGCAGGGCGGTCATGTACTCAACCGGATAATGGGTCTTGAGATACGCAGTCTGGACTGCGATGACGCCGTAATCGGCTGCGTGTGCCTTATTGAAGCCATAGCGAGCGAACTCTTCCCAATCATCGAAAATCGCCGCGGCGGTCTCCTCCGCTATGCCGTTCTTCATCGCCCCTTTGATGAATTTCTGGCGGTGTTTGAGCAGCTTCTCTTTGATCTTCTTGGCGACTGCTTTGCGCAGGTCATCAGCCTCCGGAGCCGAATAACCCGCCAGCTCCATCACGGCAAACATCAGCTGTTCCTGGTAAACCGGGTAGCCGTAAGTCTCCTTGAAGATCGGTTCCAGCGCCGGGCGGCGGTAGGTGACCTCCTCCTCTCCATGCATGCGACGGATATAGCCCGGGATAAAGTCCATCGGACCCGGGCGGAAGAGGGCAACCATGGCGATGACGTTCGCCAGCTCTTTGGGTTTCATTTCCATCAGCCAGCGTCGCATCCCAGAACCTTCCACCTGGAACACGCCCGCCGTGTCGCCGCGTCCCAGCAGTTCGTATGTGGCTTGATCGTCGGTGGGGATATTATCCAGGTTGAATTCAATGCCATGGCGCTGGTTGATCAGATCGCAGGCACGCGCCATGATGGTTAAGGTCGCCAGTCCGAGGAAGTCCACCTTCAACAGACCCAGCGAATCGAGGATGTTCATCTCGAACTGGGTGACGATCTTGACCGGGCTATCCTCGATCGAACTGCCAGTCGGCCGGTGCAGGGGGACGTATTCGATGATTGGAAAATCCGTGACAATCACCCCTGCTGCATGTGTACCGGCGTTGCGCACCACACCTTCCATTTTGGAGGCGGTGTCGACCAGCTCGTGGATGTACTGTGCCTCATCGTACAAGCCCTTGAATTCAGCCACTTCCTGTAGCGCCCGCTCGATGGTCATTGGCTTACCCGGGATATTCGGAACCAGCTTGGCGACTTTGTCCACCTCGCTTAGCGGGATGTCCAGCACCCGGCCGACATCGCGGATCGCAGCCCGTGCTCCCATCGTGCCGAAGGTGATGATCTGGGCGACTTTATCATCCCCGTATCTGCGGACAGTATATTCCATCATCTCTGCCCGGCGGTCATCACGGAAATCCAAGTCGATGTCCGGCATGGAGATGCGTCCCGGGTTGAGGAAGCGCTCGAAAATCAGTCCGTGTTCAAGCGGGTCGACCAGGGTTATTTCGAGAGCATAAGCGACGATGGATCCTGCTGCCGAGCCGCGGGCGTTATACCAGATCCCTTGGCTGCGGGCATAGCGGCACAGGTCCCAGACGATCAAGAAGTAGGTATCGAAACCCATGTCGTGGATGATACCAAGCTCATACTCCAGCCGCTGGCGCACTTCCTTATCATTGGTTCGAGCACCATAGCGCTTTTCCAGACCGGTCTCGCACAGCTGGCGCAGGTAGCTATCCGGTGTGTACTCCGCCGGTACATCGAAATGCGGCAGTTGGTAACCTTTGAAGCCAAGGTCGACACTGCAGCGCTCGGCGATCAGCAGGGTATTGCTCAGCGCCTCCGGCAGCTCAGCGAACAGATGCCCCATCTCTTCCGGGCTGCGCAGGTAATAGCTGCCATCCGTCATCCGCATCCGGTTCGGATCGCTCATCAGGCTGCCGGTCTGGATGGCAAGCAAGATGTCCTGCAGGTGGGCATCCTCTGGATCGACATAATGCACGTCATTGGTGGCGATGAAGCGCGCGTCGTATCGGCGTCCCAGCTTTACCAGGTCCTTGTTAATCGTCTCCAGTTCGGGGATATCGTGGCTCTGCAGTTCAAGGAAGAAGCGGTCTTTACCAAAGACACTGTAGTACCAGTCCAGCTGGCGGCGTGCGCCTTCGATATCACCCCTTCTTATCAGACGCGGTACCTCGGAGGAGATGCAGCCCGACGTGCAGATCAGGCCTTCATTGTGGGCTGCGAGAAACTCGTGGTCGATGCGCGGATAGTAATAGAAGCCCTCTAACTGGGCTGCACTGGCGATCTTGAGCAGGTTTTTATATCCGGTCTGGTTTTCCGCCAGAAGCAGCAGATGGGAAGATTTCTTGTCAAGCTGGGCCTCGCGTTCTGTCATCCCCCGCGCCGCCAGATAAGCTTCCACTCCAATGATCGGTTTCACACCAGCCTTGATGGCAGAGTTGTAGAAGTCGATCACCCCGAACATGGTGCCATGGTCCGTAATCGCCAGGGCCGGCATGTCCATCTCCCGGGCACGGTTCACCAATTTCTTGATATTGCTGAACCCATCCAGCAAGGAGTATTCGGTGTGGACGTGCAGGTGAACGAAGGACATGGCCAGATCAGTAAACCGTAATCAGGTTGTTATTATTCAGGTTTTAGTCGCTATCGGATAATGCGGACGGGGTAAGTTGCCCCGGGTTTGATTATAGCACGCCGCGTTGGAGGAGAGAAATTTGTTAAGATTAGAAAATCTATCTCGATGAGATGACACCACCCAGATGAGCTCTGGGAGCCTTCAATATCCATACCTGGCAGGTTTCTCACGGGTTGGTTTTCGTGATCCCGGCATCCAGAGGACGCCGCCACGGTTCTGTCGCAAGTATAAACCTGCCAGGTGAGGCCGGATATCCATGGCATAATCAGTTTAGCAAATTTTG
>JAQBDA010000387.1:0-35684 GCA_032124675.1 Chloroflexota bacterium
CCATCGAGCTCGCCAGCTTGTGATTCTGCTCCAGGTCCGCCTGCGCCAGCGCCAGGTAGTTTTTCACCATCTCCATCGTCGAGTGCCCCAGCATCATCTGCAGGTGCCGTAGGGATTCTTCGGTCGCTGTGTTCCATAGAGCGGAACGTGCGCTCCCTCAGAATGACATATTAGGCTTGCTGCGTCTTGGATCGGCTCGCAATCCGGCATTAATCCCACCCCTGATAAAAAATCTCCGTGCACTCCGGCGATGCTTCGCATCGACTCTGCGGTGAATTAAAACCGCACAGCCAGATGACTATGCGGTGCATTCATTGTCAGGGCGGGCGGATTTGAACCGCCCTGCATCGCGATGTTCATCGTCGATGCCCACGGAACCAACCGTGGATTGAAATCTTAGTCGGGGCGGAGAGATTTGAACTCTCGACCTCACGGACCCGAACCGTGCGCTCTAGCCGGGCTGAGCCACGCCCCGATGGCGGGATTATAACCGAGGCGGGCATGCTTTGGCAAGGTGTGCCTATCAGAGATAAATATAATCTTAGAGTTCGTCCCAATTCATATCTAATTCCACCCCTCAAGGGTAGAGATGAGTTAAAATAACACCACTACGTTAATCGAACAAGGAGAAGTTCATGACAGATAATGGCAAGGTGCGCGTGGCGATCATCGGGATTGGCAACTGCGCATCCTCTCTGGTGCAAGGCGTCACCTACTACCGCAACGCCAAAGACAACGACCTGGTGCCAGGTCTGATGCACGTCAACCTGGGGGGATACCACATCCGGGATATCGAGTTCACGGCGGCATTCGACGTGGTGGAAGGCAAGGTCGGCAAAGACCTGTCGGAGGCGATCAGAGCCCACCCCAACAACACGGTGCAGTTCAGCGAAGTGCCGTACATGGATGTGCCCGTCTCGCGCGGCATGACCCACGACGGGCTAGGAAAATACCTGAGCGAGATCGTCACCAAGGCTCCCGGACCCACCGATGATATCGTCGGCATCTTGAAGGACACCCGTACCGATGTGGTGGTCAACTTCATGCCGGTCGGTTCGGAAATGGCGACCAAGTGGTATGTCGAGCAGGTGCTGGAGGCCGGCTGCGCCTTCGTCAACGGCATCCCGGTGTTCATCGCCAGCCAGGATTACTGGGCAAAACGCTTCCGGGAAGCCGGGCAGCCCATCATCGGCGATGATATCAAGAGCCAGGTCGGCGCCACCATCGTGCACCGCGTGCTGACCAGCCTGTTCGTCGACCGGGGCGTCAAGCTGGAGCGCACCTACCAGCTCAATTTCGGCGGCAACACCGATTTCCTCAACATGCTCGAGCGCGAGCGGCTGGAGTCGAAGAAGATCTCCAAGACCAACGCGGTGACCAGCATGCTGCCCTACGAGCTGGAGAAGACCGATGTGCACGTCGGCCCGAGCGATTACGTCCCCTGGCTGACCGACCGCAAATGGTGCCATATCCGTATGGAAGGTACCACCTTCGGGGATGTCCCGCTCAACCTGGAAGCCAAGCTGGAAGTGTGGGATTCACCCAACTCCGCCGGGGTGATGATCGATGCCATCCGCTGCGCCAAGATTGCCAAGGACCGCAACCTGTGCGGCCCGATCGTCGGTCCCTCGGCATACTTCATGAAAACCCCGCCCCGGCAGGTGCGCGACGGCGTGGCGCGCGAGATGACCGAAGCCTTCATCCGCGGCGAGGAAGTGCTCTAAGGTTTCGTCCAGGCGCAAAGTTGAATTTGAACTCGGTGCTCGTAAGCCTGGACAAAGCTTAAGTGTTCCGTCACCAGATAAATCAGTCTATCCAACCACATTTGACGGAACACTAGCCCACCTTAAATCATGGACGCCATGCGTTTATTCACGCAAGGCCCGCTGCACCCGGGCAGTTTGCAGCGGGTGCAGCTGCCCAACCCCGAGCCTGGGGCCGGGCAGGTGCGGCTGCGCGTGCATGCCTGCGGGGTATGCCACACCGACCTGCATACGGTGGAAGGCGATATCCACCCGCCGAGGCTGCCGCTCACACCCGGGCACCAGGTAGTCGGGACGATCGATAAGCTCGGTCCCGGCGTGCAAGCTGTCGAAGTCGGGCAGCGAGTGGGCGTGCCCTGGCTGTTTGACGCCGACGGCGATTGTGAATACTGCCTGCGCGGCGAAGAAAACCTGTGCCCCAACGCGCGCTTCACCGGGTTCCACAAGGATGGCGGCTATGCGGAAACCATGCTGGCCGCGGCGGAGTACGTCCTGCCCCTGCCGCAGAGCATCCCAGACGAACAGGCCGCTCCGCTGCTGTGTGCAGGCATCATCGGCTACCGCTCACTGCATAAGGCTGACGTGCAGCCGGGTGAGCGGGTGGGGCTGGTGGGTTTTGGCGCCAGCGCACACCTGGCGATCCAGGTAGCCCGCTATTGGGATTGTGAGGTATATATTTTCACCCGTTCGGCAGAACACAGGCAGCACGCCTCAGAGCTGGGTGCGGCCTGGGTCGGGGAGAGTGGTGATCGGCCGCCACAGCCGCTCGACAGGGCGGTGATCTTCGCTCCTTCCGGCAGGCTTGTCGCGCCGGTATTGGAGAGCCTGCGCCCGGGCGGCACGCTGGCGATCAACGCCATCCACATGTCGCCCATCCCTGAGCTGCCCTACAGGCTGATCTACGGCGAGCGCACGCTGCGCAGCGTGGCAAATGCCACCTACCAGGACGGGCTGGAGTTCCTTGAGCTGGCTGCCGAGATCCCGCTGCACGCCACTGTCAGCACCTATCCGCTGGAAGAGGCAGCTCTGGCATTGGACGATTTGAAGCACAGCCGCATCAATGGAGAGGCGGTGCTGGTGGTATAATTCAGCCATGCCAGCCAAGCCGGGTTACCCCCCGGCTTGGTTTCACTGGCGATCTGAATTCATGGAGATAAGGATATGTCAGGACATTCGCATTGGGCTACCATCCGGCGAAAAAAGGGAGCCGCCGATGCCAAGCGCGGCCAGCTTTTCACCCGCCTGGCGCGCGAGATCCTCATCGCGGCCCGGGAGGGCGGCGGCGATCCGGGTACTAACATCCGCCTGCAGTATGCCGTCGATAAAGCCCGCCAGAGCAATATGCCCAAAGACAGCATCGAACGGGCGATCAAACGCGGCACCGGCGATAGCAAAGACGGCGGCGCGCTGGAAGAGATCACCTACGAAGGCTACGGTCCGCATGGGATTGCCATGATGATCTCCTGCGTCACCGATAACCGCAACCGCTCTGTCTCGGAGATCCGCCACATCCTGAACAGGATGGGCGGTACGATGGCAGAAGCCGGGTCGGTGGCCTGGCAGTTCAACCGCTCGTCTTATTTCTCATTCCCCTCAGAGAACCTGGATGCGGATTTGGTCTTCGAATTAGCCGTTGAAGCAGGTGCGGATGACGTCAATTTCGATGCAGAGACGATCGAGATCATCGGTCCGGTGGAGGGTTTCAAAGCCATCGGGGACGAGCTCAAGTCAGCCGGGATCCCGATCGAGGAAGCTGAGCTGCGCTACCTGCCGAAGAACGAGACCGAGCTGGAGGTCGACCAGACGCTCCAGGTGATGCGGGTGATCGAGGCGCTGGAAGACCTGGATGATGTCCAGGATGTCTACTCCACGCTGACGATTTCCGATGAGGCCATGATACAGCTGGAAGCGGCCTGAGCGGATGCATCCAGCAAGCCCGGACCGACACTAAAGGACTGCCCTTGCTGTTCATCGGCATCGATCCAGGCACAGCAACTACCGGGTACGGGCTGATCCGCGAGCGCCAGGACGGCAGTCTGGAGGTGATCGACTATGGGGTGATCCTCACCCCGGCCAAGACCCCCATGCCGGAGCGGCTGCTCCAGCTGAATGATAGTTTGGCAGAACTGCTTGCTCTCCACCAGCCGCAAAGCGGCGCGGTGGAGAAGCTTTTTTTTCAGAGCAATGTCCGCACGGCTTTGAGCGTGGGTCAGGCACGCGGGGTTGCCCTGCTGGCGCTGGCACAGGCCAGGGTGCAGGTCGCTGAATATACCCCCATGGAAGTCAAGCAGGCAGTCGTCGGCTATGGCGGGGCAGATAAACAGCAGGTGCAGCATATGGTACGCGCCCTGCTCAACCTGCCCGAAATCCCCCGCCCCGACGATGCTGCCGACGCGCTGGCTGTCGCCATCTGTCATATTCACTCGTACCGCATGCAAGGTTTATAGCTATGATCGTGCTGCGCGTGCTGGCATTCATCCTGGGTTTCGCCCTGCTGGCTGAAGCCTGGCTCTCGGCGATCAAGACCCTCGTCCTCCCGCGCAGCGCCAGGGATCCAATCGCGGGATTCGTCTTCCGCTCCATACGCTGGCTGTTCAATATACGCCTCAAGCGCGCCAGGACATACAAGCAACGCGACCGCATCATGGCCTTCTACGCCCCATTCAGCCTGCTGGCGCTGCTGCCCATCTGGCTGTTCATCTCCAGCCTGGGCTTCACAGGAATGTACTGGGCACTGGGTGTGGATGATCTTTACACAGCCTTCCGCACCAGCATATCCTCGCTGCTGACGCTGGGGTTTGCCAGCCAGGACAGGATGAGCCTGACACTGCTGGACTTCACCGCAGCCACGCTGGGTTTGATGATGATCGCCCTGCTGATCGCCTACCTGCCCAGCATGTACAACGCCTTCTCCCGCCGGGAAGCTGCGGTAGCGCTGCTGGAGGTGCGCGCCGGGAAGCCGCCCTCCGCGGTCGAGATGATCTCTCGCTACCAGCGCATCCACGGGCTGGATAAACTCAGCGAGCAGTGGCAGTCCTGGGAGACCTGGTTCACAGAGGTGGAGGAAAGCCACACCTCCCTGGCAGCGTTGGTCTTCTTCCGCTCGCCGCGCTCCGACCGGTCGTGGGTCGCGGCAGCCGGGACCGTGCTGGATGCGGCGGCGCTAACCCGATCCAGCATCGATATCCCCCCCGAGCCGCGCGCCGATCTGTGCATCCGGGCTGGCTACCTGTGCCTGCGCCACATCGCCGACTTCTTCAACATCGCTTACAACCACGACCCACATTACCCGGACCACCCGATCAGCGTCAGCCGGGATGAATTCGAGGCAGCATTGGACCGGCTGGAAGCTCGGGGGGTGCCCGTGAGTACAGACCGGGAGCAGGCCTGGGTGGATTACGCCGGCTGGCGGGTAAACTACGATCAGGTGCTGATCGCCCTGGCAGACCTGACCATGGCACCTGAATCGCCCTGGACGGGGGACCGCTCGCCGTCTAAAACCATCCCCATTACCCCGCCCCCTGGGGAGTAGACGGCGCGGATGATGGAGCAGCTTGGCGCGGCGGTAGATGCGCGGCTGTACCCCGGGATGGGGCATACTATCAATGAGGACGAGCTGGAGACTGTGGGGAACTTGATGCAGCGATTACACGAATAAGCAAATAATTACGGCGTCGGCGATACTAACACCGGTAGGGTTGCACTGGGCAGCGCGGGCACGGCGGTGGTCGGCACCGGCGTAAAGGTATCCGTTGCCTTGGGGATATGCGGGGTGATGCTGGGTGTGGGCGTCAGCGAAGGCACCGGGGTGAGCGTGGGCGTGGCTGTTGGTGTAGGCGTGACGGTCGGGGTAAAGGTCGGCGTCGGCGTATTGGTCGGCGTAGGTGTAGGGGTGGGGATCTGGTTGTCCAGCCGCAGTTTCAACTCGGCGAAAGTGTCCTCTACGCTGCGCATGTACAGACGCAGGCTGATCGGGCCGGTGGGGATATCCTGCATATCCCACTCGTGGATGCGTTCCGATTGACCGACCGGGCTGCTGCTGCGCATCAGGCGCTCCCAATCCAGCGGATCATCCCCGATTCCGTATTCGAGCTGGAAGAAATCGAACCATTGGCTGGCATCTGCCAGGGCGAAGATCGCCAGCGGGTTGGAGCTGATCCGGTCGCCATCCTCCAATGAGGTAAAAGCCAGCCTGGGGCGTGGGTCATCCGATTTACACTCGCGCGGCGGGGAGAAGGTGACCGGCTGCCGGAAGCCGATGCTCTCCGCCCAACCCTGCCCTGCCGCCTCCCTGCGTATCCATCGCCTGGCCCACGTATCTTCCACATTCAGCACAAAGCGCTCCTCGGTGAACTCGTCACACGCTTCGGAAGCGCGCAGGTCGGTCCAGGTATCGACCAGCAGCTTCTGCCACAGATCCTGCTCCTTGGGGAGCGGCGGCTGGTCGGCTACGAAGATCTCGCTGCGCTGGCGGGGGCACCATTCGGAAGGCAGCGTGCCGGAGATCTCACACACCGCCATTTCGACAATACCGCCTGGGCGGCTGAACGGTTTGGGGTTGTTGCCGGTGAGCTGCTGGATGGCAAACTGCATGAAATCAGCCCAGATCGGGGCGGCGCCGGTCAGACCGGTAGTGTTCTGCATCGGGCTATAATCGGCGTTGCCCACCCACACACCGACGGCGATATCCGGGGTGTAGCCCAGCGTCCAGTTATCCCGGAAGTCGTTGGTGGTGCCAGTCTTGACCGCAGCCGGAAAAGGCAGGTTGAGCACTGAGTTGGCGCCGAAGCCGGGGGTGCGCGCCTGGTTATCCGAGATGATCGATGAGATCAGGTATGCGTGCTCAGGACGCACAACCTGGAGCGGCGGGGGGGGTACATATTCGAAGACCACATTGCCCAGATGATCCTCGATGCGGCTGATGGCGTAAGGCGGTATGCGCAAGCCGTTGTTCGCCAGGGCGGCATAGACGCCGGTCAGCTCCAGCAGGGTCACCTCACCACCCCCCAGGGTCAGCGACAGACCGTAATCCGGGCGCGTCAGGCTGGTGATCCCCAACCGGGAGGCCATCGACAGGAAGCCATCCTGGAAGGGTGTATCCGGGTTGTCGTATATGCCTACATAGTTGAGTGTCTTGACTGCCGGGATGTTCAGCGAGTTTGCCAGCGCGGTGCGCACTGTGACCGGTCCCATGTAGCCACCGCCGTAATTGACCGGTTTATAGGGCGGGCTCGGGTCATCCGGCTGCCCAGAGGGGGTGAACTCGGAAGGCACATCCCATATCAACGTGGATGGAGTCCAGCCCTTCTCGAATGCCGCCAGGTAAGTGACCGGCTTGATCGATGAACCGGGCTGGCGCGGGTTGATCGCCATGTTGACCTGACCTGAGATTTCTTCGTTATAGAAATCGGCCGAGCCGACCATCGCCAGTATCTGACCGGTCACCGGGTGGATGGCGACCAGCGCCCCGTCATGGGCATTGAAGTCTTTCAAACCGCTGACCTGCTCTTTAACGATGTTCTGAGCGGTCTCCTGTAAGCCCGGATCGAGGGTGGTGTAGACCGTAAACCCGGAACGATAGATAGTCTGCGGGTCATACTGCTTCTCGAGCAGCGATTGGATATAAGTCACCCAATGCGGGGAGCGCATCTGGACGTCCGGTGAGGGGAAGTTGTAATTCTTCAGCTCGTTGGCAGCCGAGGCGGCGGAGACCGGGTCCATGCAGATTGGCTGTGGGGTGTTGCTGACGAAGATACAGCCTTTCTCCTGGCTGAGCTCATACATCAACACCAGCACATCCTCCTGGCGCTCAAACGTCAGGTCGCGGTTGGTATAGACATCGTAGATCGCCGGGGCCTGGGTCAATCCGGCGATAAAGGCAGCCTGCCCCATCGTCAGTTTATCGGCGGTGGTATTGAAATAGGTCTCGGCGGCAGCCTCCACTCCGTAAGCGAGATTGCCGTAGTAATTATCGTTCAGGTACAGCTCCAGGATCTCATCTTTGGAATAAACGCGCGTCAGCTCTGCCGCAAGCACCGCTTCACGGATTTTACGGTCATAGGTGCGCATATTGCGCTCCTCCTGGGTGAAGAGCAAGTTGCGCGCAAGCTGCTGGGTGATAGTGGACGCTCCTGAGACGATCTCACCCCCCTGGTAGTTTTGATAGAAAGCGCGTGCGATCCCCCACACATCGAAACCAGGATGGTTATAGAACTCCTTATCCTCGGTAGCGATAGTGGCTGCCAGCAGGTAAGGTGATATCTTATCGAGCGGCATGTAGGTGCGCCGCCCGGCGCTGGGATCGATGATCTCATACAGCTGGTTGCCGTTGCGGTCCAGGATACGGGTGGTCTCGAATTGGGAGGCTCGCTGGCGCAGCGTTGTGACGTCAGGTAGGGTATTGCGTATGCGGAAATACTGGAAGAACATGAACGAAGCGCCGCATAAGGCCAGCACCACCAGCCCGAAGAGCGCCAGGATAAACCCCTGCAGCAAGCAGCCGAAGCTCCTGCGCCAATCGTATGATTGGGCTCCCCCTTGTGATGGCTTGTCTAGCGGGGGGGGGGCGGTTGGCGGTGGGGATGCGGACCCCGGGCGGTAGATGCGGGTGCTGCTTGTGTTGGAGGCTGCCTGGCGAGGGTAGGTGCTGCTGCGCCCGGAATTGTAAGCCGCCGGTGAAACGCGGGTCGCATCGGAGTCTGTCTGGTACACTCGCCGGGGCAGCGGTGTATTGACCTGATTTCCCGGGGAGCCATCAGGCTGCGACCCTGCAGTGCGGCGAACCGGCTGGGTGTCATCTTTTGAAGGCGGGGGCTCTCGGGATTCAGAGGGCTGTCCAGCAGGCGGGCTGCTTTCCCCAGGGAACCCGACGTAAGGCGACTTGGGCAGCTCCAACCCGGCAATTGTCGAGCCTTCCGGCTGCCCAGGAGCGGATTCGCCATCGACCAATAAAGTGCTGCCGTCTGGGAGCGGAGCCTCGTCCTCACTTAACTTGAGGGTGCTGCCCTCGGGGGCGATCTGCTGCTCCTCTTTATCTGGAGGAGGGCTGTCCCCATCTTCCATCCCAAAATTCTCCCTATGCGATTGGACCCTGGAAATCAGCTTGCGCAGCCGCTCTCCGGCAGGATCTTCAGTGGGATCATCGGTCTGATTTGATAAGTCTTCCATAGCTCTTAATGTTCAGGTTAACCATCTTTATCAATACAGGGGTTCTACTGCGCCTGCTGCTCCGCGGCAGGCTGGCTGGCGATCAGCACCGTCCAGATACCTTTCATCACCGTCTCTCCAGCCTGGTTTATCACGTCCAGGACGATATCAACCAGACCGCCGCCGATCCGGCGCATCGCTTTGGTCTCCTGCACTTCCAACTCCACGTGGATTGTGTCCCCGATGTAGATCGGTTTAATAAACTTCCAATCGTTGATCTCGCGGAAATAGATGACCGTCCCCTCCAGGACACCGGTCTGCACCGCCAATCCAGAGGCGATGGACAGCCCTAAGAGTCCATGCGCCACCCGTTGCCCGGCCAGGGATGTCCTGCTGTATTCCGCATCGACATGGATCTGGTTGAAATCTCCAGAAAGCCCAGCGAATGACACGATGTCGCTCTCGGTCACTGTACGACCCGGAGAGATGATCTTCTGACCGGCTTCGAACTCTTCGAAGTACATACCACGTGGTCCAGTGGGGATGGGGGACATAATTACTCCTCTGTGCAATGATTTACCTGCTATCAGGTTGCAGGTAACGTACCCATTCTAGCACAAATTCGATGCTGCGAACCCTTTGACCAAATGGGCATATTCCCATACAATCAAGGCATGCGTCGATGGAACTTGACATACAGGCACCCCTTCCGGCTGAACCTGGCAGCAGATGGGCGCTTTGGGGACACCGACTACAGCAACGACCAGATCTGGGAGCTGAGCCTCGGTGAAGGTGAGCCGCCTGCCGTATCCCTGCGGACAACCTTTGGTCTGCGGGCCCGCGGACTGCGCCTGTTCCCGTGCTTCTCCAGCGGTGACTATGAAGTGTGCGATCCGGAGGAGTTCGCCCGCGCGCCTGTGGTGCGTAATTTCTATCCGAATTTTGTCCGGCTTGACTTCTCGCCATTTCCTGATATAGACGTCCTGGCAGAGTATTGGGTTCCCCAATCGCATGCCATCCTGGGCAGATTCTGGATGCGCAACCATTCCGCCAGCGATCATGTAGTTCAGCTGGAATGGGCAGCAGTGCTCTCCACAAGCGATGGGCAGCGAATGGCGGCCGACCAGATAGACGGCACATCGGTGCTCAGCGGGCTGACCGGGGACCTGGCACCGGTCGTGTTTATGACCGGCGGTGCCCAGCCGGGGAAAAGCCCATACCCGGCGCTCGTACGTGAGCTGCTGATCCCATCCGGTGGTGAAGTATGTGCAGCCTGGAGCCATACTGCTTGCGTGTCGGCAGTCGAGTCGCTTGAGCTGGCACGCGAGCTGAATGCCCTGCCTTGGGAAGCACACACTGCCCGGATCGAGATGCTCAATGCCGGGCATGTGGAGATATATACCGGCAGCGCCGATTGGGACATGGCATTTGCCCTTTCGCAGTGCCTGTGCCACAGCATGTTCGTCGGACCATCAGAGCACCTGCCGGAGCCATCCTTCGTCAGCAGCCGCCAACCGGACCACGGTTACTCTCTGCGCGGAGATGGCAGTGATTACAGCCATCTCTGGAACGGTCAGACACCCTTGGATACCTACCATTTGTCCAACCTCCTGCTTCCTGGTTCCCCAGACCTGCTGGTTGGTGTCTTGCGCAATTACTTCGCCATACAGAAGGAAGACGGTTTCGTAGACTTGAAGCCCGGGCTGGGTGGGCAGTTCAGCCGTGCAATGGCAACGCCGCTCCTGGCGACGATCGCCTGGCGCGTGTACTTGTCGCTGTCCGAATACGATCCGGCAGCCAGAGAGTTCCTCACAGAAGCTTATCCTGCATTACTGCGCTATATCGATCACTGGTTCGCTCCAGAGTTCGATGAAGATCAGGATGGTCTTCCGGAATGGACGCACCCGATGCAGACCGGGCTGGAAGATCACCCGCTGTTCTCAGCCTGGCAGCCCTGGTCGCAGGGCGCGGATATCCGCACCTCGGAAAGCCCGGCGCTGGCAGCCATGCTGTATCGCGAATGCCGTGCCCTGCAGCAGATGGCTGAAGTCCTGGGAGAGACCGGAGACATCGATCGTCTGTCCATCACGGCTGAAAGACTGAAGAGCCGGATCGCTGACATGTGGGATGAAAATAGCAGCAGCTACCAGTACCGGGACCGCGACTCTCACCTGACGACTGAGGCTAAGCTGATTGCCGAACAGACCGGGCCAGGTACCATGAGCCTGCAGTACCGCTCGGACTCACCGGTCAGGCTGATGCTCAAGGTCAAGGCGAATGGCGAGACCCGCCCGCAGCCGGTAATATTCATCCATGGCGAAAATGCCTCCGGGCAGCACCGCATCGAACGCATCGAGGCCGATCAGATACGCTGGTCTCTGGACTACGGAGTGCTGACCGGGGACAGAGTGTACATTTCAGTCGAGAAAGTTGAGCTGCAGGGCTTCCTACCGCAGGATGAGATCAGCCTCTCGACGGTAGGATATCTCTGCCAGGATATTACACTGCTCCTGCCGTTATGGGCCGGGATACCTGCTTCAGAGCAATCAGATGAACTTATCAACCGCCAGGTCATCGTTGAAGACAAATTTTGGCGACAGTTCGGTTTACCAGCCTGTATAGGCGAACCTGCTGGGGATCATACAATTTGCAGCTCGGTCAACTTGACCCTTAACAGCATGGTAGCCGAAGGGTTGCTGGCCTATGGACAGCGTTCCTCCGCGGCGGAGCTGGTCTCCCGGCTGATGGCCGGCATCATCCAAAACATCCGGCAGGATGGCGTGCTGCGAAGGTCGTTCAATTCTGATAGTGGCGACGGGATCGGAGAGCGGAACGCGTTGGGAGGCCTGGCGCCGGTGAGCCTATTTCTGGATGTGCTTGGTGTACATCTGGTCTCACAAGACGCAGTATATATCTCCGGATTCAACCCATACCCCTGGCCAATTACGGTAAAATATCGAGGAACAACTATCCTGCGCCAAAAAGATAAGACCAGTGTGATCTTCCCGGATGGGCAAACGGTCGAGATTACCGAAGATCAGCCGCAGCTTGTCCGGCTCCAGGGATAATACAGCGCAAAATGGAAAGAAACCAGGATCAAGAGATCAACATCCTGCTTGGGGCGGTGATCCAGATCCAAGATCTGCGACCGACTACCCGCGCCTTAGAGCAGCTGGGTATTCAGGTGATCCACCTGCCAAGCACGGGTGCCTTTCTCGGCAGACGCAACGTGACGCTGTTGATCGCTTTACCGCAGGTGAGGCTGCACGAGGTATTGTCCGTGATTAAAGTGACCTGCCACAAGCGAGTCGAATATATCTCCACTCCCCTGGAGGGAGCGCCGATGCCCATCCCGCTCTCAAGCCCGATTACTGTTGGAGGGGCGGTGATCTTCGCTGTTGAAGTCGAGCATTTCGAGGAGTTCTAGCTATGAAAATGATTGTCGCTATCATCCGGGATCATGATAACGAGCCAGTTTCGAATGCATTGATCAATGCCGGCTTCAGGGTCACGCGCATCGCCTCCTCAGGAGGATTCCTGAGACGCGGCTCGAGCACGTTGATGATCGGGACAGATGCAGATATGGTCGATCAAGCCATCCAGCTCATCCGCGATAACACGACAACCCATGAGGATCAGGGATTGAAGCGAGCGACATTATTCGTCCTGGATGTCAAAGAATTCTCTCAGATATAATCACAGGTAGAGGAGAGGTTTTGGGTTTGTTTATTGGAAGTGAAGCCGTCAAATAAACAAACCCATATTTCTCTACTCGTGGAACTCTTCTACCTGGTAGGTCAGTACCCTTAATTTTTTGTAGCGCCACAAACTTGCTTCCACCCCCATTTTCGCACATAAGTGATCCAGGAACTGCGCCGGCTCCGGCAATTTTTCCCACACCTGTGGGAGGAATGTCGACCGCCGCAGATCATCATAGAGGACGACTCCATCTACACCGGGGCGCAAAAGCTCCAGCAGCTCGTCCGTATTATCATATACCAGCTCTTTTGGGGAGGTCAGGCAAGAAACCTCTATCTGAAGTCCTGGTACCTCGTCCGGTCTGACAGGTGGGAAGCGGTAATCATTCAGGGCAGCTGCCAGAGCGTGCTCACGCACATCTTCCGCGAGCGGCTGGTATGCTTCCAATGTCCCCACACAGCCGCACAGCTCTCCCTGGCTGGTCAATGTGACGAAGCTGGCTCCCAACTGACGGAGCGATTCTGGCAGAGATTCCAGGTCTAGCGGCTGCAAACGTACGCCGCCTAATCCATCGACAAGCGCGCAGCGGGCAAGCGAAAGAAGCAGCCTCTTTTCATCCTGGGTTAATTGCTCGTCCACGCGCTGTGCTCATTCCTTGACCTGGTGATATGCCTGATTGAAATAAATTAGAGGGTATCCGGAAGAACCATGCATGACCCCGATCACTTCACCGACGAAGAGCGTATGGGTGCCTGATTCGTAGCTGGAGACCACCCGGCAGTCAAAGGCTGCCAGACAACCTTCTAGCAGCGGGATATCGGATATCAAGTTGAAGGTGACTAAACCTGCAAAACGGTCATTATTTTCCGTCTGCCGTCCGGCGAATAGATCAGAGATGGCACTATAATTTTGCCCCAGGATCGATACACCAAAACAATTCGAGCGCTCGATCAAAGTATGCGTGGTGCGACCACGTTCCAAAGAGACCAGCACCAACGGCGGCTCAAGCGATACCGAGGTAAAAGAGCTGACGGTCATCCCGTGCTGGACGCCCAGATGTGAGGCGGATACGATCGTTACACCTGTAGCCCATTGACGCATGGCTATCCGCAAAGCTTCCGGATCGATACTCATATTGTTATCATACATACAGGACAGGGTAGAGTCAAGCTCAGCTTTCCTATCTTATGAAGTCTTCGAACTCACCCACCACCCGGGCAAGCTCCTCGCTCATGAATGATGCCTCCCCCTGCTGGTATATCTCGACCAGCGATCGATAATACCAAAGTGTGCCTTCTCTGCCGCCATTGAAGCGCTTCCATGTAAGCGGACCGATTGTGCGCAGGTTCGCCAGGATCGATCGGGCATTATGGAGCTTATCGGCCAGAGAGACCCGGCGCACGCCTGAGCCGGACTGCTCAAGGTGCGCCAGGTATTCTACTTTCCGCACCTTCCAGGGAGACTTGGGGGTCTCGAATGAATCCGTGCAGCCGGCAACGATGACTGCCACATTGTCGCCGAATTTCGAACGTATCGCCTCTAGGGTCGCCATACCGCCCTGGTCTTCCACCGCATCGTGCAGCAGGGCTGCGATAGCCTCATCCTCGCTGCCACCGTCCTCGAGCACCAGGGCAGTCACCCCCAGCAAATGAGCGTAATAAGGGATATCACTGCCTTTGCGCAGCTGGTTAGCATGCAGCCGGTGAGCATAAACCAGCGCTCGTTCGAATCGTTCAGTCAATAATCGTTTTGCAGGGTCCATGATGTTCTATCCGTCACGTTCGGGTAGATCGGTTATATATGGCCGGACGTCCTCGAGAAAATCGGGTGGTATGCGCTGGGGAGAACCGGATGACAGATCGACATACACATAGAGAGAATTGGCGCGCGCAAGCAGCTCCCCATCATTGATCCGTCGTATCGTGTAGTGGCGGTTGATTGTAGAGCGCTTTGCCCCCGACAGCCAGGTGGTGATCTCCAGTTCATCACCGTAAACAGCCGGGAGCAGGTATTCAATCTGGTGTTTGCGCGCCCAGACGCCGAAACCAGAACTGCTCATACGCTCCCAGGACCAATTGACAACCTCCCCAAACCGCCAGGCTGCCTCAACCAGATATGATAGGTACATGGCGTTGTTGACATGCTGGGCAGGATCAAGATCCTGCCATTCAACCTTGCGGCGGTCTTTGAATACGCATGGAGCTAGCTCAGGCTGGGCTGTAAAACGGCGGTCGATTGACACATCCGCTGTATTACCTTCCGGCAGGTATGTTTTTGCAATCTCTACCGGGATGGAAACAGGGTGGCTGGTGGATGTGTCGACAAACACCCAGTCCGTCCATCCCTGGGCGACCAGGTCTTCAGAACCCTGCAGGCGCATCTCATAAGCCCGCAGCGAGCGTACGCGCTGGAAATCCTTCACCCAGGTCGAAACAATGATCGAATCCCCATAGCGGACCGGTCGCAGATAATGGATCTCAGACAGGCGAGCAAGCCAGGCACGCCCCAGGCGAGCATATTCGTGTGCGCCGTAGCCTAAGGTGGTAGAAGCATCGAAGGCGGCTTCCTGCATATAACGCAGGTAAACGGCGTTGTTCAGATGACCGTATGCGTCACACTCGTAAAATCGGACAGGGAATGTGCTGTGATGGATTGGCGGCATGATGGTTGGTCTCTGTGGTTTGGTCGCAGGTGTTTCTGCCGGGCAGCCGGGTAGATCAGGACTTCCGGAACTTATATTGGGATGGTCAGGCTGGCAAGGTCGCGCGGATAATATGTGAGGATCTCCGGCCCAGTCTCGGAAACAGCAACGGTATCTGAGTGGCGGAACCCACCCAGGTCTGGTATATAGATGCCCGGCTCCACGGTGAAGACCATCCCTGGTTGGATGACGGTCTTATCGCCCAGGTCCAGGAAGGGCGCTTCATGGTAGCGCAGCCCGATGGCATGACCGGTATGGTGCTTCCAGTAGGGAAGCAGGTCATGGCGCTGGTAATAAGCCCGCACGGCGGCATCCACCTCTGCACAGGTCGAGCCAGGTCGGATGGCGGAGAAGGCGGTATCCTGCAGGGCAACCATATGGTCGAAGATGCGTTTCTGCTCGTCGCTCGCCGGACCGATGACCATGGTACGCTCCAGCTCAGAGTGGTACCCCCAGACCGGGGCGGTCGCACCGGTGACCAGCACATCACCGGCATTGAAGGTGATATTATTCGCCAGGGCATGTGGTATAGCTGCATTGCGCCCAATCTGTCCCCGATATCCGGCACTGGCACCATCGGAGAACGGGCTTTGCGCCCGGTATAGAGGTCCGATTGTGTCCAGCATGCTCAGAGTGGCTTCCATGCTCGCCCGCAGGGAGACCTCCGTCTCGCTGAGGCCGGTTCGGGTATAACGCTGCAAGAGCATATGGGCAAGGTGTCCCCATTTTACGCTTTCGCGCAGCAGGCTGAGCTCAGCAGCTGATTTAATCATCATCTGGTCTTCGATAGATGCAGCCAGCGGCTGCGGCAGCCTGCCATTTGTCTGGCTGAGGCTGGGGCCTCGATAGCCCAATATCCAGGGATACCCGTCCTGGTCTGCGGCATAATCACCCATCAGACCCATATCCGCGAGCAAGTCAGCCAGCTTCTGGGCCGGGTGGGGCTGGTCTGGATACTCAAGGTAGTGCTCGACACGGTCAACCAGGGCATTGGAACCGGCGTGCTCAAGCTCAAGCCGGGGGACAAAAAGTGCCTTCTCTCCTCGCGCCGTGAGAATAAATGCCACCGGTCGTTCGGTCGGGATGAAGGCAAACCCGGTGTAGTACAGGATATAGTGGTTATCGAAGATCACCGCCAGGGATGCACCCTGATCATCCAGATAGCCCTGCAGTTGCTGGCAGCGCCCCTCAAACTCTGCTGTCGATATGTTCAGTGAGGTTATCGTCTGGCTCATCTTAAGATCCTTTCGGATTTATGAAAATATTGTGCCATGGTCATTCATTTTTCGGTCGATATGATTTGGTATTCGCTGCTGACGGGCACGCTCATCTGAAGTGTACTGATCACCGAACAGTATTTCTGTTCGGATAGGCTGATCGCCCTTTCGAGCTTTTTTGTATCGACTTTGCCTTTGACTTGATACTGCAGGTGGATTTTTGTAAATGTATACGGCGGGTCGGGCAGTTGTTCTCCGCTGCAATATACTTTGAGATCTAGCAGCGGCTCACGCTGCTTGCTGAGGATTTCAATAACATCATAGGCCGTGCAGGATGCGACCGACAACAATAACAAATCAGATGGCTTGACGCCGATGAAAGTATCGTGGTTTTCCGGTGAACGTCCGATCACAATGGAGTTGCCATTCGAATCGGTCCCGACCATCAATGTGCGATCTACCCAACGGATATTTACAGTTCCCATGCTACACCTTTTTCAATCTTCGATCTCGATGATGATCTGGTGGATCTGCTCTACGACCTGCATATATTCTGGCGAATCGCCCCAGTTAGAGCTGATCTGGTCGGCGATCCGGTTTAACAGATCGGGATTCACCCGGGCCAGGTCTTGGGTAAGCGATTTCCATCTTTCATACAGATCAGGATCAGGGTAAGTCGCCACCGCCACGGCGATCTCCGCCGGCGAGGCTGCCCCCAGATTCCAGCCGCTGGTATTGATATTCATCTCCCGCCCGGCATTCGCCCAGTAATAGGACAGCATCGGGTTGATCAGCCCGCGCATCCGACTCCACAAAGTATCATCTTCATGGATAAGGCTGAAGAACGCCAGATAGTAAGGCCGTGCGCCGACATAATCCTTATACACCTGTGATAATTTGCCAGCATTGGCAGAGGCGTAAGAGGCGATGAACCAGCGCAGCTCTTGAAGACTGGCATCGGGGTCCCCGCGTTCCAGCGAATCCCAGAGCAGGCGGCAGGCGAGCAGGTAGTTGCTGGCGGAGGCGACGAAATCCTGCGAACGCTGCAGCATGGCGGTCTTTGCCATACTGCGGGCAGGGGTCACCCCTTGTTCCAGTCCGTTGGGTACCTTCGTCGAGTCGATGTCTTTGCATACCTCTTTCAATGCCGGGTCGCTGCGGAATGGTATGGCATCCCGCCCAGGCAGTGTGTAGCGCTTCCCCTTCTGGGAAATCATCCCCCTGGAGAGCAGGTCATCTATCAGGCTTTGTATATAGTCCACCTGGTTGCGATCGTTGAGCAGGATGCTCGCCAGGACTTCACCATCCAGCTCAATCCCATTACGCACCAGCACGTAGACAAAATCTGACTCTGCCCGCCGCACAAAACTGGCTTCGCCATTAATGCCTTCCGCCAGGCGCACGGGCACGTATAGGGAAGCCTTCTTATCCCCATATCCGAACGCATCCTGGCGGAATGCCATCTGCAGGATGTCGCGCAGGGCCGGCTTGCTGCGTACCAGGTGCTGTGCGGCATAGCGCGCATATAGGATATCCATCAGCTCATTGGTCGTCATCTCTCCAGTTTTTTCAACCAGCTCCCGGTAGATATCGCGCAATACATCCCGGCGTGTGGCGAAATCTGAGGAGTTCAACCGCAGCCTTGAGAACAGTTGGCGATACCGGACTTCCAGAGGCGGGGTTTTCTCACGTTCTTCTTCATCTGGAGCCGAAACGTCCAGCCGGCTGAGACCCAGGTTGCCTGGGACGGAGTAATCAATGGGCGCAACATAGAGCTGGAGATCACGTACGTACAGGTTCAACAGATCGGTATTCTGCTCCAACCAGGTCTTGAACTGGGAGTAGCCGAAATTGGCTTCGTTGAAGGCCGGGTCCATCAACAGCATGGATTGCTTCAACCTGGCAGCCAACACCGGCAGCTCGCCGCGCTGCCCGTGTGCCTGAAGTCCTTTGACCAGTGTTGCACGCGCCTGCTCCCACTGGGAGCCGACCTGAGCATCCTCGACCGGTGACTCGCCCAGGATAGTCTCCATGTAAACAAACTCATCACACGAGCGCACCAGCAGGTCGGAGGTGATGTTGCGCGGTCCTATCCCCAGGGTGTAGCACCCATACTCGCGCAGCCTGGCGACCAGCGGGCTGAAATCGCTGTCCCCTGAGACAACGATAAAATTACGGATCTGCTGGCGGGTCATTGCGACCTCCAGAGCATCGATCGCCATACGGATATCTGCCCGGTTCTTGCCTGACCTGCCGCTGTATATCTGGATCAGGTCGATCGACAGCTCCATCAATTCATCGCGATAGCGCAGGAAGCGCCCCCAATCCCCATAAGCACGCTTGACGACCGCCGGTCCACGGCTTTGGATATATTCCATCAATGGGGTCAGGGCAAAATCGAAAAACTCCCTTTCTGCCCACAGAGCAATATTTTCAAAATCGATGAATACGGCGTGCTGGTTTTCCATCTAATCTCCTTTATAGTCCCCAAATTTGTTTTGCCTGCTGGAGCACGGGCTGCCAGGAGCGGCCCTCCGCCCGGGGAGCCTCGCCCAGTGAATCCTGCCACTCTCCGCCTAACAGAGCAGCATTCACAGCCAGGCTGCAGGCAGCCGCTGCTTCGAGGTCATACCCGCCTTCCAGATATAGTGCTATTCTACCCTCACAGTTCTCATCCGCCCACCTTGCAAGGCTGGCAATCAGCTCACCATACACGCCTGCCGAGAGCTGTAGATGCCCCAAGGGATCACGCCAGTGAGGGTCGAAACCAAAGCTGACCATCACCATCTGGGGCAGGAAACGATCCAGTATCGGAATTATCAGCGTACCTACAGCTTCCCTGAATGCCTCGTCCCCCGAACCAGGCGGCAGGGGCAGGTTGGCGGTCGCCATGCTGCCATCCCCGGCGCCGGTCTCACTCAGGCTCCCAGTCCCGGGGTAAAGTGGTGATTGGTGCGTGGACAGGTAAAATACGTCCCCACGCTTCCAGAAAATATCCTGGGTGCCGTTCCCATGGTGCAGGTCCAAATCGATGATCGCCAACCGCAGCGCGCCATGCTCCCGGATCAGGTATTCAGCAGCCAATGCCACGTTATTCAGCAGGCAGAAGCCCATGCCGCGCTGTGCGGTAGCATGGTGTCCGGGCGGGCGGGTCATTGCGAAGCCGCGCCGGGCCGCTCTGTTCCAGACAGCCTCTGTAACCGCCAGTGCACCGCCTGCTGAATTCAGTGCCAACTGCCAGCTGGAAGGGGTGGTGTAAGTATCCATGTCCAGCCGCTGCCCGCGGCTGCTGGCTGCCTGGAGGCTGGTCAGATAGCCGCTGTCATGTACATTTGAGAGCAGCCCTTCCCCAGGCGGCAGCGGGTCCAGCCGGGGATAAGCCTCCCACCATCCAACCGCTTCCAGCGCCAGACGGATGGTCTCAACCCGCTCCGGCCGCTCTGGATGACCCAGCTCGGCGTGTGCCTGGTGCCCTTCCGGGTAGAAATATACCAGATCGTGCATAGAGTCCACTCCTGCGGATATTTTTGTGATCGAGCAACATTCGACCAGGCAATAATTAACGCTGACCGCTCAGATCAGCGCCTTGCATCAGATGGGTGCGGCCGGCTGCGATTCTCGATCTCTACCACCCTGCGTGCTTTCTCACCCAGATACAGGCGCTGGGGGAGCTCCTCATACAGGTTGCTGTTTAACTTTATCACGATTCCAGGCGGCTGAACCCATAACATTGGCTTGAATCTTGCACACATGAAAGGGTGTTCGGATTGCTAATTGGTGTAGAATCACAAATGAGCCATCTAGGAAGCTCACCATGCAGTTGATATTGATCGTGCTCGGATTTGTCTCACTGATCGGTGGCAGCCAGCTGCCCTGGATGTTCGTTGGCACCATCGGGTTCCTCGTCGGCAGCATCCTGGCGAATTTTTTTCAATTCAACAGCTCCGAAATTCAGGTTCTGACCGTCGCCAGTACGGCGGGCATGGTGGGGATATTCCTGACCTACTACCTGCGGCGGATCATGGTCCTGCTGGCTGGCTTCCTGGCGGGCGGATATATCAGCATCACCCTGCCAACTGTACTCGGCTGGAAAGCCATCCTGGCTGACTGGCAGGCTTTCATCCTGGTTGGCGCGGCCTGTGCGGTGATACTGCTCCTATGGCGCTCCCTGGCATTGATCCTGGTATCGGGTGTCCTGGGCGCGACCCTGGTCATCCAGAATTTTAATATCCCCTCGGTCAGCAAAGAGGCGATGTTCGTGGTCCTGATCATCTTTGGGCTGACCGCCCAGTACGTACTGCTGCAGTACACAATGCGCCCAGAGGACGACTAGACGAGCTAGATATCCTTAACGTTGGGGTGTTTTTCGGCGGCTGCGAAAAACACCCCACTTTTTTTTTCCCAATTGAGACAGAATCACATGCCTGTTCAGAAATACCTGTATAATTCTACACATCAGCTACTACACGATCGAGGAGTTTTTATGACAGAACTGCTTTACCAGACTGACAGCTACCTGCAAGAATTCGATTCAAAGGTCACCGCCATCGACAGCGACAACCATGCTGTTGCACTCGAGCGTAGCGCGTTCTACCCGGGCGGCGGGGGCCAGCCTGCGGATCGTGGATTCCTGACCTATGGAGATACAAAATTCACCATATTGAAAGCAAAGAAAATAGGCAGCGATGTCTTTCACTTTGTCGATGGAGATGCTCCCCTGCCTGAGGTCGGCAGCACAATCCAGGGGCAAATCGACTGGGAGCACCGCTATAAGCTGATGCGCACCCATACCGCCATGCACGTCCTGTGCGGTGTGATCTTCCGGGACTACGGCGCCTCAGTAACCGGAGGGGACATGGACCCACTCAAAGGGCGCATGGATTTCGAGTTTGAAACCATGCAGCGCGAGCTGGTCCAGGCCATCCAAACCGCCATCAACAAAGAGGCTGCCAGAGGGCTGCCGGTGCGGGTGAAAATCCTGCCAAGGGAGGAAGCTTTCCAAATCCCCGATCTCATCCGCACCAAGATCAACCTGCTCCCGGAAGGCATCCGCCAGGTGCGCGTGGTTGAGATCGTCGGTCTGGACCTGCAGGCAGATGGAGGTACACATGTCGGCAATACATCCGAGGTGGGGAATATGCGGGTGGTTGATTACAAGAGCAAAGGCAAGATAAACAAACGTATCTACCTCGAGATCGAAGACTGACCTCGATGACGGAGACGGCTGAGATCGTCATCTGTGGCGCGGGTATTGCGGGAGTCAGCACAGCCTACTACCTGTCTGTGTCACATGGGGTCAGCGATATCGTGCTGGTGGATGAGCGCCCACCGCTGAGCCTGACCAGCGATAAATCGACCGAGTGCTACCGCAACTGGTGGCCCGGGCCGGACGGTGCCATGGTGGTGATGATGAACCGCAGTATCGATCTCCTGGAGCGGCTGGCAGATGAGAGCGGGAACGTCTTCCATCTCAACCGGCGTGGTTATTTATATGCCACCGGCGACGAATCCCGGCTTCCGGAGATGCTGGTTGCCGCGCAGGAGCCTTCCAGACAGGGCGCCGGTCCGCTGCGGGTCCATCGCGGGCTGTCTGACGATCCACCGTACCTCCTCTCGCCAGCAGAGGGCTTTCACAACCTGCCGGATGGCGCCGACCTGTTCCTGGATGGCGGCTTGATCCGCAGGTATTTCCCCTATCTCTCAGATGGCACCAGGGCTGTGCTGCACGTGCGGCGGGCGGGCTGGTTCAGCGCCCAGCAGCTTGGGGCAACCTTGCTATCCGAAGCCCGGGCACGCGGAGCGCGGCTGATTCAGGGCAGGGTGAGCAGTGTAACGATCTCTGCCAACCAGGTGCAGTCCGTGCATCTAAACGACGGTACGAAGATCGATACCTACTGCTTCGTCAATGCCGCAGGTCCGTTTTTGAGAGATGTCGGTCGCTTAACAGGGGTCGAGCTGCCGGTCTACAACGAGCTGCACTTGAAAGCGGCTTTACGTGACCGGCTGAAGGTGGTGCCGCGCGATGCACCCATGCTGATCTGGACAGACCCGCAGTTCTTGCCCTGGTCGCAGGATGAACACGATATGCTGGATGAGGACGAGACCACCCGCTGGCTGCGTCAAGAAATGCCGGCTGGGGTGCACACCCGACCGGAAGGGGGTGCAGACAGCGATATCATCCTGCTCCTGTGGGAATATCATCTGACAGAGATGGAGCCCCAATTTCCTGCCCCGCTGGATGAGCTGTACCCGGAAATCGCCCTGCGAGGAATGGCAGCCATGCTGCCCGGTATGCGCGGCTACTTCGATAAGATCCCCCGTCCGGTGCTGGATGGCGGCTACTACACCAGAACACGCGAGAACCGGCTCATCGTCTCGCCACTGCCGGTGAGCGGGGCGTACGTCATCGGGGCACTATCTGGCTACGGATTAATGGCATCCTGTGCTGCTGGCGAGCTTATGGCGGATTACATCAGCGGGAGCGAGCTGCCGGATTATGCACCCGCATTTTCCCTGGAGCGCTACAGCGACCCGGAATATATCAACCTGCTGGATACCTGGGGCGATTCAGGACAGTTGTGATGGAGATCCGAACATCCCGCCTGCTGCTCAGAGATTTCCTGTTCGATGATTGGCTGGCAATCCAGCGCTACCGCAGGGACGCACGCTACCAGGGCTTCTACCCGCAGGGGATGGCTGACGAACCCGAAGTCCGGGGGTTTGTCCAGCGCACCATCGAGGCGCGCCTGGTTGAGCCAAGGCTGAATTACCAGCTGGCGATCGTTCTGCCAGAGAACGGGGCTTTGATCGGCAACACCGGCATCCGCCAACGCTCTCTTGGAAAGAGGGAGCCGGAAGCACGCCAGGCAGATATCGGCTACGAGCTGGACCCGCAGTATTGGGGGCAAGGCTACGCCACTGAAGCAGCACGCGCGATCCTGAACTTTGGTTTCGAACGGCTGGCTGTGCACCGCATCTGGGCCCACTGCCTGGCAGAAAACACGGCCTCCGCCCATGTCCTGGATAAGCTGGGCCTGCAGCTGGAAGGTCGTCTGCGGGAGGATGAGTACTTCAAAGGACGCTGGTGGGATACGCTGGTGTACGCCATACTGGAACACGAATGGCTGGCAGTTCGGGAGCAGGAGCAAACCGAATCGGAGGAGCGCCACAGCAACCATACCATATTCCGGACTGCCCTGCCAGCCGATGCACCCCGCCTGACGGAGATCGCATTCGCCGCCAAACGATACTGGGGCTATCCGGAACACTGGATCGCCGTCTGGCGCGAGCAGCTGATTATCACCGAAGAATATGTGCGCAGCCATCAAGTCATCCTGGCAGAGATCAGCACCCAGGTCGCAGGTTTCTACGGGTTGATCAGCGAAGGAGACAGGGCAGAGCTGGACTATCTATGGGTCGATCCACCCCATATCGGGCAGGGGATCGGGCGCGCCCTGGTCGACCACGCCCGCCATGCTGCCGCCAGTTCAGGCGCCGAACGGCTGGAGATTATCGCCGATCCAAATGCAGAAGGCTTTTACTGGCGCATGGGGGCTGAAAAAATCGGAGAGTCGGTGTATGTGCTGGAAGGGCAGGAGCGCCGGCTGCCGCGCATGGTCATCTACCTCAGCAGAGCAGAAGGAGGCTGAACATTGGACATAGGTGAAGTGCGCCTGGGGAGTGGTCTGGTCGATTACAGCCTCAAATGGCATGTAATGGCGGCTGTGGCAATGGGCGTATTCCTGGCAACCATCGATGGCAGCATCGTCAATGTGGCGCTGCCCACCCTTGTGCGCACCTTCAATACCGATTTTGCAACCGTACAGTGGGTCGTGCTGGCATATCTGCTCACAATTACGACCCTGATGTTGAGTGTCGGTCGCCTGGCAGACATGATCGGCAAGAAATCGATCTATGCTGTTGGTTTCGTGGTATTCACTGCCGGCTCTGTGCTGTGCGGGCTCTCCCCAAACGTCTACTGGCTGGTGGGGTTTCGTGTTGTCCAGGCCGTTGGCGCTGCGATGGTCTTTGCGTTAGGCACGGCGATCGTCACCGAAGCATTCCCGCCTCAGGAGCGTGGCAAGGCGTTGGGCATCATCGGCTCTGTGGTATCGATCGGTATTGTCATCGGCCCTACCCTGGGCGGCTTAATCATCCAGAGTCTCTCCTGGCACTGGATATTCTTCGTCAATTTACCGGTAGGCATCGTCGGCACCCTGATGGTGCTGCGCTATGTGCCGGCTATCAAACCCTCCGCCCGGCAGCATTTCGATTATCTGGGCGCATTGACCCTTTTCTTATTCTTACTGAGCCTGCTGCTGGCGCTGACCCGCGGGCAGATGCGCGGCTTCAGCGACCCGCTGGTGCTGACCCTGTTCGCCGGATTCATCTTCTTCCTGGTGGCTTTCATCCAGATCGAACTGCGGGCAAAGCAGCCGATGATCGACCTGGGCCTGTTCAAAAATACTTTGTTAACGATCAACCTGCTCACTGCACTGCTGGGTTTCGTCTGTATTGCCGGGACGCTGATCCTGATGCCGTTCTATCTGGAGAACGTGCTTGGCTACAATCCCCGCCAGGTCGGACTGCTGATGGTGGTGATACCGATATTGCTGGGGATCATCGCCCCCATATCCGGTATAGCATCGGACCGCTTCGGCACCCGACCCATCACCGCGCTTGGTCTGGGAATCATCCTGACCGGCTATCTAGCCCTACATACGCTCAGCGCGGATACGACCACTTTGGGCTATATCCTGCGCTTTGTACCGATCGGCCTGGGTTTCGGCATCTTCCAGTCACCAAATAACAGCGCGGTGATGGGGGCTGCACCGCGCGAGCGGCTGGGGATCGTTTCGGGTATGCTGGCGATCAGCCGCACTCTCGGGCAGGTGACCGGAATCGCTGTCCTGGGAGCAGTTTGGGCCAGCAGGGTATTTATCTACAGCGGTGGTGCGGTCCCCGGCGGTGCGACCCAGGCGTCAGCGAGCGCCCAGGTCGCCGCCCTGCAGGATACTTTCCTGGTATGTGTGGCTTTGATGTCGGTCGCCCTGGGGTTAGGCTTGTGGGCTTTGAGAAAGTCAAGGGAGAATCAGTCATGAACGATCCAGCAGCACTATGCCGTGATTTTGTACGCATTCCCAGCCTTTCTGGGCAAGAAGCCGCGATGATGGAGCGGGTGCAGGAAGTGATGCGCGCCCTGGGCTACGACCAGGTCTGGCAGGACGAGTACGGCAACAGTGTGGGGGTACTGCGGGGCACCAGGCCCGGCACCGCCCGCCGCCTGCTGGTGGATATCCATGCCGACACGGTGGAAGCAACCAGCCCGAAGAGCTGGCGTACGGACCCATTCGGAGGCGAGCTTGTAGATGGAAAGATCTACGGGCGTGGTTCGTGTGATATCAAAGGCGGGCTGGCAAGCGCGCTGGTAGGGTTAGCGGCACTGCCGCGCCAGGATTTCAGCGGGGATATCTGGGTGGCGGCAACGGTGGTGGAGGAGATGATGGAAGGCGCGGCCACACGCCAAGTGCTGGAGCAGGCTGCGGGTGATGGAGGTCTACCGGATTACTGCCTGGTGGTCGAACCGACGTTATTAAACGCTGGGCTGGCACAGAAAGGGCGCGCCGGGGTGCGGCTGCAAACCTGGGGTGTCCCCGCACACACCTCCCGGGCGGAGCTGGGCGTAAACGCGGTCTACAAGATGCTGCCCGCCATCCAGGGGGTGCGGGAGATGCCGCTGCGCTCCGACCCGCTGCTGGGTGGAGAGATCTTCGAGCTGGTAGAGATCGTCTCCGAGCCATTCCCCGGCAATTCGATCGTCCCGGATGGCTGCCGGGCGCGCTTCGACTGCCGGCTGATGGTCGGAGAGACGCCCGGAAGCCTGATAGAGCGATTCCGGCAGGCCGTGCCAGGCGGTGTGGAGGTCGATCTGTGGCCGGTGGTAGTGGAACTATATACCGGGGCAAGGCTGGAACGGGGTGACTTCCATGTTGCCTGGGCGGCCTCCGTCAAGGACCGGCTACCGGCGGCACTGCTGAAAGCCCTGGAAGCCAGCGATCTGCCTGCTAAGACCTATACAGTGCCCTACTGCTGCAACGCCAGCGCGGTGACCGAGCTGGGCATACCGGTGGTGGTTTTCGGACCCGGCGATATCGCCCAGGCGCACGCGGTGGACGAATGGGTAATGGCGGACGATCTTGTGCATGCTGCACAGGTCTATGCGAAACTGGCTGAATTCTTACTGGGTGACGGAGCCTGAAATCTCAGTCTTCGGGCACATCTTCAAACGCTAAATCCACCAGCTCCGGGATCGTCAGATGGCTGCCGGCTTCCCAGGCAGCCTGGAATGCATCAACCCCTATTTGATCCAGAATATTGCGGTGGTACGCTTCGATTTCCGGCATATCGGAGGGTTGATGAATTGCGCCGATGACCTCGAGCTGTTTCTCCGCCCCGGCAATCAAGCGCGCTGCGCGCTCTGGTCGACCCAAGGCAGCCAGCGGCCCGCTGATGGATGCGATACCGGTAAGGATGCCATAGTCATTTCTGAACGCCTCAACGATGCGCAGATATTCTCGCGTCAATTGCAGGGCATCCCGATAATCACCCCTGTGGTAGGCAAGAAAACCCAGGTTTGCATACAGCATACCTTCCCTCAGCCGTTCTCCGGTTTGCTCAACTACCTTAAGACACTGCTCGTAATAGTTTCTGGATTCTTCGAGCTCCCCCAGCAACCGGGTGAACTCACCTAATATATTCAGCGCCTGTGCCTGACCAGCCAGATCACCGATGCGCTGAAACGTCTCGAGGCACTTCTGGCAAAGGGCTACACCCTCCTTGTATTGCTCGGGCTGGCTGAGATACAAGGCACTCAAGTACATCCAAGCCCAGGCGACATTGCGTTCATCGCCCAGCTTTGTGTACAAATCAATTGCCTGGAGCAGATATGTTTTTCCTTGCTCTGGGTCGCTCTTCACCATTTGAAGGTGACCGATGCAAAGCAGTACCCCTGCCTGCAGCACCAGCGGCGCACCTTGCAGGTGCTCAAGCGCTAAGTCTGTCCAGTACCTGGATTCAATATGATGACCGACGTAATACCAGTAATCGCTCAGCGCAGCCGTTATGCGCAAACCGGGTTCCACTTCTGGTCCATCCAGCGACCAGGCCAACGCGGTGCGCAGGTTATCATACTCGCTGCGCAGCCGGGCAAACCAGTAGCGCTGCCTGGCGTAGCGTATCTCGCCTGCAGCACGCTTGGAAAGCCCCGCAAAATATTCAGCATGCTGCCTGTTGGTGCTGTCCACTTCCCCGCGGGCAATCTGCCGCTCCAGGGCGTACTCGCGGATAGTCTCCAGCATCTCAAAGCGCAGCTCGCCATCAGTGCCTTCGCGGGTCCGCACCAGGCTTTTATCAACCAGAGAAGATAAGACTGCTATTAGATCGCCTGGCAAACCATCCGCGCAGACTCCTTCGACAGCTTCCAGGCTGCCGCCACCGCGGAATACAGACAGGCGGGAGAAAAGTATGCGCTCAGCTTCGTCAAGCAGATTGTAGCTCCAGTCGATGGTATTGCGGAGCGTGCGCTGGCGGGCCGGTAGGTCGCGCGGTCCACCTGTCAGCAAACTCAAGCGGCCATCCAGGCGCTCAGCCAGCGCAGCCAGGGGGAATATCTTCACGTATGAAGCAGCCAGCTCCAGCGCTAGCGGCAAACCATCCAGGTGTACGCACATTCGCGCCACAGCAACGGTATCCTCCGGCTGCAGCACCAGGTCTTGCTTTACAGCTCGAGCGCGTTCCACGAACAAGGATACCGATTCGATGCCCAAGAACCGGTCCAGCGGAATATCCCCCTCCAGATCAGGCAGATCAAGCGGCTGGACTAAATATTCCTGCTCACCATAGACGTGCAGCCTTTCTCGGCTGGTCACCAGGATGGAGATCTGCGGAGCAGATGCAACGAGTTCCCCCAGCATGGGGGAGGCTTCAGGCAGGTGCTCGAAATTGTCTAAGAACAACAGCAAGCGTTTTGTCTGTAAGAAGTGCTGGATGTTCGACATGAGCGGGGCTTCACCGCTTTGGTTAACCCGCAGCACGTCGGCAATGGCGTTCGGAACCAGACTGGGATCAATGAGCGGTGCCAGCTCGACCAGCCAGACTCCGTCCGGGTAGCGATCAACCAGTTCGTAGGCTGCCTGCAGCGCCAGGCGGGTCTTTCCCGACCCACCCGCCCCGGTAAGCACCACCAGGTGGGAGGCTTGCAGCAGGCGTTTGATTTCTGCAAGCTCACTTTCTCGGCCGATGAATGAGGTCGGGATATGCGGCAGATTGTGCAGAGGACGGGCTTTACTTTCCGCCCGGGAAGGTGCCGGTATTCCCAGCAGACCGTACTGCCGAGCTGTGGCGGCTGCCAGGCTGCGGCTGCTCACTCCAAGTTTGCTGAAGAGCTGCTTGTTATACCACTTGATCGTATCCAGGGATAAGGAAAGCCTTTGGGCGATCTCTCGGTTGGATAAACCATCCGATATCAAGCCCAATATCTGCTGCTCACGCTCGCCCAGCGGCTCATGCCAGGACTGTACTGCTTTTGCATCCATGCCACCCTCACCTGTGTTCAGAACTCACTTTCTGACAAATTCCACCCTTATTCTACCCTAATTACCCCACTAAAGGGCGGTGACAACCACCCCGGGCAGACTCTATACTATGAACAGTTGCTTACATAGAGAGCCAAATGGAGGTATAAAAATGTATACGCATATCAGTGTTGAATTACTGAAGAATCAAAAAATCGAAGCAGCGCACAGGGATGCTGAAAAGTACCGTCTACTTGACCAGGCAGCAGGAAGCCAGGCACGCAGCAATCCCACCGGACGGTTCAAAGCATGGATATTCAGGAAGCCAGCTCTCAAACAAGAAAGCGGGCAGATCAACGCGAAAGAAATCACCATCTAGAGAGGCAATCTTAGCTGAGGAAAAACGTAAGCCCTCCCTGCAGGAACCTATGGGAGGGCAATCTTAATCAAACAACCTGGCGATCTCGTCTCGTTCTGGGCGAGGTAGGGGCAAGCGTATACCATCACTCACCTGCCAGGCATCAGGCGGTCCATCCTCAACCCAACCGATCTCAACACACAGGATGCCCTCCGGTCCCAGGGCATCCACTATTTTCTCAGCCTGCTCCAGCGGCGCTGCCAACAGCAGCGCGCCGGAGGCGATCGCGCCCAACGGGTCGATGCCCAATGCTTTGCATATCCTTCTGGATAGCTCGGGCACGGGAACGGCTGCCTGATCGATGACCAGTGTACTACCGCTGGCATGTGCCATCTCCCAAATAGCTGCGTAGAGACCACCTTCGGTCGGGTCGTGCATACCGCTGACCCTGCCAGCCCGCATCGCTGTCTGCGCATCTTTTAGCACGCTGATACCCGGATCATACAGGTATTGCCGAGCGGACTCGATCTCCTGCGGGGTGAGCGCCCCAACCAGGCGCTCGGATAGATCACGGGCGATGATGGCGGTAGCTTCAACCGGCACGCCTTTGGTCAGCAGCAGGCGGTCACCAGGCCGGAGGCCGCGCGGCGTGACCAGCCTGTCCTTCGCCATCTCACCGACCAGGGTCCCCACCAGGATCGGCCGGTCCAGCCCGTGGGTGACTTCGGTATGCCCGCCAATCAGGGAGATGCCCAGCTCATCGCAGGCGCGATAGATCTGGTCGAAGATTTGGCGTACCGTGTCCGGCGTGGCGGTATCCGGCGGTAACAGAAGTGCCGCCAGGAACCAGCGCGGTTCTGCCCCGGTGGTGGCTATATCGTTGGCGTTGATCTGCACCGCGTACCAGCCGATCTGGTCGGCAGTGAATGTGATCGGATCGGTTTTATAGACCAGCAGCTTCTCACCATGCTCGACAACCGCGCAGTCCAGACCGATGCCAGGACCAAGCAAAACGCGCTCATCATGGATGGGCGCGTGCTTGATGATTTCTGCCAGCAGTTCCGGGGGCAGTTTGCCAACCGGCAGGCTCATCGAGAGGTGGGACCGGGGATCGTTCCAGTCGCTGGAACCGGTCCGGGGTAGCCCTGGATAAAGCCATACTCAACAGCCGACACTCCCACTGCGGCGTGCGGGATGGTCGGCAGGAAGGCAAAGTCGGTGTAGTCAATGGGCGGCGGTTCTGGCGGTGTGCTGCCGCCTTCCAGGACCTCCTCCACCACCCACCCGGTCAGGTTGCCCATATCCACGAACCACCAGTACGAGAGACCGCTGGTGGCAGCGATGTTCTTCGCCAGGACTCCGTTAGTGTTGGATAGGTTGCTGTACACCTGACCCTCCGTACCGGAGGGCACGCTGCCCAGGGAAGCGTAGTTCGTCCCCGGACCGAGGCGGATCGCGGCAGTAGCCGTCGACGTTACGATCTGGGTCGGAGTGAATGTCAGCGAGCGGGAGATGGGCTCAGAAGAGACCAGCATGAAGGCCGTGCCTACAATCGGCTTGCAGTTCCCTGGGGTGCAGTCAGGGCTCTCCACAGCCATCAGGGCGGGATCGGTCACCGACAGAGCAGCCGGGGGGAATATCTCCGGGTACTCGATCTCATTCGAGCGTGGGACAAACTCATCGGAGGCCTGCATGCCGCAGTTTCGTGTGAAGTTGCAGTAGGTATTGTTAATCACGCTGCCGTTGACCACAAAGGTCGAGGAGCCGCCGCTGTCCATCGAGACTGCATTGGTCGCCCCCAACTGGGTGACAAGGAAATTATTCAGCTCGGAGATTTTGATGCCCTCGCTTTGGCCGGCATTCCAACCATCTACGACGACGAAATACACGTGGTCATTGTTATAAGCCACCACGGTGCGCGAGTTCGGCACCGCCGAATCACCCGTCCCGGGATCTTGGTATACGCCGTCGATCAGGAAATGATAATCGCCTCCCAGGCTGGCATAGGTCTTGGTCCAGTCATGGGAGCCGGTCTTCGAGGATGGGCAATCGGTGATCTCCTGTGAGATGGCAATCTGGTCACCGATGTTGATCTCACCGCTGTTGATGCGGGCTTGTATTAGATCGCGCTTGACGCCCCAAAAAGATAGCACCAGATAATCGAAATACAGCGGTGTCGCCCCCTGGTTCTTGGTAATCTTCCTGATCTTGCCGACCGCGCCAGCAGGTGAGGGCAGGATCTGGCTGGGTTCGGTCATCTCGACCAGCAGCTCGAGGGAGGTCGAATCAGGGTCGGTCTGATAGTTGTATTGGGGGGTGTAGATGATAAATTCCTGGCTGCTGCGCGGCGCATTGATGGCCTCGATATTGGGTGTATAGCCGGATTTTTCGAAAGCAACCTCATTATTATTGCCGGTGTGATAAACGCAGGCACCAACAAACGCCTGCCGCTCGTGAGTCCAGGCAAACCCTGCATCTCCTAAATTATTGGTGAACTGTTTAGCATACCAGCCAGAGTGGACAACCCCACTCCAGGGGGTGCCTGTCCCACCGGAGTCGTCAAAGAAATATCCATTGATCGCCACCGGGATATCGTTGCGCCCTCCCCAGGCCTGACCCCAGTAGTTGACCGCGTTCTGGTAGCGAGCAGCCATATCAGGCACCGATTCGCGGCCCTCTTTGATCTTCCCCTGGGCGATGGCGGTATCGATCGTAGCCGTCTGGGTCACCCGGTGCAGGCGGGCGACGAAGATATCGATCGGGCGTGGGCTGGTCAGGTGGAACAGCTGCCAGTCGATGCCCCAGCGCAAGAAAGCCCAGTCACCCTGCGGGGTGACACTCGGCTCACCGCCGGGTTGGTCCGGCGCATCTGCATAGCCAGGAACGGCGGGGATGATCAGGAGTACTACCAATAAAACAAGCGTAATTCTGCGAAGATTCTTCATATTATCCTTTACTCAGGTCGTGAACGCCGGTTTCTGCGTGTTCACAACGGTAGGGATCAGATCAACCTTCCCCCCTGATAATTTCATCATACCGTAAGAAGAAAAATGTTGCAAGTCGATGTAAATCTGTCAACCATCCTTCTTTAGATAAATATCCGCATCTCGCTTCACCATGATCCGTTCAGGATTGGCGACCGGCGTGAAGCCGTAGCGGGCGTACAAACCGTGGGCATCTTTGGTGAAGAGCAGGTAGTTGCGCAGCCCCTGCAGCGCAGGATGGGACAGTACACATGCCATGAGCCATTTGCCCAGGCCCTCTGCGCGGAAAGACTCCAGGATGAATACGTCACATAGATATGCGAAGCTGGCGTAGTCTGAGATCACACGCGCAAAGCCGGCTTGAGTCTCCCCTTGATACAAACCAAAACACAAAGAGTTTTTGATACCCCGCTCGACAATCTCCAGAGGGATGCCCTGCGACCAGTAGGCTTCATCCGATAGATAGCTGTGGATGGCAGGGATATCCAGCCTGGTCTTATCGGTGCTGATGGTGTACCCGTCTTTATGGTGGACGAGGATGGCAGGCTCGTTCACTACGACTCCTTTGTTGGATGTCTCACCACAGAGACACAAAGATCACAGAGATATTATATTAGCAATCCAGTTGTACCGAATAGGATAGGGTCAGGGAAGTTTATTCAGCCTTATCTTGATTTATTGGCGTGGTTATTGTATGCTCAGTACAACCACCCTATTCTCGATTCACTATTCTCGCTTCTCTATTCTCTATCCAACCCCGTAACCTGTCAAGGAGTCAAACCATGAACATCTCAACCGTAAAAATCGAAAAACCAATCGAGATCAATTTCATTCTTGGCCAATCGCATTTCATCAAGACGGTCGAGGACCTGCATGAAGCGCTGGTGACAGCCGTACCGGGGATCAAATTCGGGCTGGCATTCTGCGAGGCATCCGGGAAGTGCCTGGTGCGCTACAGCGGCAATGACCCGGAAATGATCGAGCTGGCAAAGCAGAACGGGCTGGCAATCGGCGCCGGGCACAGCTTTATCATCTTCCTGGGGGCGGATTTCTTCCCGGTGAACGTGCTCAATTCGGTAAAAATGGTGCCGGAGGTCTGCCGCATCTACTGCGCCACTGCAAACCCGGTGGAAGTGCTGGTGGCTGAGACCGACCAGGGGCGCGGCATCCTGGGTGTGATCGATGGGTCAAGCCCAAAGGGGATTGAAGCGGAAGCGGATATCACCTGGCGGAAAGAGTTCCTGAGGATGATCGGGTATAAGCAGTAGTTTATGACAATTAAAGAACTATTCCTGCTCGACCCCGACATCACCTTTCTCAACCATGGCTCTTTTGGCGCCTGCCCGCGGCCGGTCTTCGAGGTCTACCAGGATTGGCAGCGCCGCCTGGAATACCAACCAGTTCAATTCCTCACCAAATCCTTACCCGAGCTGCTGCACGAGGCGCGTTCCTCCCTGGGGAGATATCTGAACGCCCCGGCTGATGAGCTGGTTTTCATCCCAAACGCCACTTATGGGGTCAATGTGATCGCCCGCTCGCTGGATTTGCAGCCGGGAGACGAGATCCTGGCCAGCAACCACGAATACGGCGCCTGTGATCGAACCTGGCAGTACATCTGCCAGAAGACAGGCGGAGTATACCGGCGCCAGGCTGTGGACTTGCCTGCTACCTCGCAGAGCGATATCGTCGAACAGATCTGGTCCGGGGTGACCGATCGCACACGCCTGCTGTTCATCAGCCACATTACCTCACCAACTGCGCTGACCATTCCGGCAGCCGAGCTCTGTGCCCTCGCCCGCGAGGCAGGCATCCTGACGTTGGTGGATGGTGCTCACGCACCCGGTCAGATACCGGTCGATCTGGGTACGATCGGGGCAGATTTTTACACCGGCAACTGCCACAAGTGGATGCTGGCGCCTAAGGGTGCCGGGTTTCTCTATGCCAGGCCGGAGGTACAGCACCTGGTCGAGCCGCTGGTGGTGAGCTGGGGCTGGCAGGCTGAGGAAACCTTCACCACCGGCTCGCAATTCGTAGATTATTTCCAGTGGCGCGGTACCGACGATCCTGCAGCCTGCCTGACGGTCCCGGCTGCCATCCAGTTCATGCAAGAGAACGGTTGGGAGAGCGTACACCAGCAGTGCCGCAGCTTGCTGAGCCAGGCTTTAGTCAGGGTCAGCGAGCTGACCAGTCTTCCTGGTCTCTACCCTGCAGGAGGCGGTTCCATCCACCAGATGGGAGCCACAGAGCTTCCACGCCACCCAGACCTGAAGGCTTTCAAGGTGCGCCTGTACGATGAATACCAGGTCGAAGTGCCGTTTGTGGAGTGGGAGGGTCGCCATTTCCTGCGCATATCGGTGCAGGCATACAACGACGAGGGCGATATCGACCGCCTCATCCAGGCATTAGGAGCGCTCTTGAGATTAGATTAACTTTCCATAGGCCTGGCAGGATATCGGACTTGTCACTCAGAGTAAATCCCCCTGTCAATGCAAAGTAGAAATGTCCCCTTTGCAAATCAGCCTCTTTCGAGTATACTAGCAACCCGTTGCCTCTGACCGTCCAACAAACGGTGATGCGCAACGCTTTCCGCTCCAGGCATACGTTCGAGCATGTCCTGGGGCAATCCCGAGGAAAGGAGGCATGCTTACCATGCGCGAGTACGAGCTCGTTTTCATTATCCAGCCGGACCTTGAAGAGACTGCGATTGAAGAAGCGATCAAACGAGTCCAGAGCTGGATCACTGATGCAGGCGGTACGGTCGACAAGACCGACCAGTGGGGACAACGCAAACTGGCTTATCCCATTCGCAAGCAAACGGAAGGCCATTATGTGCTCATGAACGTATCCATGGCGCCGGTGTTCGGTACCGAACTGGAGCGCAATATGCGTTTATACGAGCCAATTATGCGTTTCCTGCTGACCAATATTTAGCCCCGCACTGAATCCCAGGCAAAGGCTTCGATCCAGTCTCCACTCCTGTACCGGCGGCTGACCCGACCTGTTACGCGCCTGGGTATAGAAAGTTAACAACAGATACAGCAACAGATCGATAGACAAGGATTTAGACATGAGCCGAGGTCTGAATAAAGTCATGATCATTGGCAGGCTGGGGCGAGATCCAGAGATGCGCTATACGCCCTCCGGTCGCCCGGTTACCACATTCTCGATCGCTACTTCGCGAACCTGGAATACATCAGACGGAGAGCGACGCGCCGAGACAGAATGGTTCAACGTGGTCGCATGG
>JAQBDA010000388.1:0-12943 GCA_032124675.1 Chloroflexota bacterium
TGGCTGCACTGGTAGCGCGGTAGCCAGCCTGCTCCAGGTTGTAGGCCAGGCTACGGCGCATCAATGCATCATCATCGACGATCAGGATATTCTTTGCCATCGTCCTGCGATCCAGCGTAGAGTATACAAGGGTAAATGCCCTTTGTAGCTTACATCTTTATACGAAATCTTACCGGCATTTACCCAAGTATACCCGCTGTGCAGGGCTGCGGGTTAGTAAGATGTCATTCCGAGGAGCGCTTTTTACGGCGAGGAATCCCTGTGGCGTTTATAGCCTCATTGAATCCATCAGGAATTCCTAGCTGCGCTCGGAATGACATTGCCAGATGCTGATGGCATGGTCCTTGACGACCCTGGACAGGGAGACTATCAGAAAATGGTATCAGGACTTCCCTATTGTATATATGGACAAGTGGCCGATTCAACAACCGCTACTTCGGCATCGATATAATCGATCCCCAGGGCGTGTGCCACCGAGATGCGGTGGTGCCCGTCACGGACATAGTACGCATCCCCTACCTGCACCAGCTCCACCGGCGGCAGCACAACGCCGTCCAGCCAGGCCAGGTACACACTCATCCAGCGCCCGGCTGTGCGCTCGTGGACCGGGTTGAAATCACGGTCGAAATCCTCGCCGCGCGATTCGCTGCCCCGGATATGGCTGATTGAAACGCTCTTGATGCCAGCATAGTGGCGGTCCGGAATCCCGCAGGGCACCGCCGCCTCTTCCAGGGCAACCAGGGTATAGTCTTTGCGGTTCACCAACGAGCGGACCCGGTTGAACTTCGCCTGCGGTTCGACTTCACCATACCTGCGCTGCAAGCATCCTTCGGGAACAGTGCCTTCGATGCCCGCATGCAGGCCGAGCAAACCGGCAAGCTGGTCGTCTCACTGGCGATGATCGCTGTCTTGCTGGTCTTAGGCTACCGTCGCCGGGATATGTTCTTGACGCGCGGCGACTTGCGCGTCCCCATCCAGCCGGTGCCCCTGCTCGGTTTTCCAAAACCCGATCCATGGACGAGCTTTGGCCTGCAGTGGGGGTTTTATATCGCGATTGCCCTGGGGGTCGTACTGTACCTGGTCCAGCGACCGGGGGGTGAGGCGATGCTCAAGGTCGTGCCGGTCCTGCCGTCGATCCTGTTTTATTCCGCGTTAAACGCCTTCAATGAAGAGGTCACGTATCGGGTTCCAATGCTGACAACGCTTGAGCCAACGGGCGGCAGCATACAGGCTCTGTGGATGTCGGCTTATTTCTTTGGGAATAGCCCATTACTTTGGTATACCAGGCGGGATCCTGGGCGGAATCCTCTCGATCTTTATGGGATGGATATTAGGCAAGGCGATGGTCGAGACGCGCGGCTTTTTCTGGGCATGGTGGATTCATTTCCTGGCCGATATTTCGATCTTTACGCTGCTCACCGCTGCCCTGGTCAAGTAGTCCGCCTCCCGGAATGAGCGCCGGTCCTTTGCCCGACCGGTCGAAAGCGATGGGCGTCCCATCTTTTAAGGTGACTGTCTTCATGTGGTCATCCCATAGCTGGAGGGCTACCTGGCAAATTGCCCTCCAGCGCGGTATTTTCTATGCGGGCTGAGACCGATCGCTTGCCTATCCTCTCACACGCATCTTCTCCAGCAGCTCGTCGAGACGCTGATAGCCTTCATCGACGCCGGTCTCCATGCCTGCCTGGACCATACCATCCCGGTCGGCGACGGACTGGAACACGGACTGGATCACGACCCGGGTCCGGTCCCCGGGCAGCACCTCGAGCCGCATGCTGTCCAGCGAGACGTGCCCGCGTTCGGGGAGACCTTCGAACTCGAAGGTCTGGATCATCAGCTCCTCGGACATCTCGTGGAACGCGCCGTGAAAAGCGTACTCGTTGCCTTCCTGATCCTTGTGGATGTAGCGGTACCTGCCGCCGCTGTAAGGCTCGAAGGTCTCAAGGCTCATCTCGTAGCCGCGCGGGCCCAGCCACTGGACATACAGCTCCGGGTCGATATGCGCCTGATAGACCAGCTCGCGCGGTGCGTCGAACTCCCGGGTGATGAAAAGCTCCTGCTTGCCGGGCTCGGCTGTTACACTTGTTTGATTCTTACTTGCGGACATGCTACCTCTCCTTTATTTGAACAACCTGTAAGACTTCGTCGAGACGGTCAAACCGCTCGCTCCAATAACGCTCAAACGGTGCGACCCAGTCGTAGATGGGTTTGAGCTGCTCGGCATTGACACAGTATATCCGCTGGCGACCAACCCGCCTCTCGCTCACCAATCCGACCTGCTTCAGCACCCCCAGGTGCTTCGAGACCATCGGTTGGGGCCATCCGAGCATTTCGATGATTTCGCTGACGGTCTTTTCTCCTGCTCCCAGCACTTCCAGGATCTTGCGCCGTTTGGGTTCCGCCACGGCATTGAACGGATCGTGAGTCGTCGGTTTGCGTGCCATGGCTTTATTATATACCCATATGGGAATATATGCAAGCCATTTTAGACCAAACGTTCTTGTTTGTCAAGAGGGATTTTTTGTGCGGTGGTCTCTTGCCCACCAGGTGGAGGGATTGGCTTACGAAAGAGGTTGTGGATTTCCGCCGCTACTGGCGGTACCCGAGCAGCCGCAGCCCGTTCAGCACCACCAGCAGGGTGCTGCCCTCGTGCAGCAGGATCGCCAGACCGATGCCCGCCCAGCCCAGAACAGAGGCCGCCGACAGCGCCAGGATCACCCCGATGGCGATGGCCAGGTTCTGCCGGATCGTGCTCAACGTGGCCCGCCCCAGACCGACAGCGAAAGGCAGCACTTCCAGGTTGGAGGACATCAGCGCAACGTCGGCGGTCTCCAGCGCGGCGTCGCTGCCCGCGCTGCCCATAGCGATCCCGACCGTGGCGTTAGCCAGCGCCGGGGCGTCATTCACACCATCGCCCACCATAGCGACCACCTGGTACTGCTCCACAAGCTCCTGGATGGCGGTTAACTTATCTTCTGGCAGCAGGCCTGCCCGGTAATCAGGCAGCCCGGTCTGGGCAGCGATATGCGCCGCGGTGCGCTCGTTATCCCCGCTGAGCATGACGATCTTCTGCAGGCCCATTCCCAGCAAATCGGCGATCGCCTGCCGGGCTTCCGGACGAACGATGTCGGCCAACGCGATCAGACCGGCGAAGCTGTCCCCCTTGCGTACCAGGACTGCCGTCTTACCCGCCGCCTCCAGCTTTTCCATTTCCTCCATCAGCGGCTGGGGAGGCTCAATCCCTTGCTGCTCGAACCAGCCCCGGCTGCCCACCCAGACCGGGATACCTGCCACCGTGGCCCGTATGCCGCGCCCGCTGACTGCCTGCACATCCACTGCAGCAGGAAGTGACAAACCACGTTCATCTGCTGCCCGCACCACCGCCTGTGCCAGGGGGTGCACCGAGCGGCTCTCTACCCCCGCCGCCAGACTCAGCAGCTCGTCATCGTCGCTCCCTGCAGGATGGGTGATCACATCGGTCACGGTCAGCTGCCCGCTGGTCAGGGTGCCGGTCTTATCGAAGGCAGCCGCCTGCAGGCGGCCAAGGTTCTCCAGATGCAGGCCGCCCTTTACCAGGACGCCGCCGCGCGCGGCGCGCGCCGTCCCTGCCAGCACCGCCGAGGGTGTACCCAACGCCAGGGCGCAGGGCGAAGCGGCAACCAGGAGAGTCATCGCCCGGATGAACGAGGTCGCAAACGGCACGCCGATCAAGGGCGGGATGACGATGATAGACAGGGCAATGAGAAGCACGGCAGGCACGTACCAGGCCATGAAGCGCTCGGTCAATTGCTGGGTGGGCGATTGCTGCGCCTGCGCCTGCTCCACCATGCGCATCACCCGACTCAGGGTGCTGTCCCGCGCCAAACGGGTAGTCTGAACGTCCAGGGCGCCCTCACCGTTCACCGACCCGGCATACACATCGTCACCCAGCGTCTTATCCACCGGTACGGATTCGCCGGTGACTGGTGACTGGTCTACCGCCGAGCTGCCCGAGAGCACGCGGCCATCGACAGGGAAGCGCTCACCAGGCCGCACGAGCACGATATCCCCAATGGCTACCCGGTCGACAGGCTGTAATATTTCCAACCCATCTCGCCGCAGCATGGCATAGCGCGGGGCCAGGTCTCCCAGGGCGCGAATTGAACGCCGGGCGCGCTCCAGAGCGCGCTCCTCCAGGGCATGCCCCAGGCTGAAAAGGAACAGCAGCAGCGCGCCCTCCGGGTACTCGCCGATTGCCGCAGCCCCAAGTGCGGCTACCAGCATCAGCATGTCAACGTCGAAGCGGCGCTGGCGTATATCGCGGGCGGTGTGGATGGCAGTATGCCACCCGCCGAGCAGGTATGCAGCCAGGTAGAATCCCAGGCTCAGACCATTCGGGAAACCGAAGAACGTCTCCCCCAGCCAGCCAATGAGCAGGGCCAGCCCTGAGAGCAGGCTCAGCAGCAGCATGTGGTTTTCGTTGTACCAACGCAGAATACCGGAGGGTGGCACACGGTAGCCCAGGTTCTTCACGCGCTGCCGGATCGCCGGACGGCTTATCTGGCGGGAATCGTACTCCACACGCAGCATCTGGTCAGCATAGCTCACGCTGGCGCTGAATATTCCTTCCACGCGCCCGATACCGTGCTCGAGGACCAGGGCACAATCAGAGCAGTCCATGCCATCAACCGGATAGACCTCGTGCCGGTAGCGGCTGGAAATCTTCGAGCCGGCTCGAGCGGCAATGCGTCGCGCCTGCTCGACGGACACCTGGGCCGGGTCGTAGTGCAGACAGAGCAGAGCTGATCCCTGCTCGTGCTTGATATGGGCGCTCTGCACCTTTCCATTCCCATTCAGCGCGGCTTCCAGCCGTTCCAGGCATGGGCCCTGGCATTGCGATAATTCTGGGATCAGCGAAGATGCATCCAACTGCAGTTTGCCTTCTACAGCAGGATTGTTCAGCGATGTAGGGTTAGCCATGCAGGATGTGTTCCACCCCCCTCCGGAATAGTTCAGCGACGTGCTCATCGTCCAGGGAATAATACACCCAGCGCCCCTCTTTGCGCGTTCGCACCAGGCGCATCTGCCTCAGGCTGCGCAGGTGATGGGACACGCCCGATTCGCTGATCCCCGCTACCTCCGCCAGCGATTGGACGTTCATTGGGCCGTCCAGTAGGGCGGCGATGATCTGCACCCGGCTGGCGTCGCTCATGGCGCTGAACAGCTCAGCCACGCGCGCTGCCTGCCCCTCGGTCAGATTGGTCGATTCTGAAATACGTGAATTTGTGTCCATATTGTTTCAATACCTGATCATACATTCATATATATGATAGTCGTGCTGCCCACATTTGTCAAGGTTAACTGATTTGAGAAGTCGCGGTAAAATATCCTGACCTGCAGTTTGGAGAACAGAACAGTGACAATACGCATGCGCAATGAAAGACAGCCTGAGCTGACCCTCAACCTGGCGAGCTATGCCTGGTCCGAGGTGCTTGAGCTGGCTCTCGATTACGGCTGGAATCCGATGGGAGCGGTGCTGCCCGGTCGCTGGCACCTGGAATCATCCATGGACAGCTACCATCCGGGTAATTCTGATCCGGGCATGCTTGCAGACCTGAACGGGAATGGGTATCACAAGCAGGTGCTGTTCGAGGATGCTCTCAACCTGGCGGATGCGCTGGAACAGGCATTTCTGGACTACGAGCCGCTGCGCGTTCCGGCTTCGTATTACTATTTCGAGCCGGAAGAACCTGCCCTGCGCCGGCGACCCGGCATCGGCGCCTTGGCAGCGGTGATCGATTTCTGCCGCCGGGGGTCGTTCTGGCTGGAGCCGCACCGCCAGCACCCGCGGCTGCCCTCGCTAGCTGCCGACTAGATAATAGGCCAGGGGCATTTGACTCAATCCGCCCCTTGTGGTATCATCCCGCACAATTAAATAACGGATAAGCTGTTCTTATCGAGAGAGGTGGAGGGACCGGCCCTGTGAAACCTCGGCAACCTGGAAAGCCAGGTGCCAACTCCGTCAGACCCCGGTGGGTTCTGGAAGATGAGAAGACGTGCAAATAAACCTCTTCAGCCAGTCTACCCCGGCTGAAGTTTTTTTATCAGCCAAACTGCTCTCGAAACGACCAGCATACACCCCGGCCAATCGGCAGAGAGGAGCAGCAGGATGGCTCAACACTTCAACACCCAGGCAGTACACGCAGGCGAGGAGCGGCGCAAACCTTACGGCGCAGTGACCACGCCCATCGTGCAGACTTCCACCTACACCTTCACCAATACAGCCGAGATCCTCGATTTCATGCGCGGTAAGGAAGCTGAAGAGCCCGGCCTGCACTACGAGTACGGGCGCTACAGCAATCCCACCCAGACCGCAGCCGAGCAAAAACTGGCGGAGCTGGAGGGAGCGGAAAGGGCGCTGTTGTTTGGCAGTGGGATGGCGGCTATCACCACCACCCTGCTGGCGCGGCTCTCGGCCGGCGACCACCTGATCATGGTCAGCGACTGCTACCACCGCACGCGCGAATTTGCCTTGATGTTCCTGAGCCGCTGGGGGATCGATACCTCTCTGGTGCCCATCGACCAACCCCAGCTCCTGGAGGAGGCAATCCGGCCCAACACACGCCTGATCTTCGCCGAGACGCCTACCAACCCCTACCTGCGGGTAATGAACCTGGAGCGTTTGGTGGAGATCGCCCGCCGGCACAAGATCGCCACCATGATCGACAGCACCTTCGCCACCCCGGTCAACTTGAGGCCCCTGGAGCTGGGCGTCGACCTGGTGATGCACAGCGCCTCCAAATACCTGGGCGGGCACAACGACCTTCTGGCAGGCGTGGTGACCGGCTCGCACCTGGCACTGGCGCAGATCGAGCACGCCCGAGGCGTGATGGGCGGGATCAGCAGCCCCAACGACGCATACCTGCTGCTGCGCGGGTTGAAAACCCTGGAGCTGCGCGTACACCACCAGAACGAGAGCGCCCGGCACATTGCCGTCGCCCTGGAGGCGCACCCCAGGATCCAGCGAGTGTACTATCCGGGGCTGCCCAGCCATCCCGACCACCAGATCGCCCTGCGGCTGATGGCTGGATTTGGCGGTGTGGTCAGCTTCGAGATCGACGGTGATTTCGATTCCACGGCGCGCTTTATCGACCGGCTGAACCTGCCCTATATCGGCCCCACATTAGGCGGAGTGGAGAGCATCGTCCAGCAGCCGGCTGCCCTGTACTCCCTGCGCCGTTCCGAACGAGAAGCCGCCGGGCTGAAGGACAACCTGGTGCGCTACGCGGTGGGGATCGAGCACGCCAACGACCTGCTGGCTGACCTGGAGCAGGCCCTGGCAGGAGCATGAGCGATTATTGGAGAGAAATATGATCGTACATAAATTCGGCGGCACATCAGTGGGGGATGCTGACCGCTTCGCCAGCGTAGTGGATATCCTGACAGGCAATCCGGGCTCAAAAGCGGTGGTCATCTCGGCGATGAGCGGGGTGACCGACCAGCTCATCAAGGGCGCTCGCTCGGCGGCCGAAGGCCGGGATAGTGATTACCGCCAGGTGAAAGCCGGCCTGATGAGCCGCCACCTGGAAGTGGTTGAAGAGCTCTTGGAGAGAGCCGATGAACGCCTGGAAGCGGGTGGTCTGATCGAGGACCGGCTGCATGAACTGGAACGCCTGTACCGCAGCATCGCTGTGCTGGGGGAGGTCACCCAGCGCGGCTACGATGCGGTGGCCTCATTCGGTGAGCAGCTTTCAGCCAGCCTGCTGGCAGCCGCACTGCGCGAGCGCACCCAGCGCGCCCAGGCAGTCAATGCTGCCAGCCTGATCGTCACCGACAGCAACTTCGGGGCTGCTCACCCGCTGCCTGAGCTGACCCACCAAAGGCTGCAAGAGCGCCTCAAACCGCTGGTCGACCAGGGTGTGCTGCCGGTGATCACCGGCTATATTGCCGCCAACCAGGCCGGTGTCACCACAACACTGGGACGTGGTGGCAGCGATTACTCGGCTGCCATCATCGCTGCCGGGTTGAACGCCGATGAGCTGTGGATCTGGAGCGATGTGGATGGGATCCTGACCGCCGACCCAAATATTGTCCCCCAGGCGCGCACCCTGACCCAGCTCTCGTATGAAGAAGCTGCCGAGCTTGCTTATTACGGTGCCGAAGTGCTGCACCCCAAGACCATCCGCCCGATCGTCACCGCTGGCATCCCGCTGCGCCTGCTGAACAGCTTCAACCCCACCCACCCGGGCACTACCATCGTCAAATCTCCGGGAGATGACCGTCAGATTTTTCCGGCAATCATCTCGACCACCGGGCTGGCGATGATCGCCCTGGGCAGCGCGGACGACCGCTGGACACCACAGTCTGCGGCGCGCGCCATTCGCTGCCTGAGCGAAGCCGGGCTGGAGGTGCCCATGTTCTCGCAGTCCTTTTCCGAGCACAGCCTGAACCTGGTGGTGCGCCAGCGCGATCAGAACCACTGCCTGAAGCTGCTGTGCCAGGAGTTTGGCAGTGACATCTCCCCCAACTGCGTGGATGGCATCCCTGCTGTCCGCGCTGGCCCACAAACATTCCACGACGGCTTGCGGCTGGAGACGCGCGAAAAGGTAGCCACAGTCTCGGTGGTCGGTGTGCCCAACTGGAACGAGACCGGTATCGTCGCCCATGCTTTTGCAGCGCTCGGTAAGGCGGGCACGCGGGTGATCGCCGTAGCGCAGGCTGCCACAGAACACAGCGCCTCCTTCTGCATCCCCGAAGATCAGGTGACAGCAACCGTGCGCACCCTGCACCGCGAGCTGGGATTGGACGGCGCAGAGCGAGGGTGAGAATACGCTGAGAGAGCCAGAGGGACATGCAAACGGTGATAAAATACCGCCCATGCGCAGGTCTATCTGGCTGAAAATCGCAATCGCAGGACTTGCTTTATCCCTCCTTGCCGTCCTGCTTTACCAACTACCCCCCATCCAAACCCGCCTCGGCTGGCGGGTCGATTTCGCACTGGCCTACATACGCGGGGTAGTCAACCCGATCGGTGAGGTGCCGACCGCCCTGCCCCCACCGGAAGTGATTGTGATCTCCCGGGCAGAGGCAGCACCGACGGCTGCCCCTGTAACAGTCGAAATACCCATCGCTGAGCCCACTGCTGGAGCGACCCCGACACCCACGCCTGTACCTACCCCGATCCCGGATGCCGCCTCGCTATCCGCCCCATTATGGGAGAAGCAGGATGCCAACAACTGTGGTCCGGCGACCCTGGCACTTTATTTGCGCTATTACGGCTGGGAAGGCGACCAGTTTGACATCTCCGATTTGCTCAAACCGCAGCGCGCCGACCGCAATGTCAACGTAGAAGAGCTGGTCCATTACACCAGGAACCGCGCCGGCTGGCTGAATACCGAGTTCCGCGTCGGCGGTGACATTGAGACGCTGAAGCAATTAATCGCTGCCGGCATTCCGGTGATGATCGAGGAGAGCTTCCAGCTTGAGACCCAATACTGGCCCAACGATGACCAGTGGGCGGCGCATTACAATCTTGTTACCAGCTACGATGATGCTACACAAAACTTTACAACCCAGGACACATACATCGGACCGGACCAGCAGGTGCCTTACGAGAAGCTGGATGAATACTGGCACAGCTTCAATAATGTCTATATCATGATCTACCCGCCCGAGATGGAGCAGATGGTCAAATCGATCCTCGGGCCGCATTGGGATGTAGATTACAACCGCCAGCACGCCCTGCAGGTCGCCCAGGAGGACACTGAGCGAGACCCGGATGACGCCTACGCCTGGTTCAACCTGGGCACCAACCTGGTGTATTTCGAACGCTACCACGAAGCCGCGGGAGCATACGACCAGGCGCGCCGCCTCGGTCTGCCGCAGCGCATGCTGCGCTACCAGTTCGGACCCTTTTTCTCCTACTTCCACACCAGGCGCATGGAGGATTTAAAGGCGCTGACGGACTATGCTTTGCAGATCACGCCCAACGCCGAGGAAGCGCTGCTCTGGCAGGGCTGGATGATGTTCCGTAATGGAGATAAGAACGGGGCAGTTGCAAACTTCCAGCAGGCGCTAACGGAGAACCCCTTTTACGAGGATGCCCGTTACGCTATAGATTTCGTACAGTCCAACCAATAACCTGGGCTGTATCTATTCCAAACCGCTACGATACTTGAGGTTAACCTTAATGCCCACCCGCCGAGCGGGCCAACCCGGGTGGGACCTTCTCCTCACGCCCCGGTTTCAGCTCACGGGTAGATAGCAGCAGCAGGGCAGCCATCAGCAGCCCACCAATAAAGAAAGGCGCGGTGGAGCCGAAAGCCTGGAAGATCGCCCCACCGACCAGCGGCGCAACCGCGTTGGCAGCGCTGAGGAACGCCGCCGATATACCCAGCATTCCGCCTATATCCGCCAGCTCGACCCGCTTGGTAATCAGGCTGTTGATGCTCGGCTGCAGCACACCTCCGCCCACCGCAATCGGCACCATCGCCGCCAGGATCCAGACCAGCCCCTGCCAGCCGTTGTTATCATCCGGGGGCAGCTCGATGGCCAGGTTCTGGGTGGTCGGGTTCTCCAGCGTGCGAATGCTCTCTTCCCCGGTGAGCTCCTCGGTCAGCGCATCCTGGGAGTAGCCCGGCAGCGGGATCCGCGGGGTCAGCGAGATCAAGATCAAACCGGCTGCCAGTGCAGCCAGCCCCATATATATCAGCCGCCGGTCGCCAAACCTGCGGCTCCACGGGCCAATGAAGCCGCCCTGCACTGCCACCACGATCACACCCACAAAGACAAAAATGATCGCGTTCCCTGAGGCGTTCAGCCCCATGCGGTTGAGGGTAAACAGCGCCAGCAGCTGCTCGAAGCCGCCAAAAGCGATCTGCTGTGCGAAGATCAGCAGCAGCAGAAACCCAACCGAAGGGTGGCGCACGGCGCGCAGCATGGCATCGAAAGACAGCGCCGGTTTGCCATCATTGCTCTCCCCTCTCCGCTCGGCGGGCAGTGTCTCCTGGAACCAGAACCCGGTCAGCAGGATCGATAGGCCGGAGAACACAGCCGCCACAAATGCCGGGACGCGGTAATCGTTGCCGCTGAGTGCCAGTGAGACAAAGGCGATGACCGGTCCGATGATAAACCCCAGACCGAACGCCGCCCCGATCAGCCCCAGACCCTGAGTACGGTTCTTCTCGTTGGTGCTGTCGGTGATCGCCGCCTGGGCGGTGGCGATATTCGCGCCCGAGATGCCGTCGATGATGCGCGCCAGGAAGAGCATCCACAGCGAACTTGCCAGACCCAATACGATGAATCCGACCAGCGTACCGATCTGGCTGACAATCAGGACCGGCTTGCGTCCAAAACGATCCGACAGGCGGCCCAGGATCGGCGCTCCGATGAACTGCATCACCGGATAAGCAGCCCCCAACATCCCGATCACCAGTGCATTAGCGCCAAAAGCAGTGGCATACAGCGGCATGAGGGGGATGATAATAGTCAACCCCAACAAATCGATCAGAACGATGACGAAGACCGGTAAGATTTTTTGAAGTCCAACCGGTCTTCAGCGGCAGTCTGATTCTCTTCTTTGGTGCGTTCTTGCATACTATTTACTATCTCCAATCGATGACCAGCAGCCTATAGACATGATCCCAGCCGGGTGCGCCAGTCGCGCATCCGGCCAATCCATCCCGGGCTGCTGTTATTGAATGTGCTGCTCGAAAACGAGCCCTCGATCACGATCCGTTGCTGGTGCGCTTCACTCCCTCCAGCACCTGGCGAGCGCGCTCCACCCCGGCTTTCAATGATCTCTGCACCGACTCCTGGGAGAAGTCCAGGGTTTCGCCCAGCGAGGTCACAGGCTCGATAATTTTACACTCAAAATACTTCAAAGGTCGGCCAGTTTCAGGATGGTGCAGGGTCAGGCCGTGTTCTTCAGCTTCCTTGACCAGGTGGTTGATGCGCACAAACTCGCGCACATCGCCGATGAACAGCTCGTTGAGCATGATATCCAGGGTGCGCAAACCGATTTTGACGACATTTTTCGGCGGCTCCGCCAGCGGCTCGAATGCTTGTGGGTTGCAGTTGATGACCACCACCTCATCCGGGGCGGTATCCAGCACATCCCCGATCGGGGTCAGGTTGCGCACACCGCCGTCCACCATCTCCGTGTGCTGATCAGACACTTTTACCGGCTCCCAGATGATGGGCATCACTGTTGAGGCCAACACCGCCCGCTCCAGGTCCGGGTCATCGCCCTTGAATTCGACGTATTCGCCGGTGATCAACGAGACCGCGCCTACCCTCAGGTCGGCATGGATGCTGTGCGGCTCGAACTCCTGCTGCAGCATGCGCTGCAGCGGCTGGTTGCCGTAGAAAGACCTGGCACCGAACAGCAGCTTGACCACCGAGAGCAGGTTGAAGCCGCCAGTATAGATTTTATCATCCGAGATCGTGTTCCACACCTCCAGCAGGCGGTCATACTTTTCCATCGCCAGCATAGCGCCGTTGAGCGCCCCGACCGACACCCCGGCGATGACATCCCAGTGATAGCCCTTCACCTCACGGGCATACTTTTCTGCGCCAACCTGGAAAGCGCCTTTCGCGCCGCCTCCGCTGAGCACCAGTGCAGTTTTTTTGGACATACGACCTCCAAAGAGAATAGTAGGGAGGGTGGGGGTGTTTGGGTGGGCGCTGCCCGCCCAAACACCCCCTGTTTCCCTTCAAGCTATAAAAATCAGGCTGGTTATCTCATTGCAAGCCGCGTGCCAAAGCGCACACAGATTCCCATTTGGCAGTCAGAGTCGAATCCATGCTTGACTCATAGGATATAACAGGTGCGGCGTTGATCGCCATTGTCCAGGTAAACGGAATAATGACCTGGGCGTATCGATTTCTTCAATTTGGCGTCTAATATAGTGCCAGGTGCCCGCTCCACCCGCATATGGTCAACTTCGATTCCTGGCTTATCGAC
>JAQBDA010000389.1:0-3027 GCA_032124675.1 Chloroflexota bacterium
GCATAGCGGTAATAGGCGCCGGTTGGATCGCCAGTTTGCGAGATGGCAACGCAGTTGTAAAACACATCATCCTGGGGATTGGGGGTGAAGCGTGTGGTGAACTGGGACAGGATCCAACGGTCCGTAAACTGGTCGTACACCACGATTGGGTCCCCAGATGGGTCGGTGCAATCTTCGATTTCGAAGCCAGCCCACAGCGTCCCGGTATCCACCGGTCCCAGGAGCAGGTTGCCCTGCTTGTCGTAGACACCGAAGACTAGGTTGATCATCTCGACATAATGATTTGGGCCTACATCGCCGACCGGGTCGGGTGGGTTGACCCGAAAGCCGAAGATATCGAAGTTATCCTGGTTGCTAAGACCCTCGAAGTTCGCCAGTGTGCCTGGGATCGCCTGGGAAGCAAGGCTTTCAGTTGCAGCCTGCAATTCATTGGCTCCCTGCAATGCTCCATCACCTGAGAAGCCCTGGTCTCTGACGACCGGCCCTCGATCAGGACGGATATCCAGCGGCTCGTCCGAGAGCGCAAGCGGTGCTGAACGCAGTGCTGCCTGTTGGGCGATCTCGCTCAGCGGGCGTGAGATATCGAAGGCCACCGCCTGTGAAAAGACCGGTTTTGGACCGGCGGGCTTATCCTGCGGTGCGGCGGGAGCGGCGCCAACGGTTGCCCATAACAGGGCGAGCACGATCATTATGTACATCGATTTCCCAAACACTTTCCTAATATTTCCCGAAAACATCACATTTCTCCTTTAGCAAATAGCGATTTACGTCCTGGTACTTTTACACCATTGACTGAGACACTAACGACACAATGATGGCCATCAGTCCATACAATCAACTCCTTTCTCGATATTGAATTATTGTTGGAAGAGAGGTGGCAAGATATTATTACTCCCACTATCCAAATTATAAATATAAGTATACCATTCAAGCAAATTAATGAAATATTTCACAAACAAGTGCTCCCCCTGTGGTCGATTGTCAAGCCTCCTTGATCTATTCATCGACTATCCCCTTATCCCTTTTCCTTTATCCCCTCTCCCCTTGTCCCATACATAGATATTTGTCAAAAAACAAGACAACTAATCGCATAAAGATAGTTATAAATGTCACTTGTTTAACCCCCCTATCTCTGCTATAGTCGTTCTTAAAGTACAAAATTGCCGGTACAGACTTGCTATGGCGTGTTTTCAACCCGAACTCAGCCGGAGTGGCCGCCTGCTTGAAGCAGTTCTCAAGCGGGCTAGACAGCCCTCCCGGTTGGGCGTTTATCGTTGTAATGATCTGCTGGTGAGGCAAATAACCATCCGCTGTAGGCAAATCATGCCCGGCACCGTCCCTGCAAAGCGCAGGCTGGCTGGGCATTTTTTATAGATCAGGCGCTGTAATTGGCCTGTAAAACCAGAATACTAAATTGATATTGTTAATCTAAGGAAGGAGACCATGGAAAAATTTACACTTGATCTACCAACCATGTACGGCGACCACCATGCAGCAGAGGTGCGTCGGATCCTCTTCGAGCTCCCCGGCGTGGAAGATGTATATGCCAGCAGCGCCTTCCGGGCGGTTGAGGTTACCTACGATCCCGCCAAACTGACCCCCGAGACCATCAGCGGGATACTGGGCGAAGCCGGCTATTCGGGCGAACTGCCGGTGTCTGTCGAGCTGGGGGCAGTAGCCGGGGAAGGCAACGGCGGCAAGCCTTTCTTCCGCCACACCGCCGTCTACGAGACCACCCGCAGCGTGGTGAGCTTCGCCCAGCAGGTCAACAACGAAGGGCGACCTCTCTGGCCCTGCCCGGGCATGGGACCCCTGCAGATGATCAAACCAGTGGAGGAATAAAACATGCCAAAAAAGAGAACTTATGAAGAACAGAGTTCAGATCCCGCAGCTCAGGAGATGCTGATCCGCGCGGATGAGCTGGGCATCAGCACCGCTTTCAGCCGTGCCGACAACATGGTGCCATGCAATATCGGCGGGGCAGGAATGTGCTGCAAGCTGTGCGGTATGGGCCCCTGCCGCCTGACCAAGGACGGGCAGACCGGTGTGTGCGGCGCAACCATCGATACCATCCAATCGCGCAACCTGATCCGGGCTATCGCAGCCGGCGGGGCGGCACACTCCGACCACGGCCGCGATATGGCATTCACCCTCAAAGCGGTCGCCAACGGTGAAGCCGAGGGCTATGTGATCCGGGATGTTGCCAAGCTGCGCACCGTGGCATCTTATTATGATATCCCGATCGAGAACCGCTCCCCGCAGGAGATTGCCAATGACCTGGCTGACCTGTATATCGCCCAGTTCGGACAGCAGAGGGGCGAGATCGCTCCAATAAAACGAGCTCCTGCCAAGCGCCAGCAGTTATGGCGAGAGCAGAACGTTATCCCGCGCGGCATCGACCGCGAGGTGGTGGAAGCCCTGCACCGCACCCATATCGGCGATGACCAGGATTCCGAGCACATCCTCAACCACGCCATCCGCACTTCCCTGGCGGACGGCTGGGGCGGCAGCATGATCGCCACCGATGTCTCCGACATCCTGTTCGGCACCCCGGCACCCATTCTGGGGCAGGCCAACCTGGGTGTTCTCAAGGATGATATGGTCAACGTGGTCATCCACGGGCACGAACCGACACTCAGCCAGATGATCGTGGCTGCTTCTCAGGACCCTGAGATCATCGAATATGCCAAAGCAGCCGGCGCGCAAGGCGTCAACCTGTCCGGCATCTGCTGCACTGCCAACGAAGTGCTGATCCGCCAGGGCATCCCCGCGGCGGGCAACTTCCTGCACCAGGAGCTTTCCATCCTGACCGGCGCGGTCGAAGCGATGGTCGTGGATGTGCAGTGCATCATGCAGGCGCTGGTCGACCTGGCTTCGAATTTCCACACCCAGGTCATCACCACATCGCCGAAAGTGCGCATCAAAGGCGCAACGCATATCGAATTCGACGAGCACAAAGCGCTGACAATCGCCAAGCAGATCCTCAAATCCGCTATCAACAACTACAAGAACCGCGGCGCCACGCAC
>JAQBDA010000390.1:0-2881 GCA_032124675.1 Chloroflexota bacterium
TAGGCATAATCAATTGTATAAATATGCATTACTGTAATTAATTCTGGTGGGGACCGTTTGCAAATGCAAGAACTGTCCATGAAGGCAAAGATCTACGTATTTACAACCATTCTGACCGGTCTGGTTCTCTTGATCTGGAGCCTATTCCAGCTGGAGCCTGGCAACACCTGGATGCTGCTGGTACTCATGGCAGGTGCTTCAATCTCTTTGATCCTGAAAGTTGAAGGAGCAACAGAGAGATCGCACTACAACATCAGTTTTTTGATCTACGCCTTCACATTCGTGCTGTTCGGTCCAGACGCGACCGTTCTGGTCATCCTGGTCTCAAACCTGATCGACTGGGCGTGGCACAAATATTTATGGTATATCCAGCTGTTCAATATCAGCACGTATATAATCGCTATCCAGGCGGCCGGGCTTGTTTACCTGGGTATAAACCCGGACTTATATCTATATAGTTTGACCGGTGTGCTCAGCATCCTGGCGGCGCTGGTCGTATTCACCCTGGTCAACCATCTGATGATCGGGATAGTGATCTGGCTGGCGCGAGGTGAACCATTCTCTACCTCCGGAGTATTCGCTTTTTTCCCCCTGGCATTAGATTTCACCTTACTCGGCATGGGAGCAGTTGCAGCGATCATCTGGCTGGCAAACCCGTATGCAATGATCATTGCATTGCTGCCATTGTACTTGATCTTCAGCACGCTGAAAGTACCGGCACTGGAACGGCAGTCTGAACTCGATCCCAAGACGGGCTTATTCAACGCTAAATATTTTGACCGCGCTCTTCAGAGTGAGCTCACTCGCGCCAATCGTTTCGATCGACCTCTGACCATCGTCATGGCGGATCTGGATCTGCTGCGCAATATCAACAACACCTACGGGCATCTGGCTGGAGATGAAGTGCTGATCGGTGTTGCGACCATTTTGAAAGACGCTGTCCGCGAATATGATGTAGTTGTCCGGTTTGGGGGTGAGGAATATGCGATCCTGATGCCAGAGACCGGTCCCGAAGATGCTTTCCCCCGCATCGAGGCCATCCGGGAGATCATCGAAAAAACTGAATTCAGCGTAGCGACCAGTGTCGCGCCGATAAGAATCACGATGAGTTTCGGGATTGCCGGACGCTCTGGCTTCGACCAGATGCCGAGTGATATCGTCCATAATGCTGATGCTGCTTTGTACTATGCCAAGCTGAAGGGCCGGAACGGCACATACCTGTATTCCGAAGAGGGCTTCATTGGTCTTGAAAAAGAAGTGGTGGAATCTCTATCGATCGAAAGACCACCGTCGCCAGACCGCTATAAATCACAGGTGCATACAAAGCAGAGCATCCCATTCAAGGAGACCTTCCCATTCCTGGCAGTCGATACTCATGATGACTCAATAATCCAACCGGATGTCTCAACTATCGACCGCCCTCATTGGAGGGTGCACGCCTTTATTGCGGTTGCATCTTTACTTGCGATCTTCCTGATAAGCCTGGTGGATCTGACCTTCGTCGAAGTAGATTGGTGGGGTCTGGGTTTCTTTGTATTGATGGTCGTGCTGACCGAGTGGTTGTCTCTGGATATTTATGCCCGGAACACTGCCGTATCGACTTCTGCTGCACCGATTCTAGCCGGTGCGCTCTTATTTGGCCCTGTGGGGGCTGTTCTGTTAAGCCTGTTCTTTGCAGCAGTCGCTCTGATCAAATATAAAAGTCCTGTCAGCCGGTTTTTCTTCAATTTCAGCAACCAGCTGATCGCTTTGATGTCCTGCCTTATCGTCCTTCAGCTTGCCGGGGTCACATTTACGGCTCTGGACCCTGTTTCCGAGCTCTTATTATGCATGGCATTTATGGGGATGGTTTACATAATTACGACCGGGATGATATCCTTCGGGATGAGTCTCGATTTTAAACAACCGCCACGCGATATCTGGGTTGAGAAATACAGCTGGCTGGCACCTTATTATTTTGCTATGGGTCTTATCGCATATGCGCTCGTTTTCAGTTATCAGTATGCGGGTTTGTTCGGGACTATCATAGTGCTTGTCCCCTTACTGCTGCTGAGGCTCAGCCAGATACAATTCATCGACCGAACCAAATCCATGGTAAAAGAGCTGCGCTCGAAAAACGTTGCCCTGGAGAACAGTGCCCATGAGATCCACCGCTTGAATGACAGCCTGCTGGATACCCTGGCAGAAGTAGTCGACCTGCGCGACCCACACGTTTTTGGTCATTCGAAGCAGGTGGCCCATTATGCTGTGCTGATTGCGACCCGGCTGGGCTTGCCGCCTAAGCAGGTAGAACTTGTGCGTAAAGCCGGACTGCTGCATGATATCGGCAAGTTGGGCATCTCAGAGACGCTATTATTCAAGCCGGATAAGCTGGATGACGAAGAATATTTACAGGTGAAAGAGCATGCGAAGTTGGGGGCAGACTTGCTGCGAACTTCGAACTCGCTCAATCCCCTGATCCCGATCATTCGCTATCACCACGAATTTTTTAATGGCAATGGCTACCCGGACGGCCTCACCGGCAACGATATCCCACTGGAAGCGCGCATCATCGCTGTGGCGGATGCGATCGAAGCAATGGCTTCCGACCGACCTTATCGGCGGGGGATGACACATGAGGAGATAATCGAAGAGCTGCGCCAGAACGCCGGCACTCAGTTCGATCCGATGGTCGTCAATGCCTTCGTTGAGATTGCCAGGTTGGATGGAGATTCGGTGATCGTCAATGCAGCCCGTAAATCTCCTGCCTAGCCATAGTAGCAAGATTATAGCAAAGTTTAGAGCGAACAACAAGAACAAGTGTTCAGTTGTGATTTGGGATTTGGGATTTGGGATGTGCGTTGTGGGATGGGGGCAGTTGATGAACAAAAGAGATAAGGAG
>JAQBDA010000391.1:0-2766 GCA_032124675.1 Chloroflexota bacterium
GCCTTTGCTGGTAGACCATTAATAACGCGATGACATACACACCAATCATCCCGATCAAGATCATCACCGGCAGCCATTTCCCTCGTTCCGGATCGAGTAGCATCAGCAGCCCAAAATATATCAACGGGATGAAGGAAATCACCAGCATGGCGACGCGCAGCCATTCGATATAATCCGGGAATGGCACACCTAGCCAGGCACCCTGCATGAGCAGGATTTCGATCCATTCGTGCATCCCGTGCAGCAGTCCGAACACTGCCAGCGGTCGCAGCACGCGCCGTTCTGCCAGCCTGGGCGCACGCATGCTCTCCAGGGATAAGGCCACCCCCATGCTGAAGAAAGCCAGCCCGTAAATGAAGAAAATTAGAACGATGTCCCACTGCATGCTTATTTATTAAACCTCGACCATTATTTTAAGCTAGACATAAAGAGCTATTGTACAGCATACCGCTTGTACTTCCACTTGTTTTTACATGACAATTGTCATATACCATGCATTACTTTTGCACTCATTTATCCTTAATCTATGGGGTAAAATTGCTGGGTAAATATACCCAATCTTGAAAAGTTTTCGACCATTTCAAATTTGCTGAGATACAATGGTAACCACTGCAATGGTTGCTTATCTGCAAATCTGAGGAGGATAGGTAATGAAAGTGATCAAATACTTTTTCATGTTCGCTGCCTTGCTGGTGCTCGTTGCCGGCCTGGCAGCCTGCGCTGGACAGGAAGGGCCAGAAGGGCCCCCAGGTCCAGCAGGGCCACCAGGTCCTGAAGGTCCCATGGGACCTACTGGCGAGGAAGGTCCAGCCGGTCCAGCTGGAGCGGCTGCTGAGGCAGAAGCTGGTACTGGTGGAGTAGGTGCAGGATATGTCGGCAGCCAGACTTGCGCCGGGTGCCATGCAGATATTGCCGAGGTTTTCTTCCAGTCCGGTCATGCCTACACGCTCAACCCTGTCGTGGACGGCCAGCCGCCTGAATTCCCCTTCACAGAACTGACCGAACTCCCGGAAGGTTGGACCTGGGATGATATATCCTACGTGATCGGCGCTTATAACTGGAAGGCTCGCTTCGTCGACAAAGAAGGTTATATCATCACCGACGAACCCGGTGCCACTGGCAACGCGGAGTACCTCAACCAGTGGAATTTCGCCAACGAGGTTGTGGGCACAGAAGCCGGTTGGGCAAAATACCACTCCGGGGAAGCAGAGTTACCATATGACTGCGGTTCTTGCCACACGACCGGCTACAGCCCCAACGGCAACCAGGATGACCTGCCAGGCCTGGTGGGCACCTGGGCTGAACCCGGCGTCATGTGCGAGGAATGCCACGGACCTGGCGGGCTGCACGTGCAGAACCCGCAGGGAGTCCAGATGGACATCGATCGTGACAGCGAGCTGTGCGGCCAGTGCCACCGCCGCGGCGATATCGAATCAGTCAACGCCAGCGACGGCTTCATCCAGCACCACGAGCAGTACGAGGAGCTCTTCCAGGGTAAACATGTAGTCATCGACTGCGTAGTGTGCCATGATCCCCACAAGGGTGTCGTGCAGCTGCGCATGGATGATGAAGTGCCCAACACCCGCACCCAGTGTGAGAACTGCCACTTGGACCAGGCCCAGTTCCAGGACTCGCTGATCCACCCCGCAGGAACCGAGTGCATCGACTGCCACATGCCGCGCATTGTCAAGTCTGCTGTCGGCAACGCCGAAAACTTCACCGGTGATATCCGCACCCACCTGATGCGCATCAACCCGCTTCAGATAGAGCAGTTCAATGAAGATGGCTCCGCATCTCTTTCAGAGATCGGCCTTAACTTCGCCTGCCGCCACTGCCACGGCGTGACTGCCTCCGAAAAGACCGACGAAGAACTGATCGAGAAGGCTGTTGATTACCATACGCCGCCGGAGTAAGGTTTAACACACGCTGACTAGCAAACTTCGAAATTCAAAACGGGCCGGTGCCTGACCGGCTCGTTTCATTATCATTTATAATAGCGGTATCTTTCCTAAGTGGAGAATATTTATGCGGAATTTTTGGCAAAAACTCAAGTCTGGTTTGAGGAGTTTCTTTTTTCCTCCCCAAGGTTCATCCCGCTGGGTGCGCATCCTGCCCTATGCGCTGCTGGGTGTTCTGACGCTGATCGTCTTATCCGGTGCAGTTTGGGGCTGGGAGTACACGAACTCCCCCGAGTTCTGCGGCACAGCCTGCCACACCATGCCACCGGAATTCACCAGTTATCTAACTTCTCCTCATGCGCGCATCGATTGCGTCGACTGCCACATCGGGAAAGGTTTTATCACCACCCGTGTCACCCGTAAAGCAGGCGATCTACGCCATATTTTTGCGACCACTTTCAATACATACGAGTTCCCCATCCGCGCCCACCGGCTGCAGCCCGCCCGCGAGACCTGTGAGAAATGCCACCTGCCAGAGAAATTCTCGGATGACAGCCTGCGCGAGATCAAGACCTTCAATTCCGATAAAGACAACACCCCCATGACCACTTACCTGGTGCTCAAAACCGGGGGAGGGTCCAAGCGTGAAGGCTTGGGGCGCGGCATCCACTGGCATATTGAGAACCAGATTGAGTACTACCCGGAGGATCCTGAGGAACAGGAGATCCCCTACGTGCGGGTTTACGAAGATGACGGCACGATCAGCGAGTATGTCGATATCGAATCAGGCCTCGATCCGGGTGATATCAATGAGGATGACCTGGTTGAGATGGACTGCATCACCTGCCACAACCGCATCACGCATCTG
>JAQBDA010000392.1:0-5153 GCA_032124675.1 Chloroflexota bacterium
TCATCAGAAAACCGCTCGATGACGTCAGCAGCGCGGGTCCAGTCCTGGATTACAAGTGCGTGCGTGATCGCTTCATATGGCGAATTGTTGTGCGCGTACCAATCACTGGCGCGACGGTGAAGGTTGGCGACCAGATCCGGATATGTACGGGCAAGTCGATTCCGCAGCAATTCCGCAAAGAGTTGGTGATAGCGGTACCAACGCCGCTCATTGTCCATGGGGACGAGGAACAGGTTGGCGCGCTCCAGGTATTCCAGGGCCTCCTGCCCGGAGGCGGAGGGATCATGCAGGACGGCATCGCAAAGGGAGCCGCACAAACGATCAAGGATCGACGTTCGCAGCAAGAAGTTCTGGATGTTTTCGGGCTGCTGTCCCAGGACTTCTTCCACCAAATAGTCCATCACAAAGCGATGGCTGCCTGCGAAGGATTTGATGAAGCTGGTCGTATCATCGTAGCCCCGCATCGAGATGGCAGCTAACTGCAGGCCGGCAATCCAGCCTTCGGTGCGGGTTTCAAGGGCAACAATGTCCTCAGTGGAGAGGTTCAGACCCATCGCCTGGTTGAGAAATTCGGCAGCTTCGGCAGGGTTGAATCGCAAGTCTGTGACGCGTAGCTCAGACAGTTGGCCGCGGGCACGGTAGCGGGCCAGGAGGAGTTGTGGATCCTCACGCGTGGCGATGACCAAGTGCATGTGTGACGGTTGGTGCTCGAGAAGAAAGGTGATAGCTCGGTCAACCGGTTTGCTATCGACAGCATGGTAATCATCAAGGACGAGGATAAAATCGTCCGGGTGGGAGGCAATTTCATTGATCAAGGCAGTCAGAATCGATTCAGTGGGCGGTGCCTGTGGGGATTGGAGCGTGTCCAACACCCCTGCTCCAATATTTGCCACAATCGTCTGCAAAGCAGCGACTAGGTAAGTCAGAAAGCGTAATGGTTCCTTATCCCCTTCGTCCAGTGACAGCCAGGCGACCGGTCGTCCGCACCTGGCGGCCCAATCGCTCAGCAGCGTGGTTTTGCCAAAGCCGGCGGGGGCAGAGATGAGGGTCAGTTTACGATGTAAACCTTCGTTCAAGCGCTCGACCAGGCGATGGCGGAGGACGATTTTAGGCCGAGGCGGGGGAATATAGAGTTTTGTGGCTAATATTGGGACAGACATTGACCAATTATAAAACACGCGGCCTAAAATTCAAAAGTGTCCCAATGAAGGTCGGGACACTTTTTGTTAGAGAAGAATATCAAAAAATTCAAACAGGCATTGCTAAGCGATACGTATCCGCCGTGGAGAGGGTACCCACCCTCTCCGCAGGTTATAAGAATCCCCCAAGGCAGCTTAGGCTGCACTTACTGCCGGACTTAATCGTTCTGTGGTAGGACTGTCAAAGTGCAAGGGATCTGCGACCGAGATCGCTCAGTTCGCGCTAGGCGATCTCGCTTTTATTTTGCATACCCTTACTCGCTGCGAGGGCTTTCCACCCAGATCAGGGTGATCTCTTCTCGCAATTTTTGGAATTCCGGGTCGCCTGTTAGAACTTCTGCCTGGCGAAGTTGTCCCAGGGCGGCGGTGTAACAGTCGGCATAGGAAAGGCCCCCCTTCGATTTGAAGATTGCAGCCTGATAGGTTAGCTTCCAGTCGGCGTCTACAATTTCTATGGACAATCCTTGGATTTCTTCTACGAGGGCGTCTGCCTGAGCGGGGGAGTCAGTGCGGGCAATTATATACCATAGCTCACCCAAGTTGACCACGCACATGGCCAGATTAAGACTGCCTGATTCGGCCTCCAGCAATAAACTGCGCACAAAATCTGCACCTGGCTCATCTTCAAAAAACGCGATCAGGGCGTAAGTGTCCAGGACTTTGGTGACGGTCATATTACTCGCGTTCCGCGTCCTTAAGACGCGCTTCCAGCAACGATTTCAGCACGCCTTTGCCTTTTAGCCTGCCTTGCAATTGCTTAAGCGACTCTTCCGTCACGGGCTTGAGAAGGATCGCTTCACCAGTGTCGATCACGTTGATCTTTGTCCCAGCTTTGATCCGATATTTACGCCGCAGTTCGGCTGGAATGACGATCTGACCTTTTACAGTTGCATATGTTTCCATAGTTTTACTCCTGTTTACATATCTTACACTTTAAATTCATGTAAGTCAAGTGGTTTTATGTAATACACTATGCCAAAGGTAGTCACTCAGCCATGATTTGCGCTCGGATGGGCGGGGACTCACCCGCTCCGCAGGTCGGAAGATCCTCGAAGCAGTGGTGTCACAATGGGATAATACTGTACATCATCGCTGGCCCCAATCACAGGATGATGTAGTCCTAACAGACTGAGGGCTTGCGACTGGCGTGATTGGCATGTAAACATGCACGATGCCCGAGAGCGCTCAGTGATAGCTGGGCGATCTCATCTTTATGGTGCATTATGCTCATTTTACGTACTCCTCTGCTATTGTCAAGGCATTGTACCCACATCGCAACCAACTTCCTGGATCATCTTACGGCTTTCATAGGTATTAGCTCTTGTAATTCACAAGCTAAGTTTCCAATCAAAAGCAGTTCCCAACATGAGTTTTACCAGGCTTTTGTCTAAACCCGATATATAATAATTAAAAACCTTTTTCAACCAATCGTGCGTAATAATCGGATAAGCAAAATCGGTTCAACTGATGTATAATCTTCGGGCGCGAATTGATGAGTAAGCAATCTGTCATTTCTGCATGCTATCCGGGGTTGCTCATCCTCTTTACATCGCTCCTTACAACCTGTAGTAATTCAACCACTGTTACCCTACCCAGCCAAGATGCTGTATTACCCAATCATCCTGTACAGGAGGAAAGTTCCCAAAGGAGCATTCCTTTCATCCTGGAAAATATCAAATTTAAACGTTTATCTGTAGAAGCTGGACTCTCCCACAGTACCTTAAACTGCATTCTACAAGACAGCCAAGCTTTCATGTGGTTCGGAACCGACGATGGGCTCAATAAGTACGACGGTTACAGCTTCACCGTGTACAAGCACAATCTGGATGATCATTTCAGTATCAGCCACAATCAGATCTGGTCTACCTTTGAAGAGACCGTTGGGACACTCTGGATGGGAACCTCTGGAGGCGGTCTCAATCGGTTCCATCGCGATGCTGGAGTGTTCACCCATTATGATGCCAACGATTTTCAGAACCTGACCGACGAAACGGAGGAGTTCAGGAATATCGTTTGGCACATGGCAGAGAATCCACCTGGTGCGCTCTGGATCGCGACCTATGGCGGTGGATTGGTCAAGTTCGAAGTTAGGAGCGAAGGATTTACCAGTTATGCGCCCGATTCTGCCGACCCGGAATTTGGTGGACACGAATGGATCTCTGCCATGCTCGTCGATGACTCGGGGAAGGTGTGGATTGGCACACACAGCGAGGGTTTGGACCTCTTTGACCCTGCCACCGGAATGACCGCGGCGAGCTAGACCGAATGGTGGGGGTGGTACTTGGTGAAACGCTCGAAGCGAAGAAGGTGCTGTAACCTTCGCAGTAACCTGGAAGTCACGTAGTGAACGAAAGGAATGAGCCATGAAAACAAGAATCCTCATGATCTGTTTGGTGACCATCCTGATGTTTGGCTGTGCGTCACCCGCGACCCCGCTGCCACAGTCCTCTCCGTCATACTCCGTCGGCGGGGAACTGCAACCCCTTCCGTTCGCTGATGAGCTCCAAAAGGTACTGGACGATGGATTAAAGGCCTCCAATGGGGCAGGAATATCAGCGGCGGTGCTCGTGCCCGGTTACCAGCCCTGGGTCGGTGTTTCCGGATACTCGGCTGTGGGACCAAACGGTTTTGTGCCGATGCGACCGGAGATGCTGTTTCAGATCGGAAGCATCGAGAAGAACTTCACCGCGACCCTCACGCTGGAGCTGGTGGAGGAAGGCCGGATAAGTCTGGACGATCCAATCTCCCGCTGGGTATCCGGCTACGAGCAGATTGACCCATCCACGACCATCCGTCAGCTCCTGAACCATACCAGCGGAATCTATGATTGGGAGGACAGCCCCCAATCGTTCACCGGACTTTATCAGAGTGAGGGTTACAAAGCTATCGACTGGAGCCATACCTGGACTCTGGAAGACGTAATGGCGCTGGTCGAAGAACCTGACTTCCCACCCGGGGAGGGCTGGCACTACTCAAACACTGGTTACCGCCTTGCCCGGGTCATCATCGAAGCCGAGACCGGGATGCCGATCTCCCAGGCGCTGCGCACCCGCCTGCTGGAGCCGTTGGACCTCAACCATACCTGGGTGGAATGCGACCAGCCCGCTCCTGAGGGCATCGAGTTCGTGCACGCCTGGGCGAATGTCAATGGAGATGACAACCTGGATGATATCTCCACTCAATCCCCCAACCTCTACTGCACCATCCTATCGTCGCCGACATGGACCACGGCTGAGGATCTGGCCCGCTGGTCACAGGCCCTGTTCTACGAAGGGAGAGTGCTCAGTGAGGAATCCCTTGCAGAAATGCTCACCTTCATTCCTGCAACCGACCCGACGGAGCCATTGGCGACTCAATACGGGTTGGGCGTGGGCAAGCTTAACCTCAAACTCGCCTCACAGGGAGACCCCAGACTTTCCCGTCTTGAGCATTACGGTCACACGGGCAGCACGATCGGATACGATGCGATGATGATCTACCTGCCGCAGCACAACGCCACCGTCGTCGCCCTGTTCAACAATAACGGTACCATCGACTTCATCGCAGGGCCGCTGCTCGAAGCAGTCGACCACAACTTAAGTCCATGAACACGTCCTCTTACAAGAATGACAGAGGCGTGGTGGACCAAATGGTCATGTTGCAATTTGGAGTTACTTCCGAAGCGAAGAAGGTTCCGTAACCAGCATGAGCAGAAACCAAGATCAGTTTCCGGCTGGATGGAGCCACTCATCCGGCTTTTGGAGCAGGTGCGGGCGGAAAACCAAATTGGGGCGTGCTGGTGGTACAAATAGCTTAGAGACATGGAGGTTGGTAGACATTTCAATCTCCACTCCGGTCACAATCTTAGAACAATCTATCTTAATGACCTACTTGATATAGAATAGCAAAAAGCCAACTCTTGCCCTATGTGAGGAAGAATTGGCTTTTTGTGGAATTTTTCTCCACCGTGGGTAA
>JAQBDA010000393.1:0-34805 GCA_032124675.1 Chloroflexota bacterium
GCCAAAAAACAACACCTGCTAAGTCATCTTACGTAATATTAACGATTTCTTTTAATTTACTGACAACCCCTCCTTGATAGGCTTGACATGCGCATTTAACAGTGATAATCTTACGCTTATTAAACTCGGTTAACAATCCGGATCAGACTGATCCTTAGCTAAAACCAGTAAATTCTAAGCAGGAGAAGGAAGAATGAACGAACGCTACGTCGGCACCGTCAAATGGTTCAATGCAGCAAAGGGATACGGCTTTATCGGTCATGAGGATGGCGATGATGTCTTTGTCCACTTCTCTGCAATCCAGGAAGGCGGCTTCCGCAAGCTGGAAAAAGACCAGCAGGTGGAATTCTCTATCGAAGAAGGGCCTAAGGGGCTGCAGGCCGCTTCTGTGAGACCGGTATAAACCAACGCTCACCAATCTGGGCTGCCTTCTGGCAGCCCTTTTTATTTTCCGGTAGCAAGAAATCTGTCCGAAAAATGGGTATAATGAGACGCATGGATACAAGACAAAGGCTCGAAAGCGATGTGAAAGACGCCATGCGCGCCAAAGACGAGCTGCGCAAGCGGACACTGCGCATGGCTCTCTCGTCCATCCGGCTCGCCGAGATTGAAAATCGCGCCGCGTTGGATGAACAGGCAACCCTCGCCCTGCTGCACAAAGAGATCAAATCGCGCCAGGAGTCCATTGCCGATGCAGAGCGAGCCGGGCGACCTGACCTGATCGAAGAATTCCAGGCGGAGATCACCATCCTGGAAACCTATCTGCCTGAGCAGTTCAGCGAACAAGAGCTGGAAGCACTCGCCCGGCAGGCGATCGACCAGGCAGGCGCAACCTCCCCGAAGGAGATGGGGCAGGTGATGAAGATCCTCATGCCCCAACTGGAAGGTCGCGCCACAGGTAATGACGCCAGCCAGGTCGTGCGCAGGCTGCTCGCTGAGTAGATTGAGCCACTGGTAACGGCGGTTCAAACGCACGGCGATCGCCGCCCGCCAAAACAGGGATTATGGCAGAAACCTCTAAACCGAGATCTTACCGGCGGACGTTCTATCTTCTTTTTTTGCTGCTGGTTACCACAGGGCTGGCATTGCTGGCCCTGGCGATCCCGATTCTGGCAACCCTGTCCTCACCTTCACTGCAAGCCGGGCAGGTAGCACCCCAGGAAATCATCGCTCCGGCGGGAATCACGTTCGAGAGCGATGTGCTGACCGAACAGCAGCGGGATGCCGCCGCCCGGGCTGTTCCGCCAACCTACAACTCTCCCGACCCAAGCGTCGCCCGGCGCCAGCTCGAGAGCATGCGCGCCGCCCTGACCTTCATTTCCAGTGTTCGAGCCGACACTTATGCCTCGCAAAAGCAAAAACTCGCCGATCTGGCTGCGCTGGAGCAGATCAGCCTGGATGAGGAGACTGCCCAGGTCATCCTGACGATAGGCGAACCGCGCTGGCAGACCATTCACCAGGAAGCCATCGTGGTCTTGGAGCAGGTTATGCGTGGCGCCATCCGCGAGGACCGTCTGGAGGATGCCCGCCGCAGCATACCGACTCTGGTCAGCCTCTCGCTGTCCGAAGACCAGGCAGATATCGTAACCGAGCTGGTATCGGCATTTATCACTTCGAACAGCTCCTTCAGTGAGAGCCTGACTGAAGAAGCAAGGCAGCTGGCGCGCGATGCAGTCACCCCGATAACCCGTTCCTACATGTCTGGCGAGACCGTCGTCCAGCGCGGCCAGATCATTACGCCTGCCATTCTGGAAACACTCGTTACCATGGGTCTGGCACAGCCCCAGGTCAGCTGGCAGGACCTGATTGGTGCTGCCGCAGTAGCCATAGTGTCGATCTTGCTGATTGCCCTGTATCTTCGCCGCCGGGCAGCACTGCTGCAAGACTTGCGCGGGCTGACCGTCCTTGCCATACTGTTCATTATCTTCTTGCTCGGCAGCCGTTTCCTGATCAATGCCGACATTTTTACCGCTTATCTGCTGCCGGTCGCCGCCTACAGCATGACCGTTGCAGTGCTCTTCCGCTCCGATCTGGCACTGGTCACTTCGCTCCCGCTGGTTTTCCTGGTCTCTTACGGGCTGCCCAATGCGTCTGAGATGCATTTCTATTTCCTTTTCAGCGGCTACCTGGGGGTCTTAACGCTGGTACCTGCCCGCCGGTTGACGGCGTTCTTCCGCGCCGGTGCAGCCGTAGCCGGCTCGTGTATGATCATTGCCGTCGCTTTCCGCCCGCCGTTATCCGTTGCCGACCTGTATCCCTTATACCCGCTGCTTGGCGCAGCTCTGTTGAACGGCATCGCTTCTGCCAGCCTGACAGTGATCTTGCAGTTCTCCCTGGCCCAATTCCTGGGGATGACCACCGCTCTGCAGCTGATGGAGATATCCCGTCCCGACCATCCACTATTGCAGCTGGTGCTGCGCAACGCACCCGGCACATACCAGCACAGCCTGCAGGTTGCCAACCTCGCCGAACAGGCAGCCGAGCGCATCGGCGGAGACCCGCTGCTCACGCGGGTCGGCGCCCTGTACCACGACATCGGCAAAGTCCAACACCCAATGTTCTTCATCGAAAACCAGATGCCTGGGACCCCCAATCCGCACGACAAGCTCGACCCTGCCACCTCGGCCCAGATCATCATCCGGCATATTACCGATGGCATAGACCTGGCAAAGCAACACCGCCTTCCCAGGCGCATTCAGGACTTTATCCTTGAGCATCACGGTACGATGATCACCCGCTACCAATATGCCAACGCCCTGAAGGAAGCAGGCGGGGACGAATCCCTGGTCGATATCGAACCGTTCAGCTACCCCGGGCCGCGACCAGGATCGCGCGAAACGGCAATCCTGATGCTGGCTGACGGCAGTGAGGCACGCGTGCGCGCCGAACAGCCGAAGGATGAGCACGAGCTGCGCCGGGTGATCGACGAGGTGATCGACAACCGCGTGTCCTCCGGGCAGCTTGACAACACCGATCTGACCCTGCGCGATCTGGAGCGGCTTGCCGAGTCCTACACCACAACACTGCGCGGCATTTATCACCCGCGCATCGACTACCCGAAGATCGAAAAAGGCAGCGCCGTCTCTCCCGATACGATTCCCGTGCAGCGCCCCTTACCCCGACCATCTGAAGTCACCACACCCTCCCAGCATGATTCGCCTAACCCTTGATCTGCAATGATCTCAATCCAATCCAGCGAAGACATCACGGTTGAATCGATGGACGAAATCGAGGCACTGTTGCGCCGGGCGGCGCTGGAGACCCTGGGGCAAACCGGCGCTCCGCCACAGGCAGAGCTGAGCATCGTCCTGAGCAGTGATGGCCACCTGCAGGCGCTCAACCTGCAGCACCTGGGGATCGATGCGCCGACGGATGTGCTGTCCTTCCCGGCCGGTGAGACCGACCCCGATACGGGCAATCTGTACCTGGGAGATATCCTGATCTCCTACCCGCGCGCGCAGGCTCAGGCTGAGGCAGGCGGGCATTCCCTGCGAGATGAGCTTCAGCTCCTGGTCGTCCACGGGGCGCTGCACCTGTTGGATTACGACCACGCAGATGAAGACGGTAAGAGCCGCATGTGGGCCGTCCAGAGGGCAGTGCTGGATGCTATCGGATGCCTTATATGATCGATTTCTTCCAATCCCGTGCAAAATCATTTCAGTACGCTTTCTCCGGCTGGCGCTTCGTCTTGCGAACTCAGAAGAACGCCTGGATACATACTGTGTTCAGCGTGGCAGTGATACTGGTCTCTTTTTGGCTGCGCCTGACTCGCCAGGACTGGGCGCTGGTCATTGTCGCAATCACGCTGGTCTGGATATCCGAGTTCATCAACACCGCCCTGGAAGCAGTGGTCGACCTGGCGAGCAGGTACGAGCAGGACGAGCTGGCGAAGATCGGCAAGGATGTCGGGGCGGCTGCGGTGCTGATCGCAGCAGTAAGCTCGGCGCTTATCGGTATTCTGGTGCTTGGACCGCCGCTCTGGCTGCGGCTGCAGGCGTTGTTCTAATTTTAAATCGAGGTGAATATGTCTCCGTTATCTTTCCGTTTCGGCACCGTTGGCTCGCCAAAATCCACCCCCAAGAAACCTGGCGGCAGCGTGGGCGCGGTCATGCACCTGGCAGAGCTGGGACTGCTGGGTTTCGAGCTCGGGTGGGTGCGCTCCGTGCGCGTGTCCCCTGAAACCTGCGCCCTGATCCAGCAGACTGCCCAGGAGAATGATGTCGCCATCAGTGTGCACGCGCCTTACTACTTCAACCTGAACGCAACCGATGATGAGTGGCCGAATTCACGCCAGCGGTTAATGGATGCGGCCCATTATGGAAACCTGGCCGGCGCGACCGATATCATCTTCCACCCCGGCTCATACTTCGAGCGCCCTCCGGAAGAGGTGCTGCCGGTCGCCATCCCCCGCCTGCAGAGCTGCCTGGAGGAGCTGCGCAGTGCCGGAAACCCGGTCACCCTGCGCCCGGAGGTAATGGGCAAATCTGCCATGCTTGGCTCTCTGGAGGATACCCTGGTGATGAGCCGGGAGATCAATGGGGTCGAGCCATGCCTGGACTTCGCCCATTTACACGCCCGCAGCGGGGATGGTTCTATAAACAGCTATGACGAATGGGCGACGGTGCTGGAATCCTACGGAAAAGCCCTGGGGGAGGGATCGCTCAAGAATTTACACTGCCATATCTCAGGGATCGAATACACCCCCAAGGGCGAAAAGGAGCATCTCCCCCTGGATGATTCCGATCTGGACTTGAGAGCGATACTAACCGCACTTATGGATTTGGGCTGTCAGGGTCGAATCCTTTGTGAAAGCCCTGATATCTATTTGATGGATGATGCCCTGATGACGAAATCGCTATGGATGGAGATCAGCGGAGAAAGCTGATCCGGGATATCCCCGGTCAACGCACTTGGGCCATCAGGTGATCTTGTCAGATCACCTGACTTGGGCAAGTTAACGCACTTGCTTGAAGTTTATAAATACCAGGTTCCGCTCACAATCATCGTAAGTCTGGAAATAAATCTTACTTGAGAGAGGCGCTCCTGCCTGGTCGAGCAGCTGCACCCACAGGGTCTCGTTGGAGGCAGTCGGTGTGCCACCCAGGTAGAACTCGTATCCAGCCGGTCCATACTGGGGTGCGATGCCTGTCAGGCTGGTTTTCTCGACGAACTGCCCTCCGTACACGCCGCTGAGCTGGATCACCACCCCGGTCGAGACCGGCGCGCCGCTCAAATCCAGGACCTGACCCCCCACCCCCATCCAGCTGCAGCCTGCTTCGGGGTGAAATGTGGCGCTGGAGATGGCTACCGGGCTGCCGGGCGCGACATCATACGGCATCCCCAATACCGGCGTCGGCGAAATTTCCGGGGTGCTGGTGGCTGTAAACAGGCTGAAAGGGGTCTCGGTCGGTATTGATGTTGAAGTTGGGCGGGGGGTAAAGGTGGTCGTAGGCTCATCGGTAGGCATAGGTGTCCAGGTTGCAGGTAGGACACTGCGCGGTGTGGAGGTAACCGTTGGGAAGGCGAGCGTGGGAGGCAAGGTGGGAGGCGGGAACGGGTTGAAGGATGAGTAAGGGTTGATGAAGATCATCAGGAATCCCAAACCTACACATAGAACAGAAAACAAGACCAGCACCGTGAGCGCGTTCCACACCAGATTTGAGACATTTCTACTCGGTTGGGTATAGTCTTGATAGTCGAAGCTATCCATTTTTTCTCTCCCAATTTTCGGTGACTTACGGCAGCAGGATCTCGATGTCGCTCGCGTCCTGACGATCTAAGAGCCAGTCCTGCACGGCCTGCATTTGCAGCGCCAGCCGGGCGTCTTGCTCAAGGGTCCTTGCCGTCTCCCGCTCGACCATCTGCAGGAGATGGAAGCCAATGCCGGTTTCTATGATACCGCTCAGCTCTCCAGGCTGCAGCTCAAAGGCTGCTTTCTCCAGCTCCGGTTCTAACAGATAGCCCCGTGGGAACCATCCCAAGTCTCCTTTGCCGACAGGGTCATATTCTGCCGCCAGAGCAGCAAAATCGGCGCCTGAGGAAAGCTGTGCGAGGACTTCGGCTGCATCCTCAGAATTATATAGCAGAATCTGGCGGGCATGTACCTGCTCTACAGCCGCCGGCACCCCTGCTGCAATCTGATCGCGCGTCCAGGTAGCTGCCATCGAAAGCGCCAGATCGCGGCGAAAGCTCTCTTCCGTATACCCGTGGCGCGCCATCCAGTCGACCAGCGCCTGGTCGTTCCCCAGCCGGGTCGCCAGCTCGTCCAACCGGATCTGCACCGCCGCATCATCCGCGGAGTATCCCGCTTCGGCGGCTTCCTGCGCCAGCAGAAGCCGGTCAACCATATCCTGGATCACCCGCTGCTCATCTTCAGTTGCCAGTTGCGTGCCAACTGCGATCTGGTAGCGGGCCAGCTCGGCGTGGAACTCGTCCAGGCTGATTGTCTCACCGTTCACCCGGGCAGCCAGCGGTTGAGGTGTCAGAGATGGCTGGAAAGGAGTCAACGTGCGGGTGGGCTGCACGCTGGTTGGCTGCGGAGCGAAAGCTGTGGGTGAAGGAGTCCCCCCATTGCAGGCAGTTAAGAGGAAAAGGAGCAGCAGCGCGGTGATCCATGCCAGCGCTTTGCGAAAGCGGTAATACCCGTCATCCATTGCGCCGATTATAATACATATAGAAGTTACGCAGTTCAGGGGAAATCACTGCGTAATTTCTGAAATACCTACGATGCAGTTGGCAGGAGGGCAAATGTGATCCGCAGCGCCATCCGCTGGATAATCTGGCTCATCTTCAGGCTGCTCTCGAGGGTGAACGTCTCGGGGTTGGAAAACGTGCCCCGCCGGGGCGGCATCCTGATGGCGATCAACCATCTGAGCCGGGTCGACCCGCCGCTGATCTATTACCTGGTGGGGCGTAATGACGCTTCTGCGCTGGTGGCGGACAGCTACCGGGGCAACCCGCTGTTCAGACTGGTGGTCAATGCGGTGGGCGGGATATGGATCAACCGCCAGGTGGCGGATATCCATGCCCTGCGTCTGGCCCGCGCCCACCTGCAGGGCGGTGGGCTGCTGGGCGTTGCCCCGGAGGGCACCCGCAGCCATACCGGGGCGCTGATCCCAGCCAAGACCGGGGTGGCTTACCTGGCCGATAAAGCGGATGTGCCCGTCCTGCCGGCGGCGATCAGCGGCACCGAGACCGCCTTCGCACAGCTTTTCCGCCTGCGCCGTCCCCAGATCGAGGTGCGGTTCGGCGAGCCGTTCAGGCTGCCGCCCATCGACCGCCGGGACCGCGAAGCCTGCCTGCAGCGCAGCACGGATGAGATCATGTGCCGCATCGCGCGGATGCTCCCGCCCCAATATTGGGGGGTATATGCCCGGCACCCGCGGCTGGAGCAACTGCTCGCCGACCCGGAAGCCCCGATACCGGGATGTATTGAAGAACGCGCAGGTTGAGTTGAGTGAGTAGGATGCATTCGATGAACGCACCATTTTCAATAGTCGGCGGTCGAATGTATGGCGAGTTCTATGATCCAACAACTCTTTTGCGCCCCCACATTACAACGTCTGCTTGACAGATCCTGCTTTTTGCAGATAATAGAGAACAATCTTCACATATACAAAGCTACGACGGAGCCAAGTAAGCCAGATCACGAACACCGCCAGGGAGGCCGGGGCACAGACTGGAACCCCCGCCCGGTGGAAACTGGCCGAATTTCACTCCCGAGCTGACTGGGTGAAAGGACGTGCATCGATCCTTCGGATCGCCGTGTTCCAGTGCCAGGTGCCATGTTCTATTAGCCAGGGACGTCATCCCGGCGTTAACGGGAGGCCGGCATATCATCGTGCTGGCTGTTGAGCGGGTCGCTGCAATATAAACCCAGCAGCGATCAATCAGGGTGGTACCGCGGGATTTTCTTCCCGTCCCTTTGTGGGGCGGGAATTTTGTTTTTAGAGAAGAGAGAATCGTGAAGCGAGAGTGGTAAGTGCTTCTCGCTCGAGTTTTGGAGGTGCGCATGTTAGAAGAGTTGGAAAAGATCGAACAAACTGCGCTGGCTGAGCTGGCGCAGGTCGGGGACGAGGCTCAGTTGGAGAGCTGGCGGGTGACCTATTTGGGGCGCAGCTCCCAGCTGATGGGGGTGTTCGACCGGCTGGGTCAGCTGCCGAAAGAGGCTAGACCGGCTATCGGGCGCGGCGCTAACCAGGTGAAGCGGGCACTGGAAGAAGCGCTGGCTGAGCAGCACGCGGCACTGCAGCAAGCCTCCTTGCTGCGCGCCCTGGGTACCGAGCGCCTTGATGTCAGCCTGCCCGGGCGACCGGTGCGGCGCGGCCGCCTGCACCCATCCACGCAGACACTGCGCGAGATCTACCGCATCTTTGCCGAGATGGGCTTCCAGATCTACCGCTCGCGGGAGGTCGAGACGGATGAGCTGAACTTCCAGCTGCTGAACTTCCCCCCCAACCACCCGGCGCGTGACATGCAGGACTCCTACTACATCGATACCGGCACACAGCGCGGCGACAACCCGGTCTTGCTGCGCACGCACACCTCGCCGGGTCAGATCCGCGCCATGCGCCAGTTCGCCGCTCTCGACCCGCAGAATCCGCCCCCGGTGCGCATCATCCTGCCCGGCATGTGCTACCGCTACGAGCAGATCAGCGCCCGCTCCGAAATCCAGTTCACCCAGGTAGAAGGGCTGGCGGTCGGCGAGCACATCACCTTCGGCGATCTGAAGGGCACGATCAGCGACTTCGGGCGGCGGCTATTCGACCAACGGCTGCGGACGCGCTTCCGCGCACACCACTTCCCATTCACCGAGCCCAGCGCGGAGGTGGATTTCGAATGCTTCCTGTGCGGCGGAGAAGGCTGTCCGGTGTGCAAATACACCGGCTGGCTGGAGATCATGGGCTGCGGCATGGTGCATCCGGTCGTTCTGCAGAACGGCGGCTACGACCCAGCGCGCTACACCGGCTTCGCCTTCGGCATGGGACCCGAGCGCCTGACCATGCTGCGCCACCGCATCGAAGACATCCGCTATTTCTGGGCGAATGATTTGAGGTTTTTGGAGCAATTTTGAGGCTTGAAAGCAGAGAATAGTGAATAGAGAGCAGGTTATACAATAATGTGCTTGTGAGGTATGCGGATGGGAATAGATGGTTTAGAAAGGTTGGAAACGTGGAAGAAATCGGAAAGCTTCGCGGTCAAAATATATCTAGAAGTGCTTCCATTGCTTCCCCCTGAAGAGAAGTGGGGATTAAATCAACAGATGCGGCGTTCTGCTCAGTCCATCCCGGCAAATATCGCAGAGGGATATGGTCGCTATTACTATCAAGAAAATATACGCTTCTGCTATATGGCTCGCGGCTCGTTGGAAGAACTGCTCAGCCATCTGGTTTTAGCCCACGATCTGGAATATATACCTTCCGAGCTTTTTGAGCCCTTGGCAAAGCAAGGGAACGAATTGGTCCGCCTGATCAACGGCTATATCGCCTACCTCAAGCGCAGCCGGGTAGGAGCCGGTGATCCAGGCGCACCTGCCTATGTTAGGGAAAATCATCCGGAATATTCCAATTATGGAGATGATCCACCAGAGCCTGAATAACGTGTTCAGTCAGGTCTCCATTCTCTACTCTCTATTCTCGGATCTCTCTTCTCAATTATTATGTTAAGGATATCACTATGAAAGTCCCAATTACCTGGTTAAAAGAATACGTCGATATCAGCCTCCCCATCGAAGAGCTGGCCCGCCGCATGACCCTGGCTGGTCTGGAGGTGGAGGAGATCATCTACGCCGGGCTGCCTATGCCCGAGAGGCTGATCGAAGGTCGTTCCGGCAGTCACCTGCGACCGGAGACCAAAATCTCCGGGCTTGCCTGGGACCCGGAGAAGATCGTGGTCGGGGCGATCCTGGAAGTGATGCCGCACCCGAACGCCGACCGGCTGGTGCTGACCCGTCTGGACGACGGCCAGAGCGAGCATATTGTGCTCACCGGGGCGCCAAACCTGTTCCAGTACAAAGGACTGGGCGCGTTGGGTAAACCGCTCAAGGTGGCGTATGCAAAGGAAGGCGCCCAGATCTTCGACGGTCACCAGCCCGGGCAGGTATTGACCACCCTGAAGCGCGCCGTAATCCGCGGCGTGGAATCGTATTCGATGGCCTGCTCGGAAAAAGAGCTGGGCATATCGGAGGAGCACGAGGGCATCATCATCCTGGACGACGACGCACCGGTCGGCGCACCGCTGGCGGACTACATGGGCGATGCCGTGCTGGATGTCTCCATCACGCCCAACATCGCCCGCAATGCGAATATCCTGGGAGTCGCCCGGGAGGTGGCTGCCCTGACGAATCAGCCGCTGCGCAAGCCAACCTTCCAGGTGCTGGCAGAGGGACCAGACGTCGCCGGCGCAGTGTCGATCCAGATCCAGCAGCCTGAGCTGAACCCGCGCTTCGTTCTGGGCCTGATCCGCGATATCGAGATAAGACCCAGCCCGTATCAGATGCAGCGCCGCCTGCGGCTGTGCGGCGTGCGCCCGATCAACAACATCGTGGATGCCACCAACTATGCCATGCTGGAAGTCGGCGAGCCGCTGCACGCCTTCGACTACGATGTGCTGGTGCAGCGGGCAGGCGGGCAGGCGCCCACCATCATCACGCGCACAGCGCGATCCGGCGAACGCCTGACAACCCTGGACGATGTGGAGCGCATCCTGGATGATTTCACGGTGCTGGTTTGCGACACAGCCGGGGCGCTCTCGATCGGCGGCGTAATGGGCGGTGCGGAGTCCGAGGTCAACGCAGGCACCCGCAACGTGCTCCTGGAGGGGGCTGCCTGGAACTATATCAACATCCGCAAGACGCTCACCAGCCAGCGGATGAGCTCGGAGGCTGCCTATCGCTTCTCACGAGGGGTGCACCCGGCAGTGGCCGAGCTTGGGGTGCGGCGCGGCCTGGAGCTGATGCACCAGTGGGCCGGCGGCGTGGTCGATCAAGGCCTGGTGGACAGCTACCCCCTGCCGCCTGGGGACCCCACCGTGGAGATCACCCCGGCAGACGCACAGCGCTGGCTGGGCATCCAGCTCAGCGTGGCAGAGATGGCGGACATCCTGCAGCGGCTCGAATTCGATGTCCGCGAAGAAGGAAACTCCATCCACGCCACCACCCCATCGCACCGCCTGGATATCGGCACGGGCATCACCGGGGCTGCCGACCTGATGGAGGAGATCGCCCGCATCTACGGCTACGATCGCATCCCGGAGACGCGCCTCAGCGACAGCCTGCCCCCGCAGTACAGCGACCGGAAGATGGAGCATGAGGAGCGGCTGCGCAGCTTGCTGGTCGAGCTGGGTTTGCAGGAGGTGATAACTTACCGCATGACCTCTCCGGAGCGCGAAGCGCGCCGCTTGCAGCCCGGCACGCCCCCCAGCGATCACCCTTACGTGCGCATCGCCAACCCGATCGTCAGCGACCGCAACGTGCTGCGTCAGGACCTGTTGTCCAGCCTGTTGGAGGTGGTCGAGCGCAACGCACGTTTTCGAGATTCTATGGCGCTGTTCGAGATCAGCCCGGTCTTTCTGGGTTCTGAGGAGGATGAGCTCCCCGAGGAGCAGGCACGCCTGGCGGTCGTGCTGACCGGCGCGCGCCACCAGCCTGGCTGGCAGGCGGGAGATAAAGCACCGGTGGACTTCTACGACATGAAAGGGGTCGTCAGCGAAATGCTGGCAGGGATGAAGGTAATGGGTGTACGCTACGAGCCTGCGCAGCACCCTGCTTTCCACCCCGGAAAGTGCGCCAGGGTGCTGGCCGGCGGGCGCCAGGTGGGTGTGATCGGCGAACTGCATCCCCTGGTGCGCGAGAATTACGAGCTGCCGGAATGGCCGCTCCTGGCTGGCGATTTCAATCTGGAAGCCATCCTCGAAGATGTACCGCCGCGCTACGATGTCCTGCCGGTGCCCACCTTCCCCCCGGTGCTGGAGGACCTGGCGGTCGTGGTGGACGAGGAGCTGCCTGCCGAAACTGTGGCGGACACGATACAAGATGCCGGCGGTGTTATGCTGGTCGACCTGCGCCTGTTCGATGTCTACCGTGGAGAGCAGGTCGGTACAGGCAAGAAGAGCCTGGCATACAGCCTGACCTACCAGGCACCCGACCGCACCCTGACCGACGCCGAGGTCGCCAGGATGCGCCAGCTTATCGTACGCCGCCTGGAGCAGGAACTCGAGGCTAAACTGAGGAGTTGAATTTAACTCTTACCGGCAGCCTCCACGATCTCAGCAGCCAGATCGTAGCGACCGAACTGGGGCATCAGATAGATCCCCGCTAACCAGGACCGCATCTGCTCGATTAGCTCAAGCGAGATGCGCACCCCTTCCCAGGGGGCGTCATCTCCCGCGGCCTGCATGCGCTCGCGAATCGTCCCCGGGATGCTGATCCCGGGCACTTCGTTATGCAGGAAGGAAGCATGCCGGGCGCTGAACAGCGGCAGCACCCCAACCAGCACCGGTATGGGGAGTTGCCCATGCAGCCCGGTGTACTGCTCCCAGAAAGCCTGCGCCTGCTCGGGCTGGTAAACCGGCTGGGTGAGCAGGAAATCCGCTCCGGCCTCGATTTTGCGCTGTAGGTTCTTGATCTCGCGCGAGATGTCCTGCGGGGCAAGGTTCAGAGCGCAGCCCACGAAAAATGAAGTCGGCTGCCCGATATCCACACCGGCGTGGTCCACGCCAAGGTTAAAATTCTGCTTGATCAGCCTGATCAGCCCTGATGGCACCAGGTCGTAATCATCCATCGCCTCTGGGTAATCGCCGATCGATGTAGGGTCGCCCATCACCACGAAAACATTGCGGATGCCCAGGGCATGCGCCGCCAGCAGGTCGCCCTGCACGCGCAGCAAGTTGCGGCCGCGGGTGGGGAAGTGCAGGGTGGTCTCCACTCCCACCTTGCGCTGCACCAGGTCGCATACCGCCCAGGGGCTCATGCGCATGCGCGCCATAGGGCTGTCGGCAACGTTGATCACATCCGCTCCCGCTTCTTCCAACAAGCTTGCACCTGCAATCAGCTTGTGCGCCGAAAGCCCGCGCGGGGGGTCCATCTCCACCGATACCACAAACTTCTTGGCGGAGAGCTTCTGCGCCAGCTGCGAAGGGTGTTCGGGAGCTGCCATGCCATCTTCGCGCTCCACAGGCAGCGCCAGCTCGGCGACGCTCGGCGCGCAGCCGGTGCCAGCCTGCTCCAGTGCCAGGCGCATGGCAGCGATATGCTGAGGGGTGGTCCCACAGCAGCCACCGATCAGGCTGGCACCAGCTTCACAGAATGCCAGAGCATACTCGCCGAAATAATCCGGGTTGGCAGGGTACATAATGCGCCCGCCCACCTGCTCCGGCCAGCCGGCGTTGGGCATGACGGAAAAGTACGCCCTGCGCCCGGACTCCGGGGGCGGCAGTGCCTGTCGCATCTGCCGCAGGATGCGCCAGATCTGAGCCGGACCGCCCGAACAGTTCACCCCGATCACGTCGGCACCACTCTCCCAGAGCAGGCGGGCGACCCTGGCAGGTGGCTCGCCGAGCAGGGTCAGGTCATCCCGGGTGAAGGTCATCGAAGCCAGCACCGGCAGATCGCAAACCTGCCGGGCAGCCGAGACCGCCTCGCGGATCTCGACCAGGTCGATAAAGGTTTCGATGAGGATCAGGTCGGCACCGGCTTCCGCCAGAGCCGCGATCTGCTCGGCAAAGGCTGCTCGGGCTCCCTCGGGCTGAACGCGGCCAAAGGGGGCCAGCCGCACGCCCAGCGGGCCGACATCACCGGCGACGAGCACATCTTTGTAAGAAGCCGCAGCTACCCGACGCACCAGCTCAACGCCGGCGCGGTTGATCTCGCCGATCTTCTCCTCCAGCCCATGGGCTGCCAGCTTGAAGCGGTTGGCACCGAAGGTGTTGGTCTGGATGACCTGCGCCCCGGCGTCGATATAGGCTCGGTGGATCTCTGCCACAAGGGCGGGTTGGCTGAGATTGAGGCCATCGAAGCATTCATCAAAGCTCACCCCGCGGGCGTTGAGCAGCGTGCCCATCGCCCCATCGCCGAGCAGCGGGACGCTGGATGATTCTAGTAAGGTCAAAAAAGAATTTGTCTTTATGTTCATAATGTCACAACGTAGGTCAATTTGGCAAATTGACCTACTTCTTTGCGAGTGTAACATGCGGAGCATTAGCCTGTCAATTTTGTGTAAAATAAAAGAGCCCGTTCTCACTACGAAAACGGGCTCTCAAATCTCTATTATCGGTGCAGCGTCAGGCCGCGGGTACAGCCTCCTGCGGAGCAGCCAACTCCTTTTCCCCGGGTTGGAGGACGATTTCATCCTCCACCAGATCCACGAGGATCGCATCGCCATCTTCGAACTCGCCGCTCAGCAGGGCATCCGACAGCCGGTCTTCGACCTTCTGCTGGATTACACGCCGCAGCGGACGGGCACCCATATCCGGATCATAACCCAGCTCAGCCAGCATCTCCAGGGCTGCCGGTGTGGCGGTAAGGTTGATCTCGTGTTCCTCTAACCTCTTCGCAACCTTATCCAGCTCGAGTTGTACGATCTGCTGGATATCCTCTTTGTTCAGCGAGCGGAAGACAATCACCGAATCCAGGCGGTTGATAAACTCGGGGCGGAAGACCCGCTTGAGCGAGTCGAGCAGCTTCTTGCGCATCTCATCGTATGCCAGGCGCTCCTCGGTCTCTTCGTCCTTCTTCAGGGCAAAGCCGATCGAGGTCTGGCGCTTGATCATATCCGCTCCGACGTTGGAGGTCATCACGATGATCGCATTGCGGAAATCCACCTTGCGGCCGCGCGCATCCGAGAGATGACCCTCTTCCATGATCTGCAGCAGCATGTTATGGGCTTCGGGATGAGCTTTCTCGACCTCGTCAAAGACAACGATCGAGTAAGGTCTGCGGCGCAGTGCTTCGGTCAGCTGACCGGATTCTTCGTAGCCCACGTATCCCGGAGGGGCACCAACCAGACGGCTGACCGAATGGCGCTCCATAAACTCGGACATGTCAAGCTGGATCAGGGCATCCTCGCTGCCGAACAGGAAGCGCGCCATGGCTTTGGTCAACTCGGTCTTCCCGACCCCGGTCGGGCCAAGGAAGATAAAGGAGCCAATCGGGCGGCGCGGGTCTTTGAGCCCGGCACGCGCCCGGCGCACGGCTTTGGAAATGGCCTGGATGGCCTCTTCCTGGCCGATGATCTGCTGGTGCAGCTCTTCTTCCATCTGCAGCAGGCGCTGCGACTCTTCCTGAGCGATCTGCATCACCGGAACGCCGGTCCACATCGAGACCATTTCGGCGATATCGTTGGCAGAGACCACCGGGCTGTTAGCCCGGTCCCAGCCGGTGCGCAGGCGCTCGAGCTGCCGCTCCAGCTCTTCCTGGCGCTCCAGGTAATCCTGGGCATCGTCGTAGCGGTTATCTTCCAAAGCCAGGGCATGATTCTGGCGTGCTTCGCGCAGCTGTGTCATCACATCTTTGGCTGTTTTTGCCGCATCGCTTTTATACATGCGCACCCGGGAGGAAGATTCATCGATCAAGTCAATCGCCTTGTCCGGTAGGAAGCGTTCTGTGACATATCGTGCCGATAATCGAACCGCGGCATCAAGCGCCTCATCAGCTATAGACAAGCGATGGTGTTCTTCATAGGCTCCGCGCACACCGCGCAGGATCTCAATGGCCTCTTCCTCGGTTGGCTCTTCGACCATTATCGGCTGGAAGCGCCTTTCCAGAGCCGCGTCGCTCTCGATATGCTTACGGTACTCGTCCATGGTGGTCGCACCGATCACCTGCAGTTCACCGCGTGAGAGCGCTGGCTTCAGGATATTGGCGGCATCCACTGAGGAGCCTGCCGCTCCAGCACCGACCAACATGTGTACTTCATCGATAAACAAAATCGCTCCGGAGGCTTTCAGCTCATCGATCACCCGCTTCAGGCGCTCCTCGAACTGCCCCCGGTACATCGTCCCGGCAACCAGCGAGCCAACGTCAAGCTGCAGCACGCGCTTGCCCAACAATGGGGCCGGGACATCCGCATCTGTGATGCGTTGTGCCAGCCCTTCTACGATTGCTGTCTTGCCTACTCCCGGCTCACCGATCAGGGCCGGGTTGTTCTTGGTCCGGCGAGCCAATATCTGGATGACCCGCTCGATTTCCATCTGCCGCCCGATCACCGGATCGAGCTTCTCTTCTTCTGCCAGCCCGGTCAGGTCTGTGGCAAGCTGGTCCACCATCGGTGTCTTTGCTTTCTGCTGTTCCTGCCGGGAAGATTTTTGCTCGCCACCGGCCGTGCTGGTGCGCCTGGAGGCACTGCTTTCCTGCAGCACACGGCGGGTCTGGCGGCGGATCTGCTCGGGGGTGACCCCCATTTTGCGCAGCACATCCAGCGCTACTCCCTCACCCAGGCGTACTAAACCCAATAACAGGTGCTCTGTACCAATATAATGGTGCCCCATCCGGCGGGCTTCTTCAACGGCAAACTCTAATACCTGCTGCGTGCCAGGTGAAAGATCGAGCTTGCCTCCCCGGTACTGACCTGTACCGGTCATGCGCTCCACCATCTCCTGGACCCGTTCTATTTCTAACCCCAGTTCACGCAGCACACGGCCGGCAACCCCACCTTCTTCACGGATCAAACCCAGAAGCAGGTGCTCTGTTCCAATATAATTGTTGCGCATTCGTTCGGCTTCCTGGTGAGCCAGGCTCAACACTCTGCGCGCACGCTGTGTAAATCGTTCCATGCCAGCCAAGGCATACCTCCTAATGAAAAACGGTAATACTATCGAGGAAATTGCGCTCGAATCGATTATGAGACTTTTTGTCCAATTGGATTCTACCAGAGATTATAACGGCTTGATATGGTTTTTATATCCAAGAGGGCAAGGTTAATACTTTTCTTATGTTACCAAAAGCGCACCTGAATCAGGTGCGCTCATCGATTTACATCTGCAGACAGCCTTGAATTATCGTTATTCGGCCTTCACCTCGTCTTCTTCTGGGACGAATACTTCAGGCTCAGCGCTGACCTCAGTCTCTTCTAATGACTCAATGGCTTCTTCGTCGTCGGCCTCGATCTCATCCAGCTCAGCCAGCTCAGCCACCACGACTTCCTCGTCTTGGAGGGCTTCCGCAGGCTCATCCGCCTGGATTTCCTCGATCACTTCTGCCTCTGCGACGATCTCTTCCTCGACGGTAGCTTCTTCTTCCTGGAGGGCTTCCTCAGGTTCATCCGCCTGGATTTCCTCGATCACTTCTGCCTCTGCGACGATCTCTGCGATGACATCGTCTTCGACAGGAGCTTCTTCTTCCTGGAGGGCTTCCTCAGGCTCATCCGCCTGGATTTCCTCGATTACCTCTGCCTCTGCGACGATCTCTGCGATGACATCGTCTTCGACAGGAGCTTCTTCTTCCTGGAGGGCTTCTTCAGGCTCATCCGCCTGGATTTCCTCGATTACCTCTACCTCTGCGACGACTTCTGCGATGATATCTTCTTCGACAGGAGCTTCTTCACCAGCCTCAGCCGATTCTACTTCAGCGACAGCTTCTTCGCTGGGAGCCGCATCTTCAGCTTCAACGGCTGCCATCTCTTCGACTGGGGTCTCCACCTCTTCTGGTAGCTCGCCGCTGTCCTTTGCTTCCTGCACTTCAACCACTTCTTCAGCAAGCGCCATCTTCCAGTCGAGGTCAGAGTAGGCGGCCGAGTCCACTTTTCGCAGGCTCAAACCGATGCGGCGCCGCTCTGGGTCGATTTTGATCACCCTCAGAGTGACAACATCGCCCTCCTGAACCACCTCTTTCGGATGGTTGATGCGATGCTCGCTCAGCTCAGAGACATGGATCAGGCCTTCCAGATTTTCATCCAACCGGGCAAAGGCTCCAAACTTGGTAAGGTGCGTCACCTTGGCTTCGATCAACTGACCTTCTTTGAGATACTCGACCTGCTTTAACCAGGGATCAGGCAGCAGCTGGCGGATCGACAGACCGATCCTCTTGCGCTCATGATCGATGCTGATCACTTTCACGTCAACTTCCTGACCGACCTTGAGCACCTCATTGGGGTGATTGATGCGCTCCCAGGAGATCTCAGAAAGGTGAACCAGCCCGTCAGCACCGTCGATGTTGACGAAGGCACCAAAGTCAGCTACGCTGGTCACCCGACCAGTGCGCACATCACCCTCGTTCAAATCTTCCAGCAGCCGGTCCTTCAGCGTCTCGCGCGTCTCCTGAAGGGCTGCTTTCTCGGATAGGATCAGGCGGCGGCGCTCGCGATCCACTTCGATCACACGCACTTTAATATCCTCGCCCACCATCTTGCCCCAGCGCTGGTCGGGTGTGTCGCCGGTAACCGACGCCCGCCTGACCAGGCTTACCTGTGAAGCGGGGACAAAGCCGCGTAAACGCCCCAGTGGGACCAGCAGGCCGCCTTTATTGAACCCGATGATCTTGCTTTCGAAGTTCATCGAAGACGATAGCAGCTCTTCAGCTTTTTCCCAATCTTTCTCCTCACGCGCGCGGCTGTAGGAGAGGACGACATTCCCATTCGAATCTTCCGGTGTCAGTACATATACCGGTATTTCAAGACCGACTTCGAAAACCTCGCGTTCCTCGTCTGGTATCTGCTCCAACTCTCTGCCGGAAAGCACCCCTTCCGATTTCGTGCCGACACTGACCAGTATCTCGTTCTCACCGATCGTGGCAATCACACCAGTGCGGATTTCGCCTTGTTTGGGAAAATCCAACCCCAGACCCTCTTCTTCTAAGAGGGTTTCCATCGATGCAGTTTCTGGGGCTGCCTTGAGTTCAGCTTTTTCTCCATTCAACTGCTTGCTTTCAGGTTCCTCCCCCTGCCCACTACTGACTTCTTGTTGATCCATAAAAATACTTGCTCCAGGTTAATTAAGATGTGGGGCACATTATAAAGCGGATACACAAACTTGGCAACCTTTGTGAAAAGATTGAGACTCGATTATAATGTGACGGCGAGAGCCAAAATGCCGCCGATTTATCCATTTACTGCTATTGTCGGACAGGAACGTATGAAACGCGCCCTGGTATTGAACGCGGTAGACCCTCGGATTGGGGGCGTTCTTATCCGCGGGGAGCGCGGCACAGCCAAGTCCACTGCGGCGCGCGCCCTGGCTGCCCTCTTGCCCCGGGTGGCTGTGGTCGCCGACTGCCGCTTCGGCTGCGACCCCGACCGCCCGACAACCTGGTGCACCGATTGCCGCGAGCGAGTCGCCAACCACGAGTCTCTGCCGGTCGAACTGCGCACCACACCCTTCGTCAACCTGCCCGTGTCTGCTACCGAAGATCGCGTGGTCGGCACACTGGATATCGAAAAAGCCATTCAAAAGGGTGAGCGCCATTTCGAGCCCGGAGTATTGGCTTCCGCCAACCGCGGTCTGCTGTACATCGATGAGGTAAACCTGCTCGACGATCACGTTGTTGACCTGCTCCTGGATTCGGCTGCTATGGGGATGAATATCGTCGAGAGAGAGGGCATCTCATTCTCTCACCCGGCGCGCTTCATCTTGGTGGGCACGATGAACCCGGAGGAGGGCGACCTGCGACCCCAGCTGCTGGACCGCTTCGCCCTGTCAGTGGACATTCACGGTATCCGCGACGCCCGGGAACGGGTGATGATCATCGAACGCAATCTGGCGTTTGAGAGCGCTGCGGACGATTTCCGCCAGGAGTGGCTGCCGAAAGAGGAAGAAATCTCACATAACATCGAGCGCGCCCGTACTTTGATCGAGAATGTGGATTACAACCGCCGCGATCTGCTGTCAATTGCTGCCTTGAGCTCATCATTGAATGTCGACGGGCACCGTGCAGACCTGGTCATCTTGAAGACTGCCAGGGCACACGCCGCCTTCGAGGGTCGCAATTCGATAACCGACCGGGATATCGCCCTGGCAGCCGAGCTGGCACTGCCTCACCGCATAAAACGCGGCCCATTCTACCAGGCCGAGATCAGCATGGAGGACCTGCAGGAGCGCATCGAAGAGCTCCAAGGGGCAACATCCGGCAGCGGAGATCCGGAGATGCTGCCCGATGAACAGCGGGCGGAGAGCTACGAAAAAAAAAAGCCGTAAGCCAGGAGATACGAGAAGAGACCTCTAGCCCGCAGCCTTCTGAACCTTCCAGCCAGCAAGTTTTCGACACTGGCACAGCTAACTGGTGGGAAGGCGGCGAGAATGTAAAAATTGGCCAACCCTTCGTCCCCCGTAAGATTGAAAACCCACTGGATAGAATGACCCGCCGTCATGGTGGGCGGCGGTCGCGCACCCGCACAGACCGCAAGCGCGGCCGGTACGTGCAGGCGCGCCCATCGCCGGGGAAAGCCGACGACCTGGCTTTCGACGCCACCCTGCGCGCTGCTGCTCCTTTCCAGAAACAGCGCAGCGAGCAGCGCAAACGCGTCGCTTTTGCCATCCGCTCCAACGACTACCAGAGGAAAGTGCGCGTGAAGAAAGCCGCCAATCTGGTGCTGTTCGTGGTGGATGCATCCTGGTCGATGGCGGTTGCCGAACGGATGGCCGCCACCAAGGGCGCCATCCTCTCACTCCTGACCGACGCCTATCAGCGCCGCGACCGGGTGGGGCTGATCGTCTTCCAGAAGGACCGTGCTACCCTGGTTCTGACCCCAACCAATTCCATCCAGCTTGCCCAGCGTGCTCTGGCAGACATTCCCGTTGGCGGTAAGACCCCCCTCTCGGCAGGTTTATTCCTGGCACACCAGATTGTGCAGAAAGAACGCATCGTACATCCCGATGTGATGCCTCTGATCATTTTGCTGACCGATGGAGCGGGAAACGTCGCCATGAGCAATTTGCCGCCTCAGGAGGAGTCTCACCGCATCGCCGAGCAGATCTCTGAAGACGAAATCCGCAGTGTGGTGATCAACATGGAGCACGCCGCATTCGACCAGGGTCTGGCTCAAACCCTGGCTGAACACCTGGAAGCCCCCTGCTATACATTAAGCGAGTTGAAAGCGGAGACGCTGTACCGGCGCGTGCGGGAAGAGATGGTGAGCTGAAATGCCCTCGACGGCAAAGCGTCTGGACTATTTCGCCGATTCGGTCATCAACCAGATGAATATCCTGGCTGAAAAGCATGGGGCGATCAACCTGGCTTCCGGCTACCCGGATTCCAATCCCCCGGAAGAGCTGCTGGCGGCTGCCGAACGAGCCCTGCGGGGGGGCTTCAACCAGTATGCCGACCCCTGGGGTGCCCTGCCCCTGCGCCAGGCGCTGGCCGAAAAGTGCTCCCTTTTCATGGGCATGGATATCGAGGCAGAGCGCCATATCACCGTCACCTGCGGTGGAACTGAAGCCATGGCAGCCGCCATACTCAGCGTCTGCAACCCGGGTGACCGGGTGATCGTATTCTCCCCGTACTACGAAACATACGCTCCAGATATGGCTCTTGCTGGCGCGGAGCCGGTGGTTGTACCGCTGCAACCGCCCCAGTTCGGTTTCGACCCGCAGGAGCTGCGCCGGGCTTTCGCTTCCGGTGCCAAGGCACTGGTCCTGTGCAACCCGTCGAACCCCAGCGGGAAGGTCTTTACCCCGCAGGAACTGAATACCATCGCCGGTCTGGCACAGGAGTTCGATACCTTCGTGATCACTGACGAAGTATACGAGCACATCGTATATGCCCCGCACCGTCACACCTACATTGCCAGCCTGCCCGGCATGTTCGAACGCACCCTGTCTTGCGGCTCGCTTTCCAAAACTTACGATATCACCGGCTGGCGTTTAGGATATGTGATTGCATCCCCACTTATCACGGATGCGGTGCGGAAGCTGCACGATTACCTGACCCTGTGCGCCCCTGCTCCCCTCCAGGAGGCGGCAGCTGCTGCTCTCCGCTTCCCTGCCTCATACTACACCCAGCTTCAAGCGGAATATACCCGCCGGAGGGACAGCTTTCTCAGCAGCCTGGACCAGGCGAACTTAAGCTACTTTCCCCCGCAAGGCGCTTATTTTGTGCTGGTGGATATCTCCAGGTTCGGTTTCGATGACGACCACGAATTCTGCCGCTGGCTGGCGGCGGAAGTCGGGGTTGTAGGTGTCCCGGGTTCATATTTTTTCCACGAACCGGAGTTCAGGTATATACGGCTGAATTTCGCCAAGAGCGAGAAGACAATGACCGAAGCTGGTCAGCGGCTGCTCAGTCTTCGCCATAAACCCTGATCCGATTCCAGTCATGCGAATATCCTCCTGGCTGCTTTTGAGTACGTTCGTCTCATTTCTGCTGCTGCCGGCATGCACAGCACAGGATTCATCCTTGCCGCTGCTCGCCGCATCCGTCACCAGCGTACCCTCACCACATCCCCTAAACGGATTTACTCAAACCCCCGTACAAGAGCAGAATCCGACTCCAGGAAACGCAACCGAGCCTGCTTCAACATTCACCCCCTCACCAACACTGGTGCTCCCGGCAGATGTCTCCCCGCGCACTCTCTATCGTCTGACGGCTGTATTAGACTATGACGCTCATTTTCTGCTCGTCGATGAGCAAATACGATACACGAACAACCTGCAGCAAACAATCTCAGACCTGCGCTTGATGGTTGACCCGCTATATTACCCGGGCGTATTCACTCTGAAGAGCCTTTCCTGGGCCGATGGGCAGCCAATCAACGACTACACGACTGAATCCGGGCAGCTCGCCTTCCCTTTGCCCGAGCCTCTGCTGCCGGGCGAGAGTATGGAACTGGCGCTTAATTACGAGCTGCGCCTCCCTTCGCCGGTTCCATCGGCGGAGGTGCGCCCGATCCCCTTCGGCTATACCAGCCGGCAGGCCAATTTCGTGGACTGGTATCCCACCGTCCCTCCCTACATTCCAGGGACGGGTTGGCTGGCACATCAAGCGGGTTTCTTTGGTGAGCACCAGGTTTACGAGCTGGCTGATTTCGAAGTTAGCATCAAGCTAGACGGTTCACCGCCCGCGCCGGCATCCGGCGACCAGGCGACCGGTTCCTTTCAGATCGCTGCCAGCGCTCCGGTACGAGTGGAAGGCGAGTGGCATCACTATCAGCATCTGGCAGCGCGCAATTTCGCCTGGTCAGCCAGCAGGGATTACCAGGTGTTCTCGGCAACCGTTGGGGATACAACGATCCTGAGCTACGCCTTTCCCTTCCATTCAGACGCCGGAGAGGCAGCCCTCCAGGCTACCGCTGAGACACTGGAAATGCTCAACGAGATGTACGAGCCCTATCCGCGCCCGCTTCTCTCGGTGGTAGAGGCAGATTTCCTGGACGGGATGGAATACGACGGGATATATTTCCTGAGCAACGGTTTTTACAATTTATTCCAGGGGCAGCCCGGCGAATACCTGATCACTATCGCCGCTCACGAGACCGCTCACCAATGGTTTTACGGTATGGTTGGCAACGACCAGGCTCTGGAGCCGTGGTTGGATGAAGCGCTGTGCACTTACCACGAGCGGATCTATTACGAGAAGGTGCACCCAGAGGCACTGGATTGGTGGTGGGCGTACCGAATCAACTACTACAACCCGCAGGGCTGGGTCGATGGAAGCATTTACAATCCGCAGGGCTACCGCGCTTATCGAGACGCGGTATATCTGAACGGAGCCTTGTTCCTCGAAAACCTGCGCCAGCAGATAGGCGACCAAGCTTTCTTTGCTTTTCTCACCGACTATGTAACCCGATCAAAAGATCGCATATCGACTGCAGACAGTTTCTTCAGCATTCTTTCTGAGCATACAGATCCTGATCTGTATCCATTGGTTTCCCAGTTTTTTCAATTCAGGTGAATCGCTCTTATTCTTGTTATTTTTGGATAAATATATTTGTTATTAATTTAATCGTAGTCGTAGTAGTGGTTGGGGATATGTGGAGAAAGACAGCGAAGGGGCTTTACATGCCATAGATGTGGGGATGAGAATAAGGTGGCAGTCTATATAGACCGGTTTTATTAATGAAACTTATCCCCAGGGTGACTCGGGAGAGAAAAGAACAACTTTGATGAGTTGGGAGTGCTTTATAAGAGATAAAGGCTATTTGGGTAACAACAGAAGCCTACCCCCATATATAGGGGTAGGGGGATAATCTATAAACAGCACAAAAGAGCGAGTTTTCCCCAGAAAGGGCGATTTATCCACAGTTTTTCACAAGTTATCCACAGATAAGGGCACCCCGGAGCATATTTTCTGCTTCGCCGGATGCCGATATATAGGGGTAGGTTTACGAGGAGATTGAAGAAATTGGGGCTTGACAAACCGAAAGTATTAGATTATTATCTAATTAGATATTCGCCTAAGTTAGATTACCGTCTAGTTAGACAATTGTCTGGCACAAGGAGGTTGCAGATGAAAGACCAAGAGCTATCCAACGTTCACGAATACCAGCAGCGGCTGATCGAAGTCACACGTCTCCAGCGCACGATCAGGGAATCACGACCGGTGCGTCCATCCTGGTCCGACACTTTCCTACTGCAGTTTGGCGAATCGTTGATTGCAGTAGGACAGCGCATGAAGAATTTGAGCTCCACCGCACAAACGATGTCGGCCACCCAGCGAACTGAGATTTCGCAGGAATGCGCATGAGCGGGACCCAGAAAACACAGCTAAAACGTGCGAAGCCAGCCTCTGCAAAAGCCTCCCCATCACTGACCTGGGATATCGGCACAGCTTATGATTTTTTCATGAGCCTGGAGGTGCTGCACAATCCGGATGAGTTTGGTCTGCGCGCTTCGTGGGCAGCCGGGGTCCGCTCCAGGCTGCCCGCGAATGAGCGGAAATTTCTGGAAGAAATGCAGAATTTCTTATGGCTGCCCATGCACTGGATCCGAGAACTGCCGGCACCTAAAGACGCAGCCACGGCACTGTGGGAACTGCGCCGGATCCCAGCGGAACAGCGCCCGCTGGTAATGCATAATCCATATGAGATGCCGGAAAACATGGGCGAAATGTTCTACAGGGTCGTCGAACGGAGAACCTGGGATAAGCAAGATCTCGACATATTCCGCTCTATCCTCCACGAGCACGACAAAGGCCATAAGACCAAAGACATCCCTACCTGCCTGGATTGGTGGTCGCGGCCTGACGAGCTTGGCGAGATGTATCTATCTTCGCTCCAGGCTTATTACGATGTTTTTTTTGCTGAAGAGGAAAAACGCATTGCCGTGGTATTGCGGGAGGGCCTTGCCAGAGCGCAGGAGCTGGCGCAGCGGCTCTCCCTGCTGGACCTGCTCGTCGAGCTTTCGCAAGGCGTTCATATTGATGAGTTGGATGATGCCTCTGAGATTGTATTGGTGCCCGGTTACTGGAACACACCGTTGGTGGTCTTTCCCAAAATCGGGCCGCAAAGCTGGGGTTTCATGTTCGGTGTGCGACCGGCAGAGATGTCGCTGATGCCGGGAGAGCCGGTGCCGGATACCTTGCTGCGCGTGCTGAAGGCGCTGGCAGACCCGACACGCCTGCGTATACTGCATTACCTGAGCCAGGAAACGATGACACCGGCGCAGCTCTCCCGCAAACTGCGCCTGCGTGCCCCAACCGTCACCCACCATCTCAAAGCGATGCGCCTCGCCGGGTTGGTCCACGTGAGCCTTGAGGCAGGCGGCGAGAAAATCTATGCTTCTCGTATGGAGGCCATCCAGGCATCCTGCGATGCCCTGGAAAAATACTTGCTGAGCGGTTCGGACGAAGAATCGTAAGGGTGGGGATTGGACACCAGCCGATCGATTTATCGCGCCTCCAGGGAATACGCAGCCCGTATCAGAGCATTCAGGCCGAACGCCCGGCTGTACCTTTTGAGCGTGTTGATCACCGGCGCGGCGCTGGGCGTATTCCGTCTTCTGTTCAATTTTTACGTCCTAAGCCTGGGCTTCGATGAAGCACTGCTGGGCAGACTGATCACGATCAGCAGTCTGACGGCGATGCTGGCTGCGCTGCCCATGGGCTATCTGGCGGATATATTCGGGCGCAAGGCATCCCTGGTTCTTTCCGGGGCACTGGTCAGCCTGTCGGTATTTGCCATGGTTCTCTGGCCCTATCAGGGTGTTTTCTATGCCATGAACGTGGTTTCCGGGATCGCGCAGAGCCTGGCAGCGGTGACCATGGCGCCATTCTTGATGGAGAACAGCGGTCAAGAAGAACGCACGTATCTGTTCAGCATCAGCGCAGGACTGCAGATGGCGATGGCATCGGTGGGCAACTGGATCGGTGGATACCTGCCCACCTGGGTGTCGGGGCTGAGAGATGTCTCGCCGACCAGCAGTACCGCATACGCGGGTGCCTTGCTGGTGATTGCGATCATCGCCGGGGCTGGGGTCATCCCGCTGCTCTTCTTGCACACCCGACAGCTTGATAAATCTGAGCGCAGCGTTTTCGCCCCGCTTTCCTATGCGTACCGGCATCCGAGACGTTTGAGCAAACTGATCCTGCCGATGCTGCTCACATCGATTGGAGCGGGCCTGATCATGCCCTTCATGAACGTGTTTTTCAGGGTGGTACACAACCAGCCCGACCCGGTGATCGGCGGATTGTTCGCCTGGGGCTCGCTGGCTATGGGCGTCGGGCTGCTGATCGCCCCACCATTGGCAGACCGGATGGGCAAAATCCAGCTGGTGGTGATCAGCCAGGCTCTCTCCATACCCTTTTTGATTATCCTGGGGTATTCACCCTGGTTCTGGATGAGCGCGGCGGCGTATTATGTCCGCCTGGCGTTGATGAATATGAGCAGTCCGGTATACCAGACCTTCGTGATGGAACAGGTAGAATCCTCAGCTCGCGCTACGGTTGCCAGTCTGGTGAGCATGTCCTGGAACTTCGGCTGGGCATTCAGCCCCATGATCAGCGGCTGGCTGCAGGTGAACTACGGTTTCGGTCTGCCGTTCCTGGGCACGATCCTGCTCTACACGATCTCGGTTTTCCTGTATTGGTATTTTTTCTGGCATCACCAACCGGAAAATATGATGGTGCCAATGCCTGGAGATTAATCCCCCTGGGAGATTTTCCTCCTTGAAGTCCCCCTGGCAAACTGCCCCGGCCTATATAAACCGGGGCAGTTTCATTGTAACCAATCGCCAATTTCTGCATCTAAACAATAGTGTTAGATTCAAAAGTTGAAGTTAGACGTTTCGCAGTTCAGGAGGAATATGGGGGTGTATGGGAAGGCATTGCCCGCCCCCCAACACCCCGTACCATCTCCACCAACTGTATAAGTCTTTAAGGTCTCAAAAAAAAGGAGAAAGATTAAAAATGGAAATGGTTATTGATTTTCCGGGTGGGGCAAGAGTAGATGCGCATTTTGGAGATTTCACCGTCCAGACCGACCAGCCGCCGGTTGCTTCTGCGCCGACACCTTTCGCCACATTTCTGGCCTCACTCGGCACGTGCGCCGGTATCTACGTGCTGGGATTCTGCCAGCAGCGCAGCCTGCCGACTGACGGCATCCGCATCATCCAGCGTATGCACAGCAATATGACGACCGGCATGGTCGGCAAGATCGATTTGGAGATCCAGGTGCCGCCGAGCTTCCCCGAAAAGTACCTCCCCTCTTTGGTGCGGGCAGCCGAGCTGTGTGCGGTCAAGAAGCACTTCGAGAACCCCCCGGATTTCGATATCTATACCCGGACAGGGGAAGGATTGAACGCGTTAAAAAACTAAAAGACAGATATATCGCCCGTTTCTCCCCCTCGGTACTCAATTCTCCAGCCACAGGCTGAAATCCAAATCACCGAGCGTCAGGCACAGCGCTTCCCGGCTGCGGACGCCGATTTTACTCATCGCTTTGCTCAGATGGCTGCGGATATTGGAGGTCGAGGTATCCAACTTTGTTGCCACGGAGCGCGTCGTGCCTCCCTGGCAGATCAGCGCCACTACTTGCCGTTGGCGAGGGGTCAGCGCTTCCCAAAGCGCCAGCGCTTCCAAGTTCTTGGCGCGCTCAGCCTGGGTGACCAGCAACTGTTCCTCAGACTCAGCATCCAGACCTTCGGACGGCAGCCCGAAAGCAAGCTCCTCCTCCCCCGCTAACCCGAAGGCGACTCCGGGACCGGGGGTGGGCATTGAGACTGGCAGCGGTGCCGGCTTGGGCAAGGTCGGCAGGATCGAGGCCCGGTCGATCATCTTATCCAGCCCCGGCGGTTCGAAGGGCGCCGGGGGCACGTAGCCCACGAACACGTCCCACGAGTTGACAAGGTGGGAAAGCGGGCGCAGGATAACGCCGATCTGTCCCGTCTCGAAGGTCAGTACGTAATCCCGCCCGTCAGCCATGCGCTCGACACTGATTACGGTGGCTTCGTGCGTCCAGCGCAGATACTGGCTTACCGGCTGGTTGACCATTTTCACCTTCTTTTTCCCCGGTACGGGTCTTGCTACCTGGACCTGTGCCGAGCGGGTGAAGGAGCTGCTACCTGCGTACTTCCATTGCGGGTCGCTCGCCTGGTCAGCCTTGCGCTTCTTGACCTTAGTGGGTCGGGCGGTAGAGGGCACCAGCTCGAAGCCGGCCAGCGGACGGGCGATCTGCCAGGGGTTGGGCATACGATCCACCCAGCCCAGCCACAGGATGCTGGCTCCGTTCTTGAAATCAGCCGCGCTGGTAGGGCGCTTGAAATATGAGTTCGCTGGGTCTTTTTTCTGGGAATTGAGATACCAGACCGGTTTGGAAGTCAGCCCGGCGCCGGGCTTATTGCCGCGCAGGTGCTGGATATGCTCGGCGATCTCGTTGCACACTGCCCGGGTGACTACTAGCGACAGGCTCAGCTCGTGCTGTTTGCGCCAACCGGTGATGTCCTTGCGCTCCCAAAAATCCATGATCTGCCGCCAGCTCTCGTTCTCGTATTTCCAGCGTTCCTGGCGTTCCTGGTAGGTCAGATCCTCCCAGTTTTCGTCTTTTACCTCTTCCAGCCGCAGATCGGTGCGGCTGACGATCTCCTTCCAGGCCCAAGGTGGGATCTGCTCTTTGCGAGCCTCCAGTGCATTCAATACTTCTTGGTTCGATAATTTCTGAACTTCATCAACCGCTTGGGCTGTCCTGTACTTCAGCACGGCGGTTTTGCGGGTCACCGGGTTGGAGAGCGAGGTGAGTTGGATGTCGATCCGGCGGTGCTCGGTGGATGGGCTGGATTGTTTCTTCTTCTGCAGGTCGGCAGTCGCCTGGAAGCTGGCTTTCTCCAGCTCTACCGGCTGGGGCTTCTCAAATTGAAGTTTGACCTCCTCCATGAGGATCGCTTCCAGCAGGTCTTTGGGGTCAGCCCAGGAACCATGGGCGCTCTTGTAACGCATGCCCGAGAAATGCACCACCATGTACTGCAGCCATTTTGGGAAGCGCTCCGGCTCGGCATCGAAGCGCTGCAGGATATCCGCCAACAGCTGTTCGTGGGTTTTTGCGGTCAGGTCGCGCTCGTATTTGAGCACCAGCCAGCGCACGGCAGCCCTGGAATTTACCGCCCCGCTGGCATCCAGCCTGGGGAAGCGCTTCAGCTCATCCGTAAGTTCCCTGATCTTGGCCCGCAGCTCCACACCCTTCGCCAGCAGGGATTTGGCTTCGATATCGAAGGGTGCCAATTCTTTGTCGTAATCAGTCATCACAGAAGCCAGCTCGACCTGGGCTGCTTCGTAGGGCTCCTTCACGGCCTGCAGATCCCGGCTCCATTTCTCGTAATAGGGATGCTCCGGCGCATGCTGGCGGTACCAATCGACCTGCCCCTCCAGCCGCCTTTTTGTGGAACGGAGACCGCTGATCTTAACCTCCAGATTGATCTTGCGCTGGGCGAGCTGGCGTACCTTGATGCCCCTGAGCGTCTCGCGGTGTTTAGCCTGCAGGGCTTTCAATGCGGCGTCGGTCTCCTGCTTCTTGATCTTCGCCAGGGACAATTCCGATTCCACCCGTTTTACTTCCTGCAGCAGCTCGGTTGCCAGTCGAGGGTCAACGGTGGCAGTGAGCATCTGCTTGCACAGGTCGATTTCGTAGTAGTAGAGCAGGAAGTCGCGCAGCTTTTTCTCCCGGAAGGGGTAGATGGTCTTGCGCAAGTTGGGGTTCTGCCATTGGTAGCGAATGGTGGGGTTGGACGCCATTTATATCTCCCTAAAGCAAAAAGATATTATAGACCATCAAAGTCTATCTAACCACCCTCCGTTGATGCTGGGTGGAATCAAATGCGATCGGTGGGTGCAGGCATGGCTGATCCTGGAGGACTATGAAAACTGCCCGTTGGGATGGCAAGGCAGCAGAGACCGGCGTGATATAATCGCCAGGTGCCGAAGGTGGGAATCGAACCCACACTCCCGAGGGAACACGAGTTTGAGTCGTGCGCGTCTGCCTGTTCCGCCACTTCGGCATTTATTTTTTGGGTATGCGTAAGTAAGTATATCGAAATATTAATGCGAGGTCAAGATTATCTTGGCTGACCGCTGAGTCGTAAGCGACGGCAACCTCGCGGGATGACGGCAGACCGCTGACCGCCGACAACTGACGGCTGAGTACCGACCGCCGATCGCTGAAAGAGGAGTTGAGACGCTGTGCGCCTGGGTGTCATAGGCCTTCCCCAATCCGGAAAAACTACCGTATTCAACGCCCTTACACGTGGGGACCAACCCACCACACTCGGCGGCGGCAGGTTCGAGGTACACACTTCAGTGGTCAATGTGCCAGATCTGCGTGTGGATAAGCTGGGAGAGCTGTTCAACCCACGAAAGACGACTTATGCCAAAGTGACCTATGCCGATATCGCCGGGTTGGACGCCGGGGCAAGTAAAAATGGCTTCTCCGGGCCGCTGCTCAACCAGCTTTCCCAGATGGACGGGTTTTTAGAGGTGGTGCGCTGTTTCGAGAACCCTGTCGTGCCGCACTCACTGGGCGACGTAGACCCCTGCCGTGACATCGAAATCCTGGATGCCGAGCTGCTGCTTCAGGATTTGATCACCGTAGAGCGGCGGCTGGAACGACTGTCTGGGGAGCGGGTTCGAGGCAACGGGCGCGAGAAACCGCCCATGGAGCGCGAGGTCAAATTACTTGAGAAGCTGCAGGCTGTCCTCTCCACTGAAAGGCCTCTGCGGGATATCGAGCTCAGCCAGGAAGAAGAAAAATCGATCTCCGGTTATAGCTTCCTGACCCGCAAACCGATCTTGCTGCTGTTAAATGTATCCGATGGGCAAACTCCACCTGAAGTGACCTGCCCATACCAGCACTGCAGTGTGGCGCTGTTGCAGGGCCGCCTGGAGATGGAGATCGTCCAGCTTGCTCCCGAAGATGCAGCCCTTTTCTTGATGGAATACGGAATCGATGAGCCCGGTCTGGATAAGGTGATCCATCTATCTTATGACCTACTCGGTCTGCAATCATTCTTCACGGTAGGGGAAGACGAGGTGCGCGCCTGGACGGTACGCAGGGGTGCCACGGCGTACGAGGCGGCAGGGACGATCCATACCGACCTGCAAAAAGGCTTCATCCGCGCCGAAGTAGTCGCTTACCAGGATTTGATTACCCTGGGCAGCATGAGCGAAGCCCGTGCCAAAGGTCGCCTGCGGCTGGAGGGCAAGGAATACACCCTGCAGGATGGCGAAATTATGCACGTACGTTTCAACCTTTGAGTTCCCTGACGAGTATAATGCTTAAGCAAACGAGAATTGAGAGTGGAGAATCGAGAGGCATTCCCACTTCACTCATCTCCACCTTCCTCGCCTCCCATATTACGACTTACGACTCTCCATTCTCGCCTCTCTATTCACTACTATAAAGGATACGCATAATGACACCACCCTATACCCAAACCCGCTGGAGCCTGGATGACCTGTTCACAGCCCAGGATTCACCGCAGATGCAGGCTGCCTTTGATGAACTGGATGCCCAGGTGGCTGCCTTCGAGGGCAACCGGGAGAAGCTCTCCGGCGAGATGTCCACGGATGAGATGATGGAGATCGTGCGCCAGCTCGAGGCGATCATGCACCTGGCATACCGCATCTACGGCTTCGCCTCGCTGTCCTTCTCAGCCGATACCCAGGACCAGGCGGCCCAGTCCTTCATGGGGCGTGTGGAGCAGACCATGGCCCACATCCAGAACCGGACGCTGTTCTTCAGCCTGTGGTGGAAAGGTCTGGAAGACCAACCGGCAGCCCGCCTCATGCAGGGCACCGGCGATTACCGCTACTGGCTGGAGGAGATGCGCCACTTCAAGCCGCACACCCTTAGCGAGGCCGAGGAAAAAATCGTCAATATCAAGGATGTAACCGGCGTCAGCGCCATGCACAACCTGTACGACTCGATCACCAACCGTTATGCTTACAAGGTCGAGGTCGAAGGCGAGGTCAAAGAGCTGACGCGTGGCGAGCTGATGGTACATGTCCGCAGCCATGACCCTGACCTGCGCGCCCGCGCTTACCAGGAGCTGTACCGGGTGTACGGCGACGACGGGCCGATCCTGGGACAGATGTACCAGACCCTGGTGCGCGACTGGCATAACGAGCAGGTGGATTTACGCCATTTCGGCAGCCCGATCTCGGCCCGCAACCTGGTCAACGACATCCCCGACCAGGTGGTGGATACCCTTTTGGATGTCTGCCAGCGCAACGCACCGCTCTTCCAGCGTTACTTCCGTCTAAAGGCGCGCTGGCTGAACATGAAACGCATCCGGCGCTACGATGTCTATGCCCCGGTTGCCAGGTCGGATAAGACTTATCCGTACGATGAAGCCGCCGGGATGGTGCTGGACTCCTTCGGGCAGTTTGATGCCAATGTCGCCAGCCTGGCTCAGCGTGTCTTCGACGAAGACCACCTGGATAGCGAAGTGCGCAAGGGTAAACGCGGCGGCGCCTTCTGTGCCGGGATCACAAACAATACCACCCCCTGGGTGCTGGTCAACTACCAGGGACGCCCGGATGATATCGCCACCCTGGCGCACGAGCTGGGCCATGCCATCCATGCCATGCTCGCCTCTCACCACAGCCTATTCACTTACCATTCCTCGCTGCCCCTGGCGGAGACCGCCTCCACCTTCGGCGAGATAATGCTGATTGATAAGCTGCTGGCGGAAGAGAGCGACGAGGCTGTGCGCCGGGACCTGCTCTTCCGCCAGGTGGATGACGCCTATGCCACCATTATTCGCCAGGCCTTCTTCGCCCTGTTCGAGCGCCAGGCGCACGAGATGGTGCAGGCCGGGGCGACAGTAGACGAGCTCTCAGATGCATATATGCAGAACCTGCGCTTGCAGTTCGGCGATGCAGTGGAGCTCAGCGACGAGTTCGGCTGGGAATGGGTCTCTATCCCGCATATCTACCAGGTGCCGTTCTATGTATATGCCTATACCTTCGGGCAGCTCCTGGTGCTATCCCTGTACCAGCAGTTCAAAGCCGAAGGTGAGGCCTTCAAGCCGCGCTACCTGAAGATCCTATCTGCTGGCGGCTCCGAAGCACCAGCGCAGATTCTCTCGGAAGCGGGGATCGATATCTACAGCGCCGAGTTCTGGCAGGGTGGCTTCGACGTCATCGCCGCTCTGCTGGACCAGCTGGAAGCCATCCCGGTCAGCGCAGATTGAGTACAAATGAATTTTCACCGCCGAGAGCGCAGAGAACGCAGAGATATATTGAGAGGCTCCGCGAACTCCGCGTTCTCTGCGGTTATTCGCTATTATCAATAGGCTGTTTATAACCATTGGATATTCAAGTGAGTGATCCTCTCGAAGAAAAGCAGCCTGATTCTCTTCAGGCGGTATTTAACGCCGTGGGCGAAGCGCTGGAAGGGCGCCGCGATGAACTGGACCGATTGGATGAGTTCAACCACGACCACGGCGAGCATATGGTGGAGATCTTCCATCTGGCTGCTCAGGCCGCAGAAACTGTGGATTCTGCCACACTGGGGGACGTAATGCAGCGCGCCAGCGCGCTTATGGAGGCGCGCGCTGACAACGGCTCGGCGCTGGTCTACGCGCGCGGCCTATCCCTGCTGGCAGATCAGTTCCACCAGCGCCAGATCGAGCTGAAGGACCTGCTGCAGGTGGTGCAGCAGCATTTGAGCGACCAGAAAGGTGAAGAGCAGGACGAGTCAGACCGCTCAGGCGAGGTTTCTAAGGCCCTGCTGAACGCCCTGGCAGAGTGGGAGAAGGTCGAGGACAGCCAGGCTGAGGGCGCGGCTGGTAAAGCCGGTGGTTTGGATATGGGCTATTTATTCGGAGTGGGGATGGCCTACCTGCAGGCCAAGCAGAAAGGCGGCGACCGGCTGGACGTGCTCAGCGAGACGGTGGTCTCTGCCAGTCCGCTCGGCAAGGTGCCTTACCGCCACGCCTCGGGGGTGATCGCCGTGCGGGCGCTGCTGGAGGCACTGAAAGGATAGGGACTCAGTTTTGATGTATAATCAGGTTATCAAGTCCCCTATTCCATCTTAACCACAGATATGTTCGCCCCTGATGCGCGAACCCGTGTGGAAAGGGGACACCGCCCCCGCCAACCTTGCGATTGGCGGGGGCGGTCTTTGTATTTACTGAAGGTCGCGCAGCAAGGGGTTGCAGGTAGGGGGGCAATTCACGCGCGAGCAGCCACACGGTACGCCCAGGCCCAGGCTGCCGTAAATGCCAGTAGGATAAACAGGAAAACATAGCCGATAACTGGCATGGGGCGTTCCAGCAGGAAGTAGGCCGCTATGAAAGCCAGTGAGCCCAATGCGCAGTAAACCAGCTCGACCTGCACGATCAAGGCGACCTGGCTCAAAGAGCTGGCTCGCCATCCGAGGTAACTGGAAAATGCCAGGGCCAGGAGTGCAGCACCCAGCAGGCGTGTAATTAACGGATCGACAAAGATGGTGCCAGGAACG
>JAQBDA010000394.1:0-5999 GCA_032124675.1 Chloroflexota bacterium
GTAATCATCCAGCTCGGCTATCCACCAAATCGCATAGATATACTGACAACTCTTACGGGTGTAGATTTTGAAGATTGTTACTCTAGCCGTACATTGGTAAAGATCGATGGCGAGACAATCAGTTTTATCGATTTGGAAAATTTAAAGAAAAACAAGGCATCAACGGGCAGGTCACAAGATAAGGCAGATCTAGAAAATCTACAATAGGTCGAATCCCTGAATACAGTATTGACCCAGTCGCAAATCTCGCGACTGGGTCAACCTGTTGCTGGCAGACGAACTATTCCAGGCTCTCAACCCCGCAGCACAGCACCAGCTCCTTGGCAGCCTTGACTTCATCCATGCGGCCGTAGGGGGTCGTGTGCGGGGCACCGGTCAGCGTTTCAGGCTCTGAATGCGCCTCTTCGGCGATTTTGATCATCGCCTCGGCGAAGGCATCCAGAGTCTGCATGCTCTCCGTCTCGGTAGGCTCGATCATCAAGGATTCAGGCACGATCAGTGGGAAATAATTCGTCGGCGGGTGGAAACCGTAATCCATCAGCCGCTTGGATATATCCAGGGCGTGGATACCAGGTGCATCACTCCAGCGACCCTCGGCAACGAACTCGTGCATGCAAACGCGGTCGACCGGTACATGGTATGTATCCTTCAAGCGGGCACGTAAGTAGTTCGCGTTGAGCACAGCAAAATCGGATATCAAACGCAGCCCTTCTCTACCATGCATGCGCATATAGGTGTAGGCCCGCACCATCATCCCGAAATGACCGTGGAACGCTTTCAGGCGCCCAATGCTCTTTGCTGGCTGGACAAATCCGTAGAGCGGCGGCATATCTTCGTCAGCCTCTTCAAGGATGTCAACCAGCGGTCCCGGCAGATACTCGACCAGGTGTGCCGCAACCCCCACCGGTCCTGAACCTGGTCCGCCGCCGCCGTGGGGTGTGGAAAAGGTCTTGTGCAGGTTGTAGTGCAGCACATCGAAGCCCAGGTCACCGGGACGCACGATGCCCAGAAGGGCGTTCATGTTGGCACCATCGCCATAGATCAAACCGCCTGCCTGATGGACCATATCAATGACCTGCTCGACGTTCTCGTCGAACAGCCCGAGTGTGTTGGGATTGGTCAGCATCAACCCGGCGAGAGTGTCATCGCACTCGGCGTGCAGCGCTTCCAGATCCACATTGCCGCGGGCATCAGATTTCAGCTCGACCACCTGCATACCACTCATCGCAGAAGTCGCAGGGTTGGTGCCGTGTGCCGAATCGGGGATCAGGAATTTCACTCTCTGCAGCTCGCCCTTCGCTTCGTGATAGGAGCGGATGATCAGCACGCCGGTCAGCTCACCCTGAGCGCCAGCGGCCGGCTGAAGGGTGATCCCAGCAAATCCGCCGATCTCCTTGAGCCACTCCTGCAGCTCGAACATCAAGGCCAGACTCCCCTGCACAGTCTCGATCGGCTGTAAGGGATGGGCAAGTGCAAAACCGGCCAATCGAGCGGTTTCCTCATTGACCTTGGGGTTGTATTTCATCGTACACGACCCCAGCGGGTAGAAACCGATATCAATGGAGTGGTTGAGCTGAGATAGACGGGTGAAATGGCGAACTACATCCGGTTCATACAGCTCTGGCAGCGGCAGGTCCTGGCGCAACAGCCCCTCTGGCAGGGGTGATAGGGGCACATCTGGCTCTGGGAAGCGGAAGCCGACTCTCCCGCGGATAGACAGTTCACATAATAAGGGTTCAGTCATTGGATACCTCCGCAAGTACTTCGACCAGCACATCGATCTCTTCTCTGGAATTCATCTCGGTGACCGCGACCAGCATATGGTTCTCCAGTTCCGGATAATCCTCGGACAGGTCGTAGCCTCCCAGGATACCGTTGTCGAGTAGGAACTCGTTGATTTCTTCAACAGGAGACGGACACTGCAAGACGAACTCGTGGAAGAACGGCGCCTGCGACCAGAGATCGAACCCGGGCAGTTTGGACAGCTCTCTTGCGGCGTAGTGCGCCTTGTGGTAACACAGCTCGCTAACCTGCCGCAGACCGTGCTTCCCGAGCAGGCTGAGATATATCGTGGCTGCCAATGCCATCAAGCCCTGGTTGGTGCAGATATTGGAGGTGGCTTTCTCGCGGCGGATATGCTGTTCGCGGGCGGTCAGTGTCAGGACATATGCCCGCTGTCCGCGGCTGTCGGCTGTCTCGCCAACCAGCCGGCCGGCCATCTTGCGCACGTATTCTTTGCGGGTGGCGAAAATCCCCAGGTATGGACCGCCGTAGGAAAGTGGGATGCCCAGCGGCTGTCCCTCTCCGGTGACGATATCCGCTCCGAACTCTCCGGGTGTCTTGAGCATACCTAACGCCATTGGGTTGACTGAAACGGCTAACAAGGCTCCCGCATTATGGGTTACCTCAGCCAATGGACCCAGGTCGAATACCCGTCCAAAGAAGTCAGGATATTGTACGATCACCAGGGCAGTCTGGTTATCGATCAGCGGGAAGAGGGACTGCGTCCCGGCTGTGATATCCGTGTCCTCGCCCACGAATTGCAGTTCACTGCCGTGGTTATATGTATGGATTGTCTGGCGATAATGTGGGTGAAGGGCGGGGGAGACAACGATTTTGTTACGCTTGCCGCGGAAATTCGCATATGCCATGCTTACAGCTTCAGCGACAGCTGTTGCCCCATCGTAGTGCGAGGCGTTGCTGACATCCATCCCGGTCAGGGCAGTGATCAGGCTCTGGTAGTCGTAGATCGCCTGCAGGGTGCCCTGGGAGATCTCAGGCTGGTATGGTGTGTAAGCAGTATAGAATTCACCTCGCCGGAGCAGGGAATCGACTGCAGCCGGGATGTAATGGTTGTACGCGCCAGCTCCGAGAAAGGAGATCAGGTCCTGAGCGGTGTCATTCGCCCAGGCTAACCCCTGAAGCTCGGTCAGCGCTTCCATCTCCGTCAGCGCGGAGGGCAGATTCAGATCAGGGAAGCGATGGGCGGCGGGCACATCCTGGAATAAATCTTCGATTCGATCCATTCCGATGACCCGCAGCATAGCCTCCTTCTCTGCTGGTGTATGGGGAAAGTACATGGCTGGATTACTCCTCTTCCTGGATTTTCTGCTGGTAAGCGGCTGGATCAAGCAGCGCATCCAGCTCTGAGGGATCGCCGATCTTGATTTTCACCAACCAGGCATCACCGTAGGGATCGCTGTTCACTGTCTCTGGTGTGTCTGGAAGGCCTTCGTTGATGTCGCTGACCACCCCGCCCACCGGCATATATACATCTGCCGCAGCTTTGACCGATTCTAGAGTGGCGCAGCTATCGCCCTTGGAGACTGCTTCGCCTACATCAACGATAATCTCAACATAAACGATATCCGATAGCTGATCCTGGGCGAAGTCTGTGATACCAATCGTGCCGGTTTCACCGTCGACCCTGACCCACTCATCATTTTCAGTAAATTTCAAATCGCCGGGAACTTTCATGGTAAAGCCTCCTTATCGAGGGGTGATTTGGGATTGCTTATTGAACCTGTCTGAAAAAAGTCAAGGCGCACGCGTAGATTGCGTGCGCCTCTGTCTGGTACCTGAGAGATTCGAGCCAGCTGTGCTGGCGTTTGCCCCGTCGGTGTTTGCTACTTGAGCAACACTCTCCAGAGGGTGCCGGAAACTGGGTCCTTTTACCTGAGAGTTTCATCCATGCATGCTGTCTGCCGGATTTGCACCTTCGGTGCCCAGGTAGCCGGAGCCTGATTACTCAGGTCTGGCATACCGGGGACTCTCCCCAGCTCCCACTAAATTGTATAACGAATTTTAAGTGGGAGTGGGGTAAAAGTCAAGTTAATCGCTCGCTGTTGAGATCAGGATGGTCCAGGGCTGCCCTCTTGAGGCATAACCCAATCGCTAACCAGCCAGTAGCGGAAATCGTCGCCTTGGGCAGTCTGAATGGCACCCACGACGCCATACACCACTGCTGCGAATGGTATCACGCTTACCAGAACGGCAAACGGTGCCAGACAGCATCCGACGATCAGCAGCATAAGTGGTATTGTGATTACCCATAGGATCGCCGCCAGCGCACCTGCTCCGACGAAGAATACGAGCTGGAATACGAACGACTGCATGGCCTGGTACGCTACGTAACGAGAGCGGTCTTTGAATACCAGGTAAATGACCAGAGCAACGATCGGACCCAGAAAACCTGTGAACAGGTTGAGCAGGATGCTGAGATGGGAAACCATCGCCCAGCTGCGAGCAGATGAGGGCGAGAGAGGGGCTGGTCCAGATACTTTACCAGGCAGCTGCTCTGGCTGTTGTGCTTGTTCTACTATTTCAGGTTCAGGCGAAGATTCTTCCATCGATGTCGCTTCATCATTGGCTGCTTCTTCAGGGTTGGTGAGCTCCCCTTCTTTCGGTTGGTCATCCATGTTTACATCTCTCCATCTTCTAGTGATTTAGTTTGCAAGGCCAATACCCCTGTCGTAGTGTATGTCTAGATTGGATTAAATCCAACCCATATTGAGGAGGAAACCGGTCAGCAGGGGAATCTCGAACATCTCTCCTCGATATGCTTTGATGCCTAAGTATACCGAATAAATGATAATGAATGGGAATAAGCAGATCCCAACTCCTAATGCTGTCAGGACGATCCAGCTTACCCCCCAGGCAAGCGCCTGGATTGCGTGGTATCTCAGGAATGGGCTAATCTTCTGATCACGCATAAAAATCAGCATGAATAAGGAGATCCATGGGGCGAGTATATAGACGATCAGAGCCCATAATCTATCATCGCTGGCTTCAGCTTCAATCACGGGATTGGACATTGCACCATTTTCTCCAAAAAGTATTGAAGGAATATGCATCACCTCCCGCGATCGCAACTGGACCCATCAGCCGGGAGGATTTTATCAGTCTAAAGGTAATAACCCCCAAACCCTCATCGGGTTGCATTAAATCCTAAGGAGCTGCACAGTTCAGGGGTAAATGGGGGGTTTTTCGCTGAATTACGTTCAAATAATCCAGGTTATGATGAATAGGAGCGTGAATAATGTGCTGATAATAAGCTGGCGGATGCCGATCTTCGTAGGTCTGACGCCGACTGCCGGATGGGTGGCACCCCATAAGCTCTCCCCCCACTGCAGTGCGTAAGGGATGAAGAGCAGCCTGGGCAAGATATCGGAAGCGGATAATACCAGGACAGCAGCGAAATTGAAGCTCGTATACAACAGGGCTCGGCGCGCCATCCGCAGCTGCGTATCCCTTGTGGGGTACTCTTTGAGCTCACGCTGTTCGAGACGCAGGTATGCATAAACGATTGAGGCTGCAGACTGGAACCATGTAAGCAGAAAAAGCCACCAGCCCGCGAGGTCAGGGCTGCCGGTACCGATCCAGTAGGCTGCTGGGGCTGCCAGAGCCAATACGCCGCTGCCAACGATTTCCACACCAACCTGTCGACGCTCAGCACGCCTGCTGACGAGCACCAGATGCCAGATGAAGACGGGTATCCCGGGCAGAGCCAGAATGAGAAGATAGCCGAATCCTTGAAGGATCAGACCCAGCAAGGCGAGCAGGCCAATGCACCCATATACCAGCATCCAAAACCAAGCAGTAGGCAGATCGCGGCGAGAGCGGCGACCGCTGTAGGCTTTTATCGCGATAGTCACCGGCTGGCGGATCAAGAAGACAGCCATCACTCCGATGACCAGATACAGTGAAGCAGTCGACCAGCTGCCTGCGGCGAAGAGGCCGATCAGCAGCGGGCTGAGGACGAATACCCAGGCCCCATATTCACCTGGCAATGCGATATGGCGTTTGAATATTCTTCTGGCAGCGTTGGCGGGCATACAAGCCCAGATTATAACGGAATTATTTCACAAACTATCTTTATTAATCCTCAGATGGTGACGTTTATGGTCCAGATTCCGATAATTGTATCTGGCTCTCCCCGATAATTACGGGTTGCACTCGTCTGCCCGCGGAGATTGAAACAGAGTCTGTCCATATTTGCG
>JAQBDA010000395.1:0-5623 GCA_032124675.1 Chloroflexota bacterium
GGAACATCCTTGAAGATTCGAGCACCACCTCAATCTTCATCAGGAGGTTCCCGATGACAAGTATAACCATATCCGATCTTTTGACAATCATATTCGTGGTAGTTGACGATTGGTATCAAGTCGAAGGCATTCTGGTGTTAAGGTGTAATCCTATACTTTTACCGCTGAGGTGGCCTAATTAGGGCTGTTGCAAAGTCGCGAAAAGGGTTGTAAAAATGACCTTCCTGAAGTATGGTTTGAGTTGTAACCGCAACCCATACAAAAAGGAAGGTCAAAATGGAGTATAACCCAAACCTGGAACTTGAGATAGCACAGGAGCCGATGGTTTTTGAGATTAGCAGTCTGTACAGTCATTTCTGTCAACTGAGTGACCAGCGATGTCGCCGGGGCATACGCTATCCGTTGCCTATCGCCCTGGTGATGATTACCCTGGCCAAGCTCGGTGGTGAAGATGGGCCCAAGGGCATGGCCGAGTGGTTGGAGAACCGGGTAGATTTCCTGAGCCAGGCGCTGAAATTGCCGCGCAAGAGCACACCGCATGCGGTGACCATCAGCCGCATATTGGGCAAGGCCGTGGCGGTCGAAGAGCTGGAACAAGTGGTCGGCAGCTATTTTCAATCGTGTCCGGAAGTGCAGCAGAGCCTCTTGATCAGCATGGATGGCAAGACGGTGCGCAGCACGATACCTTATGGGCAGACCCAAGGCCTGCATCTGTTGGCTTTGTATCTCCCGCAAGAAGGGCTGGTCTTGATGCAAATGGAAGTGGATCAGAAAGAAAATGAGATTGCCGTAGCCCCCAAAATACTGCAAATGGTCGATTTAGAGGCCAAAATCGTCGTCGGAGACGCCCTGCACACGCAAAGAAAGGTCTCGGCGCAGATCGTGGAAGCGGGTGGCGACTACTATTGGACGGTGAAGGAGAATCAGTCCGCATTGCGGGAGGCCATTGAAGGCTTCTTTGAACCGGAAGTGCAGACACCCGGTTTTGGCTTGGCCGTTACCGATCTGCGAACGACCAGCCAGGTCAATCAGGGGCACGGACGCACAGAGCGGCGCACCTTGACGGCCACCCGCGTTTTCGCCGGCGAACTCGACTGGCCCAAAGCGCGCCAGGTCTTCAAGCTCGAGCGGCGCTTCCTGCACCATCGCTCCGGCAAAGTCAGCCAGGAAACCATCTTTGGCATCACCAGTTTATCCCCCCAGCAGGCCGATGCCGCCCAATTACTGGCTATCAACCGCGGCTATTGGGGCATCGAGAATGGTTTACATTATCGCCGGGATGCGACCTTGGGTGAAGACCGCACCCGGGTCAAAATGGGACATGCACCCCGGGTCATGGCTATCTTGAACAATCTCACCCTGGGCTTGATTGCTCGCCAAGGTAGCCGTTTTGTGCCGGAGGCGCGCAGGAAATTCGCTGCTCAGCCTCAGTTGGCATTGAACCTGCTCCTTCAGGAGGTCTGAGGAGGACTTTGCAACAGCCCTTATAACACAGATTGTATAAACAACATTTCAAAGAAATCTGTGATAATCCGTGCGATCCGTGTCCGAACAAATTTTTCGTTCTAATCTCATTATGAAAATGAATATGAAACACAGCCTTTTAATCGCGTCAGTATTATCACTGGCAGTGACCGGCGCTTGCGTGCTGCGCATCGGCGGTCCAAACCGCCTGGATGACCTTCCGGCGCCTACTGCCATTCCTCTGGTTGAGATAGCCCCGCCGGTCAGCATGCTGGAGAGTGCAGCGCTGAAGAATCCGATTGCCCTGCCGCCCGGATTCGCCATCGGTGTCTTCGTCAGTGGGCTGAGCGGCCCGCGCATGATGGCGGTTGGCCCGGATGGGCACCTGTACGCGGCCGAGCGCGGGGCAGGTCGCATCGTGCGCCTGCCGGATCGGGACGGCGAGGGTCAGGCAGATGGTGTCGAGGTGGTCGCCGAGGGACTGGATGCGCCGAGCAGCCTGGCTTTCTTCCAGGATGGCTCGCTGTACGTGGGCGAAACCCAGCGGGTGCTGCGGCTGAGCGACTCGGACGAAGGTGGGGTGTACCGCAGCCGCGATGTGATCGTGGATGACCTGCCCTCCGGCGGGCACAACACCCGCACCGTGCTGTTCAGCCCGGACTGGTCGACGCTGTACGTCTCGGTTGGCTCGTCGTGCAACGTATGCGAGGAGGAAGACCCGGCCCGGGCAGCCATCGTGCGCTTCGACCCGGATGGCAGCCGCGCGAGTATCTACGCCTCCGGTCTGCGCAATGCGGTTGGCATCACAATTCGACCCGGCACAGATGAGCTGTGGGCGACGGTCAACGGCCGCGATATGCTCGGCGACGACCTGCCGCCGGAGACGATCTACCGGGTTCGAGAAGGAGAAGATTACGGCTGGCCGCGCTGCCACTCCGGGCGCATCGTCGACCCAGAATTCGGTGGGCCAAACGCCTGCCAGGGAGTCCCGCCGCCCATGGTGGAGATGCAGGCTCACTCCGCGCCGCTCGGGCTGGCGTTTTATACCGGTCAGGTGTTCCCAGAGCAATACCGGGGCGATCTGTTCGTCGCCTTCCACGGCTCCTGGAACCGGCGCGTGCCCACCGGCTACAAGGTGGTACGCATCCCCATGCAGGACGGCACTCCGGGCGCGGCTCAGGATTTCGCTGTCGGGTGGCTGACGGAAGATGGGAGTGTCTGGGGTCGCCCGGTAGGTGTGGTCACCGGACCGGACGGGGGTCTGTATATCTCGGACGACTCGGGCGGGGTGATCTACCGCGTTTATTATCCTTGATTTTATCTTGACACACTGTTCTTGTTGTTGTACCGTATTCCTGTATTGATATTCTGGTGTGAGTAATCGGCTCAGATGACCATCGGTTTATATCAAAAAAATTCCAGCCTATTAACAAGATTGGATAATTCACATACAATTGGGTGTAAAATCATAGGATCGAAAAAATTAATATTTTGTCGGTCGATCGCAGCTAACCGGCAACGTTCACATCAACCTCCCGGGGGAGGAATAGCTAATCAAAGGTGATAAATGGATACAGAGGGTAACTTCTATCTCGGCAAACACTTCGACCCCAAAGCCAACGCTCTGACCGACCAGCCCTTGCTCTACGACCCGGCTGACCTGACCACCCATGCTGTGGTGGTCGGTATGACCGGCTCCGGCAAGACCGGGCTGTGCATCGACCTGCTGGAAGAAGCCGCCCTGAACGGTATCCCCGCCTTGATGATCGATCCCAAGGGCGATATCACCAATACGCTGCTGCACTTCCCGGAGCTTTCCCCGGCCGATTTCGAGCCGTGGGTCAACGCCGACCAGGCGCGCCGGGATGGCAAGACCCTGGCGCAGGCCTCTGCCGATACTGCTGCTCTGTGGCAGAAGGGGCTGGCAGAATGGGGTATTGGGACGGAGCGTATGCGTCACCTCAGCGAAGCGGCCCATTTTGCAGTCTACACGCCCGGCTCCGATGCGGGCATACCGGTCAGCATATTGGCTACCCTCAAAGCGCCGGATATTGCCTGGGAGAGCAACCGCGAGCTGCTGCGGGAAAAAATTTCCGGGACGGTCACCGCGCTGCTGGGTCTGGTTGGTGTGCAGGATATCGACCCGGTGCGCTCTCGCGAGCATATCCTGCTCGCCAACATCTTCGAGAATGCCTGGAGCCAGGGGGTCGACCTGGACCTGGGCGAGTTGATTATGCAGACCCAGAGCCCACCCTTCGAGAGGCTGGGCGTGTTCGACATCAACACCTTCTTCCCCGAGAAAGACCGCTTCGACCTGGCGATGCTGCTTAACAACATCCTGGCATCGCCGGCTTTCCAGGTGTGGATCGAAGGTCAGCCGCTGGATGTCAGCAGTCTGCTGTATGCCCCGGACGGCAGGCCGCGCCACAGCGTGTTCTATATCGCTCACCTGAGCGACGCCGAGCGCATGTTCTTCGTCACCCTGCTCTATTCGGCAGTTGAGGCCTGGATGCGCTCGCAGCCCGGGACACAGTCGCTGCGGGCGATCCTGTATTTCGATGAAATCTTCGGCTACATGCCGCCGGTAGGGGAGCCGCCTTCCAAGCAGCCTATGCTGCGCATGCTCAAACAGGCGCGCGCCTTCGGTGTGGGCCAGATGCTGGTCACCCAGAACCCGGTGGATATGGATTACAAGGCGCTTTCCAACGCCGGTTCCTGGTTTATCGGCAAGCTGCAGACCGAACGGGATAAGGAGCGCCTGCTGGACGGGCTGGAGAGCGCCATGACGGGCGGTCTCGACCGCAGGGTGTACGACCGCCTGATCTCCTCGCTCGGCAAGCGTGTCTTCCTGCTGCACAACGTCCACGAAAAGCGCCCGGCGCTGTTCCAGACCCGCTGGGCGATGAACTACTTGGCAGGTCCGCTCACGCGCGTCCAGATCCCGGCGGTCAACCAGCTCGCCGGAGCTTCTCTCACTGGACAGGTGCCGGCTGCACCTCCCCATGGCGGGCGACCTGCACCTGCCGCCGCGGCAGTCATTTCGGCACCCGCCGCGCCCGCGCCCGAGCCGCAGGCACAGCCGTTATCCGATCTTGGTTCGATGACCCGTCCGGCTGTCCCCGCCGGGATCATGGAGTATTTCCTGCCCAACACGCTCAGCTTCACCCAGGCATTCAAGACCGCCGGGCAGCCCTTCCCTCCGGAAGCGCAGAGCCTGGGGCTGCTCTACCGTCCGGTGCTGCTGGCTCAGGCGGACATCCGCTTCATGAACCGCAAATACAACCTGGATTACGAGCTGCTCCTGTCGGCACTGGTGCCAGACCCAGACCGGCGCGGATCGGTGCGCTGGGAGGATTACCGGAGCGAGACGGTCGCGCCGCAATCTCTGGACTCGGCACCCGACCCGCGCGCTCGATTTGCCTCCTTAGAAGCACCGTTGAACGATCCCAAGACTCTCACCTCGCTGCGCCGCGATTTCGAGGATTTCGCCTACCGCAATGCCCAGGTGCTGGTGCGTGCCAACGAGAAGCTGGGTATATATGCGGGGCCGCAGGTCTCTCAGGCTGAGTTCCGCAAGCTGTGCAGCGATGCAGCCCGAGAAGGCCGCGCTGCGGAACTGGAAAAGGTAGAGAAGTCTTTCCAGACCAAGCTCGACCGCATCGAGGACCGCCTCACGCGCGAGCAGCGCGAGCTGCGCGAGGACGAATCCGAATATTCACAGCGCAAGCTGGAGGAGTTCGGCACCCACGCCGAAAACATCCTCGGGCTGTTCGGAGGGCGCAAGCGCCGCCTGACTACCTCGCTCAGCAAGCGGCGCATGACCGAGCAGGCCAAAGCTGATATCGAAGAGTCGAAAGACGCCATCGAGGAGTTCGAGAAAGATATCGCCGAGCTCCAAGGTGAGCTCCAACTGTCTGCGGAAGAAGTGAACCGGAAATGGAGCGATATCGTTGATGATGTGACCGAGACCAGCGTGAGTCCTTATAAGAAGGATATCCTGGTGGACCTGTTCGGCGTGGCCTGGCTGCCATACCACGTGGTGCAGTTGAGGGATGAAGTGGTCGAGCTTCCCGGCTACGGCGATGCTGATGTTTAACTGTCCAAATAACCCTCTCAACTAGGGAAAAATTGGTGGGTGTCTGGGCGGGCATCACCCGCC
>JAQBDA010000396.1:0-17066 GCA_032124675.1 Chloroflexota bacterium
GGAAGCTGGCATTGTTGGGATTGAATTCGATCGCCAGGTCGCGAAAGTCGGGTATCTGGCGCGTGCTGCTGGTGTCCAGTTTGAAAAGTCCATTTGCCACAATAGTGCTGCCATTCCAGCCATCCGGTCGATAGGCAGGCAGCACTGTATAGCCAGAATGGCATTTGAGGCAGACCTGATACTCGCGTTCCGCCTGTGACATCCAGGTATAACCGGTAGGCAGACCAACCCCTGCCCATTGTGGATCGGCTCCAGATACTGCGAACATCTCCGCCTGGAGTGCGGGAGGGGATGTGCTTCCGCGGGTCGCATCATGAGGCTCGTGGCAATCCTCGCACTCGACATGGCGATTTGCGCCGCCAAAACCGCCGCCGGTGTTCTCGCCAACATTGTGCACACCGTTCACAGTATAGACATCGTGCTTGAAGATGCTGGTCGAGGTGTTGTTATAGCTGGTGAAAGCGGGCTGTACGTTTGTGCCGCTGCCTCCAGTTGTGTGGCAGGTAAAACAAACCTGCTCTTCAGGCCAGGAAGAACGCACCAGCAATCCGGATGCCGTATGTCCGCGGTGGCAGCCGGCGCAGCTATCAGTTGTAGAATTGTAAAATACATGTGGGTCATTCGCCGGAGGTATGCTTGTAGGACCAGGTGGGGTTATTGCCGGAGTCGGTACCATTACGAATACATCCAGCTCTTTACCGGCGGGGATGGTGGGAGTAGGAGTCGGCGTTGCTGTAACCGGGATAGCCCCAAACGTCAGCGCTGAATATGCCTGCAGCAGACCAGATCCACTACGTTCTTGACCCAGCGACGCGCTTGTTGAGAGCAGCGCCTCTTTTATTTGTTTTGAAGTACGTGTATCTGGCATGCTGGCCAGCATCGCTGCAACACCAGAAACGTGTGCCGCAGCCTGTGAAGTACCGGATTGTGTCTTGTAACCAGCGCCAGTCCAGGTGGAATAGATGTCGACGCCGGGGGCGAAGATATCCACTGCATCGCCGAAGGGAGAGAATTTCGCAATGTGGTTTTTTTCATCCACTGCACCTACGGATATGACTTCACTGAAGGCGGCTGGATAGTTGGCGAGAGGTGCACCAACGTCGCCAGCCGCTGCAATAACGGTCAAACCACTGTTTACTGCATACTCAATTGCCATCTCCAGCACGACACTATAGCTGCTGCTGCCCAGACTGAGGTTTATTACACTTGCTTTCTGGCTGGCTGCATAGATGATCGCTTTAGATATCTGGGCATAGCCGCCTTCTCCGGCACTATCCAGGGCTTTCAATGCCATTACGTGTGATCCCCAGACCATGCCAGCAATTCCAAGATTGTTATTTGACGTGGCAGCAATGATGCCGGCTATGTGAGTGCCATGTCCACTTGTATCCTGGATATCGCCGTTATTTGAAATTGCATTCCATCCTTGCCAGTCGTCGATGTATCCATTATTATCATCATCTATCCCGTTATTGTTCTTGTTTTTTCCTTCGTCATCTTTCCCCAGTTCACCAGGGTTAATCCAGATTTTTGAAGCCAATTCCGGGTGCGAAGCATCAATGCCAGTATCGATCACCGCGATCATGGCATCCCTCTGTCCAGCTGGCAAGTCCCATGCCTGGGGCATCTGGATGTTTTGCAGGTAAGATTTCTGGGTTTTCCAATCTGGATCATTAGGAATAAATAAAGCGCGGGCGATATAGTTCGGCTCGCTAAACTGTACCGCCTTTTGGCTGCCTAGTGCCGCCAATATACCGGGGACGTCTCCCTCTGGTACCTTCAATAACCATACATCCAGCTCCGGTATGATTTCGCCAGACTTTATATTCAAGGAGTCAAAAATCGACGTAATTTCTGATTGCTTTGTGTCATCAACAAACTTGACAATTACTTCATCCTGAACATAATTCCCGTGAATATCTACCGGAGTAGATGTAGGCGTTACTGTCAAGGTGACTGTAATTGTTGGCGTCGGTGACGGTGTAGTGGTTGAGGTCGCCAGGGAAGAGGTAGCATATGGGGTAAGGGCGTATGTTAACCAAGGTCTGATAGTTGAAGGAGGTGTGAGGGTGATCCCATCCGTCGGTGTAGTGGTCGCCGTAGATATGGGTGATATCGTCAGACTCAGCGTCGGTATGATGGAAGTCCTCTTTGGGAGTGCTGTTCCGGTTCTTCTGGGATTGGGAATTCTTGAAGTGCTGGTTGGAGTAGGCGTTGTATTGGACGGCTGTGTGGCTGTGACAGTAGGACTTTGGGATTCACTCGGCGATTTTGGAGTGGGCGTTGAGGAGCTTGTGGCAAAATAGAGTTCAGTTGGAGTGGGTGTGTTGGATGTAGTTCCTACGGCTGTAGGCGTACGCGTTTTCTTAGAAGGGCCTCCCGGTAGTGCATAATAAGGAGATTTGTCAGGCGCCGCACTGCCGGTCTGGCTAATTCCTAAGCTGAGACACACCATTGGTATGATGAGGATAAATATAATACCAAATCTGTTTATAGATATTTGCTGCTTGAATATTCTATTATAGTGTGATCGGTAATTGTGCATCAGTATTAACCTGACCAGAGTGAAGGACTAGCAGGTACTTCGAAATGCAGTTCATTACAATCAATTCCGCAGAGCGAAAGGGGACTGGCAGGTAAGCCTGTCCCCTCTGCTCTTCGAACCAGGCTGGCTACTTCTGGTGGCAGCGCTGGCATACGCCACGGCTGTCGACACGGAGCAGCGAGCTGCGATTGGTGTCTGTCTGACCTGTTCCACCACCTGGCCAGGGTACGCTCTGTGAATTTGTACCCATTGCCGCAGAGGTACCATGAGCAACATGGCATGCCAGACAATACGTTGGTCCTGGTGATGTGCCATCAGGATGGTTGGTGTTATGGCGATAGGTAAAAATAGAATCGCCAGAATTTGCGTCAGCATTTCCGGTGTTCATATAGCGGTCGTGACATAACGCGCACCAATCACCCAAAGTGACACCCGTCGGATAAGCCTGTCCGAAGTAATCATTAGTCGTCGAGCTGACATAATATACTTTGTTGGTCTCATCCGCGATTTCCACACTGGCAGCCCCAGATTGTTTCGGGTTTGGCTTCAGGATGCGAAACGTTGCCGCACCACCTGTGCCGGCTTTCCCGTGTGGGTCATGGCACGAGCCGCAGGCAAGCTGCACGGTACTACCAGGGTTGGGACTTGCACTGATTGCTCCGGCTCCCCAGGCGGTAGCGTCGGATCCATCGTTGGTATGCCAGGATGTAACCGCAGTTACTGCGGATGACCCATTTGCATCGGTATCCATCCAGGCATTAACGAATCCGCCACTTTTTAATCCTCGGTTAGCCGGCGTTCCCATCCACTGCCCATCAGAGACATTGGTTTGTGCACCAGACCCGTTGTGACATGTGGAGCAGAGGGCATTTTCATTCTGCTTGAGCAGGGAAGCAGCCACAGCCGTGTGGGCGCGATGACAACCAGCACAGGCATCGGTTGTATTGGTGTAGCCAGAGCCATGCGGACCGTTATCAGCCAGGACTACTGCAGGTACTGCCAGCAAGATCAAGGCTACAACCAGAGCAAGAAACAAGTATCGTTTCATATACTTTCTCCTCGTTCACGAAATATTTTGCTGCTTGTATGTATCATCAAAGTCATATATTGGATTGGGCACCTCCGTCTGGTAATCAATCTATCTTTGATAAGTGGCGAGTTCTTCAGCGCACCACCTCCTTTCAATATTCAGTATGACCATACCTGAATGCGGTTGTTCTCTCGATCAGCAATATACAACCTGCCGGACTGGTCGATCGCGATGTCATTAGGGTAATAGAACTCCCCATCCCCGTTTCCCAACTCACCAAACGAGAACAAAAGGGTGACCTCGGGATTGAAAATGTCAAAAACCTTGACCACCTGGCCGACGGCATCAACCACATGCAGCCGGTCTCGATCATCAATAGCCGCGCCGCGCGGCAGGTTTAGTGCTGCCTCGCCGGTACCCTGCCCGAAATTGAATAAGAAATTGCCCCGGGTATCCCAGACAGATATGCGGCTGTTGTTTCCATCGATTACAAAAGTGCGGTTATCCCTGGATCTGAGAGCTACCTGGGGATAGGAGAGCTGCCCGTTGCCGCTGCCGGTTTCTCCAAACGCTTGGGCAGGCGCTCCAGGATTGAGAGTGATATCGTAGACTGCCTGGTGATTATCGGAGATATTTGTCAACAGCAAATTTTGGTTGCCGCTGATGCGCCCCCCCAAGGGCAGCCAGTCAGTGACACCGGGACCCGGTATAGAGATGGCATCCTGTCCCGGCAGCTTGATCAGGACATCCGTTTGTTGGGCCGTGTAGGTGATTTGCGATCCAGGCAGCAACTCGCCAAGGTGTAGGGCTGCAAACTCGCTCAGCATGAGTTCGGGATCGATCATGCTGTCCAGATAATTGCCATCCCTATCGGAGATAAAGACAGCATGTTGCAGAAGATCCGGAATATACACATCCCCAGTTGCATCTGTGGCAAGGTAAGTTGGTTTGCGGTTCGAGGCAGTGGTCCCGGGCGGGGCAAATGCCCCTATCTGGTTGCCGTTGCTATCAAAGATCTTTACCAACCGCTCGCCGCCTTCTTCACTGACATAGATGCGGTCTCCGCTGGGGGATACCGCCACTCCAAAAGGCGCATCCACGCCGTAGATCGAAAACACGTAGTGTGGAGGGTAGTCTGGTTGTACGGCTTCGGGCAGCAATCCTGGTAGGGGGGTGGGTTTAAGCAGATAGCGGGTGAAAAGACCGCATACAACCATCATGGATAGCAGCAAAATGCCGAGCAGAAGCAGCAACCGTTTGCGACGTGATTCATCTGCAATCATATCTGACATGCTCTCGGGCGGAAAAGCGACTGCTGCTGTGATGTACTGATCGGATCCGGACAGGCTTCCGAGAGATTTATTAGGCGCAGATAGGATGCGCCTGGTTCTCATTGACGGGTGTTTAGAGGATGAGTTTTCGAGTTGTGTCATGTCCTTACCTATTGGTCAGCTGTTATTGAACGCACGCGTTCCAGGGCATTGCTGGTCATAAAATCCAGCGGGTCTAGATTCGCGGCGCGTTCCAGATACATTTCTGCATCTGGCAACTCTCCCATTTGTTCATAAGTGAGCCCTAAGCCCAGAAATGCCGGAGCGAAATCCGGCAGATTTGCAGCTGCAAGGGTGAGATAGTTCTTCGCGGTTGCGTAATCTTTAATTGAGAACGCCTGCATCCCCTGGGTGTAATATACGAATTGGGGTTTTTGGAGCACGATATAGGCCTCACCCATAGCGGCATACGCTTCGCTGAAGTCAGGGACCAGGCGGACTGCTTTTTGATAGTACACAAGCGCCTCTTCATATCGTAATTCGCGGGCATGGGCCGTGCCCAACAGGTATAACGCGTCTGCATCGGCAGGGCTGATGATGATGGCGTCTTCCAAAGCGGCAATCGCCTGTGCGGTGTTGCCAGATTTCAAATAGGCATCAGCTATGTAGTAAAGAGCCATCTCCAGTGTCTTGTCTTGCTCCCACATGTCCGCTTGTTTATGGCTGGAAACGAATTTGCTCAAAGGATCAATAGCAGAAGCCGAATTTCCGTTAAGTGCATTTGCCAGACCGACAATTAGCAAACCGCGATCGTTGTCCGGATATGTACTTAGAACCTGACCAGCCTGGTTGATAGCTTCATCGAACTGTGAGTTGCGCAGGTGGACTTCAGCTAAAGCCAGGCGAGATTCTGGTGAAGACGGGTCAGAACGCACTTCGGCTTCTAGTTTGTTGATTCCCATCTCCAGGGGAGGCTTATCGCCCAGGTGAACGTAGCGGTCCCAGTAGTAAAAACCTGCAAATGCCAGAGCCACACCCACCAGCGTCGCCAGGGCGAGCCAGACAAGACGGTTCAATTGTTGAGTTTCTTTGAGGATATTGGACATATTCATCGTTCCTCTCAAGGTTGGATATTTTTTACCGAGGGTTCAAACAAGGATTTGTCGCGATCCCGCCGGGATGCCAGCGCGCGCCGGTCGTAAATTCTCAACCGGGCTTTCGGTGGCAGTGGGATTGGGCTCACTGATTGGGGTCTCCTGTTCGGTTTTCCTTTGCCAGAGAAATGTCCATGGGTTCATTACCTGAGATTACTGTTTCTCTCCCATTGCTTTTTTTAGATATTTCTCCTCGCATCGTGGCAGATTGATTCATGCGCGCAGCAAACGCCGCGGCGCGCTCGATATATTCCAGTTCTCCCGGATGTTCTTCACGCATCTCCTCCTCAGTCATGTAGCCGGTAAAGATGCTCTTGTTGAAATGCTTAATCACTGCATGGTACAAGTGCCAGGTCAGGATTGACAGCACAGCCAGGATAGCCTCCCAGCTATGCAGCGTGCGTGCAAAGGGAATAGAGACACCGGGCAACCAGCGTGTGACCATGGTGGGGAACCATTGGATAATGCCTGTCACGATCATCAAAACGCTGCCCCACACCAGTGCCCAGTATTCGACCTTTTCTTCAAATGAAAAGCGTCCAAACTTGGGGTGTTTTTTCGACAGACCAAGATTCAAGCGCAGCATCTGGCTGAGATGGATTGCATCACTCCATGCTGGCCAGATACCTCCGCTTCGCTTATAAACTGCTAGGTTGTACATGTAAGCCCCGACATGGTAAACAGCCTCCAGAAGGAAGACCAATGCAAACAGGTGATGGAGCTGTCGAGCCAGATCGATGCCGCCCATTATCTGGAGCAAACCGCTGCCAAGTGGTGTGTTCACATAGCGCTGCGTTACGCCAGTGATTGCCAGCATGGTAAAGGAAATAATAAGGAGCTGGTGTTCGATGCGCTGGCTGAGGCTAAAGCGGAGAATAAGCCGTTGGCCCCTTTCGTTGACGACAAGTCTCGATGCTGCATCGTGGGCTTCCCGTACAGTCATGCGGGGAGCGCGTTTCTTCTTTGAGGCAGTTTTTGGCTTCACCCGGTGACCTTGAAGTGTCGGGAGCCTTTCTGTCCTTATGGATGGCTTGCCTTCTGTGATGTTCTGCCTTGCTTTAATGGGGCGGGTTTCTTCCATTTTTATCCTTATATTGAACCTTAGCCTCTTTATGACTCGTAGAACGCAGGTGTTGGGCGATCCGGCGACGCGCATCCAGGGCGATATAGCCCATGAACCCTGCTACTGTAAGTGGAACAACGAATGAATAAAAGGTGTTGGCCACCATGAGCTCTGGTGTGCGCTCCCACGAAGGGGCGTGGTGGCTGAGCCAGGCCTGTGGAAAAGTGATGCTGGCGTTGGCATGACAGCGCTGGCAGGTGCTTTGCAGGTTAGAGGGGTAGACGGTTGAGGCAGGGTCTTCTGGAGAGCGTATGTTGTGAACGCCATGACAGTCGAAACAGGTTGCTTTATTGCTTTCTATTTCCGGTGCCTGGGTGCGGAAGAAGTTCACCGTTTTACCATGGAAATCATCCAGGTAAGTATCTAATACATCCGTAGATATTCCGTACTTATACATGATGGTTTCATTTGCATGGCACTCTCCACAGATGGCAATACTGTTGTTATGGAAGGTGGTGTCTTGAGGGCCTTGCACATGGTGAGCGCCGTGGCAATCTATACAGGTGGGGACATCCGGGTTTGAGCCATTCATCAAGGCTGATCCATGAACACTGCTGCTGTAGCTTGTATAAACAGACAGATGGCAATTGCTGCAAGTCTGGTTGATTTTCTCCCGCGGTTGGTCTGGTGGCTGGATGTCGTGGCTGCCATGGCAATCAACGCACACGGGAGAATCCCGGTTTCCACCAGCCTGTACACGGGCATGAGCACTGTCACTGCTCTGTTCAAACTTATCTAAATGACAGGAACGGCAGGTCTCGTTGTGGGTTAATGTAAGATCTCTGGCGTCAGGATGGGCAAGAGTGACAATAAGCTCCACCGACTCTGGCTTGACGTCACCCCCATTTTCATTGTGACATTCCAGGCAAGTGATCTGCGATTCGGTGTGTGGATATCCTGTTTTCTCTATATGGCATGACTGGCAGGTCAAACCTGCTTGTGCATGTAGCGAACGGGAATACCCCGCTGCATCGATATAAAGGGATAGCGACTCACCGTTCTGTGCGATACCTTTAAGACCTTGGTCGGTGTGGCACATCAAACAATTAGCATTTGCGTGCGGGGGCGGAGGTGTGGGGTCCTGAGCGTAAGCAGCTGAAGCGGTTGCAAAGTAAACCCCTATTACCAAGCATAAACTTATAAACCGATACAAGTAGGGCATCAATAACAAAGAATTGCACCTGTAGAAGTCAGAGTCAATAGAGTAGATTTTTCCTTAGTATCAAAAGATACCTGACAATACGCACTAACTGTGTATGTCGTTTGTCCTATTTGTGACACGACTTACTCTTTTATTATGACGGAACAGCTTTGTACTTGTGACGGATGATTAATGAAATATGAGCAAACCCCTAATCCAATGTTAATGATAATGCTATCTTATTCATAAAATCAAAGCATACTGCCACCACCATCTCACAGAGCTGAATAGGAGAAGGTGTTACAATCTGAAAGACGACACCAATGAATAAAAATCTAAGGGAGCACAAATTTAATACCGGTCAGGTCTTGCAGCTTGTGCAGGGCGACCTGACCCAGGAGCGGGTGGATGCGATTGTCAACGCCGCCAACGCCCAGCTCCAGCACGGCGGAGGCGTAGCCGGTGTAATCCTGCGCCAGGGTGGGGCGGAAATCCAGACCCAGAGCGATGCCTGGGTGCGCGTGCACGGCCCGGTGGGGCACGCAGAGCCGGCTTATACCACCGCAGGCAGCCTGCCGTGCAGGTATGTGATCCATGCTGTCGGTCCGGTTTGGGGGGCGGGGGATGAGGATGCCAAGCTGGATGCTGCCATACGCGGCTCGCTGCGCCTGGCGGACCGGCTGGAGCTGGCTTCCATCGCATTCCCCGCTATCTCCACCGGCATATTTGGCTTCCCCAAAGGGCGCGCCGCAGGAGTGATCCTAAGCGCCATCCAGGGCTACTTCGCCGAACACCCAGCTTCTGGGATTGCACAGGTCCGCCTGACCCTGTTCGACCAACCCACTGTTGATGCGTTCCAGGGGGTGTGGGAGGAAATGGGATTGAGTAATAAGGTTACAAGGAATAAGGGAGAGAGGTCCTTTTCCCCTAATCCCTTGTAACCTTATTGCCTGAACCCTTATCCCCTATCGCAATGATCACATCCAGCCGCAACCCCAAGATCCAGTCGATCCGCCTGCTGAATGCCCGCTCCCGAGAGCGGCGTGAGTCGGGAGCTTTTGTCGTGGAAGGTGTGCGCCTGGTCGAGGAGGCGCTTTCAGCAGGCTGGCCAGCCCGGCTGGTCTTGCATACCGCGGACCTGGAGCCGCGCGGCCAGGCTGTGGTGGAGGGCTTCGCTGCGCGCGGGGTGACGGTGGAGACAGTCTCCGATCATGTGATGCGCCACGCCAGCGACACGCAGACCCCGCAGGGTTTGCTGGCGGTGCTGGAGATACAGCCATTCCCGTTTCCGGAAAAACCAGGCTTTATATTCATCCCGGATGGGGTGCGCGATCCCGGCAATCTGGGCAGCATGCTGCGCACGGCGGCTGCCGCAGGAGTAGACATGGTCTGCCTGCCGGAAGGCACGGTTGACGTTTACTCCCCCAAGGTAGTGCGGGCGGGGATGGGAGCGCATTTCCGCCTGCCGCTGTTTACGGGCAGCTGGCAGCAGATCGGCGGGCTGCTGGAGCGGAGCAGGGCAGCGGTATACCTGGCAGCCGCCGGGCAGGGACTCGCTTACACCCAGGCGGACTTCCGCCTGCCATTGGCTCTGGTCGTTGGCGGCGAGGCTGCCGGGGCAGGGGAGCAGGCGCTGGCGCTGGCCCACCAGCAGGTGCACATCCACATGCCGGGCGGGGTCGAGTCGCTCAACGCAGCGGCTGCCGCGGCCGTGCTGATGTTCGAGGTGGTGCGGCAGCGGACAGGGGATTGAAGTTTTATGAAAATCCGTTCGATAACATATTTCTGCAATCCGGGTTGGCCGCTGGATGATGAGGTCTTGAGCCGCGCAGGGGGTTTCGCTGAAGCAGCCCGGCCTGCGTTCGAAGCTGCCGACTATGAGGTTCAGACCGCCCGGCTGGCTGCGGTGCCCTTTCCGGCCCTGCTCTCCCAGCCGGGAGACCAGGGGTTGGTCGATCTGGCACAGGCGCTGGAGGCGGCTGCCCGGCAGCAAGGCTACGATTACGTCTCCCTGGGTCCGGCGCTGCCGGAAGCGCTGTACAGCTATGCCGCCATCCCGGCTGCCCTGGCAGCCACCGAGATGGCCTTTTTCGCCGGGCTGATGACCATGCCTCATGGCGGTGTATCCCTGCCTGCAGTGCGTGCCTGTGGCGAAGTGATCAAGCAGGCTTCCACTATCCTCCCGGATGGGTTTGCCAACCTGCGTTTTGCCGCACTGGCCAACGTGCCGCCCGGTTCGCCGTTCTTCCCGGCGGCTTACCATGACCAGGGTGAGCCTGCCTTCGCCCTGGCGCTGCAAGCCGCCGACCTGGCCGTCGATGCCTTCAGCCGGGCGACCAGTCTGGCACAGGCTCGTTCTGGGCTGGTGCAGGCTATGGATCTGCATGCCGGATCGCTGGAGACGGTTGCCCGCAGGCTCGAGAACCGGCTGGGTGCCAGGTTCGCGGGGATCGATTACTCCCTGGCTCCGTTCCCGCAAGAAGAGCTTTCGCTGGGTACCGCTCTTGAGAGCCTGGGCCTGCCCGCTCTGGGGCTGCACGGCTCGCTGGCTGCGGCCGCTTTCCTGGCGGAGGCCATGGACAGGGCCAGCTTCCACCGGGCGGGGTTCAGCGGGTTGATGCTCCCCGTGCTGGAAGACTCCATCCTTGCTCGGCGAGCCGAAGAAGGCCTGTTGAGCATCAAGGATATGTTGCTATATTCGGCAGTCTGCGGCACCGGGCTGGATACCATCCCGCTGCCAGGCGATACGACTGCAGATGAGCTGGCAGGCTTATTGCTGGATGTAGCCAGCCTGGCGCTGCGACTGGATAAGCCGCTCACCGCCCGCCTGATGCCCATCCCGGGGGCTGAAGCCGGTGACCATACCGATTTCGATTTCCCGTATTTCGCCAACAGCCGGGTGATGGCGCTCGAGTCCCGCCCGCTGCGGGGTCTGCTGTATGGAGATGAGATGATTAACCTGCGGCCCAGACCCGGAGGTAACCGGTGAGCCGGGGTAATTGCGTCTGTATTGTGCTTCTCTGTGCTGTGGCTGTCCTCACCGGCTGCTCAGTCCCTGCTGCCGCACCGGCCTCCACTACCCTGCCGTCTGAAACGCGGTCCCCAGACCCTACGGCTGCACCGACGGAGACCTTGACTGCCACACTGCCACCCACTGCCACCACCACCCCGGTGCCTGCCTCAACTGGGACCCCAGCCCCGACTTCTACGCCCTGGTCGCTGCTCGAGGATGGTGTGACTGTGCAGACTGCCGATGGCCTGGAGCTGGTCGGCACCTTCTATGCCCCGCAGCAGCCCGCACCGCCCTGGCCTGGAGTGATCCTGCTGCACATGGTCTACGGCAGCCGCCAGGACTGGCAGGAGTTCGCCGTGGATCTGACAGATGCAGGCTATGCCGTGCTGGCGCTGGATATGCGCGGCCATGGGGATAGCGGCGGGTCATTGGAATGGGATAAGTTTGAAGATGACTTGCTGCGAGTGTGGGCATACTTCGCCAGCCACCCGGACGTGGATGGGGATCGTTCCGGGGTGGTGGGTGCCAGTATTGGGGCAAATATAGCGCTCCTGTTGGGCGCCAGCCAGCAGGATGCCGCTGCAGTGGTACTGCTCTCCCCCGGGCTGGATTATTACGGTGTCACCACCTCCGATACCCTGGAAGCCTACGCGCCGCGTCCGGTGCTGATTGTCGCCAGCGAAGAGGATAGCTATTCAGCACAGTCGTCCCGCCAGCTATCAGAACTGGCGGGAGGTGAAGCCCATCTGGAAATGTATCCGGGAGGCGCTCATGGTACCGTCATGTTCGACCGCCAGCCGGACCTTGCGGGGCTGATCGTGGATTGGCTCGACAGCTACTTGCAGCCCTGATTAACTGCTTGCCAGCCAGTAATCGCGGCCATCCTGGCTGCGTTCCAGGAACCCATTGTCGACCAGATAGCGGCGCAGGAAGGCGGTGTCATGGTGGTAGCGCATCAGGACGCCGTTGGCTTCCTTTTCTGTGTAATGCAAGCCTGGCTCAAAGGACTGGACGACATGGCGCAGCACCGCCAGGATCTTCTTCTCCTGCATGGGGATCGCCTTCAGCCTGCCGTCTGGCTGCATATAGTCACTGAGCACTTTACGGTCGTACGCATCACCATCGAAATCATCCGGCGATACCTGCGGGCGCAGCCCGGAGAGCAGTTTGCGCGAGCGCTCCAGCAGGCTTTGGGTATCCAGCTGGTAGGCACCGCTCTCCAGCATCACCAGTTCATAATGCTGCAGGGTATCGATCTGGCGGGCTGCACTGCCGGGCTTGATCCCCAGCTTGCTGGCGACCTGACCGCTGGTGTGCGGCTCCAATGCCAGCAGACCGATGATCTTTAAGCGTTCGGGATCGCTGAGGGCTTTGAAGAAGTCCAGCAGGTCCTGGGCGATGAGTGTTTCATCCTGGTCGTTCATTTTCTGGTCTCCAATATTCTCCTGCCTGGCGCTCGAGTAAGCCGTAGCCGACCAGCTCGCGCCTCAGGGTGGCGGTGTCGTCGTGGTAGCCGGACAGGATCGCGTTAACCTGCACCTCACTGTAGCGGGTACCCGGCTCGAAATCCTGCACGACATGCTGCAGTACTGCCTCCAGCTTCTTGCGCTGGGCGGGGATGGTCTTGAGCCTCCCGCCGGGCAGCGTGTAATCAGCGAGTACTTTACGCTCGTAGCTTCCCATGTCGATTCCTTCCGCCAGAGCTGGCAGTGTATCCTCAGCCAGCAGGCGCTGCGCCATGGCCTCCAGAGTCCCGGGTTCGAGGCTGTAGACGTTATAATAGCTCTCAGCATGGGCGCTGACCAGGCCGGCTTCAGACAGGCGTGCCAGGTGGTGGGAAACCGTTGATGGGCGCAGCTCGAGCAGGGCAGCCAGTTGCTCCACGCTGTATGCATCTTGAGCGAGCAGGCCGAGGATCTTCAGCCGGTTGGCGTCTGCCAGCGCCTTGAAGAAGCCGATCAGCTCGCCGGTGGGCTGCTCTTTGTCCATGCGCACCACGCTCTAATTAATTCGATAAACATCGAATTGATTATAAGAGCTGCAGGCTGGTTTTGTCAAGGTTAACCGAGGGAGGGATTTGAGATGTCTACGGATACAAATGCGATGGAAAGCCTGCGACAAGGATTCAAGTACTTCAACCGCTTCATGCTGCTGATGTGGCGCTTGGGGTTGGGGCGCTTCTTCAATACCTGGCCTGCGGTGAGCGGGCGCGTCATGGTGGTCACCCATCGCGGGCGTATCACCGGGAAGCTGCGCCGCACCCCGCTTAATTACGCCATCGTGAATGGCGATATCTACTGCACCGCCGGTTTCGGAAAAACATCGGATTGGTACCGCAATGTCAAAGCCTGCCCGGCAGTGGAGGTCTGGCTGCCGGATAGCTGGTGGACAGGCAGCGTCGAGGAAGTCGACCGCGAGCATGACGATTGGCTGTCGCTGCTGCGCCAGGTGCTGGTCGGCAGCGGCTTCGCGGCCTACGCGGCCGGGATTGATCCGAAAAGGATCAGTGATGCCGAGTTGGGGCAGGTGGCGGCAGATTACCGCCTGCTGCGCATCCGCAGGCAGGCAGCCCGCACCGGTCCCGGCGGCCCGGGAGATTTATCCTGGGTATGGCCCCTGGCGACGATGATCCTGCTGCCGCTGGTGCTGAGACGCCGAAGGCGATGATTTTCAGCGCCTCGCTGATCGTGGGTATCGTATTCGGTCCGGATTTAAAGCGCCGCAAAGAGGTTTGAGCACTTCCCCCTGTGCCCTTTCTCCCTTATCCTTTGTCCCCTTATCTCCTATCTTTCACAGATAAACGGACGCAGGAACTGCCCGGTATAAGATTCATCCCGGGCGCAAACATCTTCGGGCGTGCCCTCCGCCACCAGATCACCACCCCGGTCGCCGCCCTCCGGTCCCAGGTCGATGATATGGTCGGCGACCTTGATGATATCCAGGTTGTGCTCGATGATCAGCACGCTGTTTCCGGAATCCACCAGGCGCTGCAGCACCTCGATCAGCTTGTGCACGTCGGCGGCGTGCAAACCTACCGAGGGCTCGTCCAGCACGTACAGCGTGCAGCCGGTAGCGCGCTTGGAAAGCTCGCGCCCCAGCTTCACCCGCTGCGCCTCACCCCCTGATAGCGTGGGCGCTGGCTGACCGATGCGGATATAGCCCAGGCCGACATCTTGCAGCGTCTGCAGCCGGTTGACCATGCGGGTGAAGGCCGAGAATACCTCCAGGGCGTTGTCGACGGTCATATCCAGCACATCCGCGATGTTGTAGTCTTTGAAGCGTACCTGCAGGGTCTCGCGGTTGAAGCGTGCCCCGTGGCACACATCGCACGGCACGTACACATCCGGCATAAACTGCATCTCGATGCGCAGCTGACCCTGCCCCTGGCAGGCCTCGCAGCGCCCGCCGTGCACGTTGAACGAGAAGCGCCCTGGCTTATAACCGCGGATCTTGCTCTCCGGCATCTCGGCGAACAACTGGCGGATGTGGTCGAACAGCCCGGTATAGGTGCCGGGGTTCGAGCGCGGCGTGCGCCCGATAGGCGACTGGTCGATATTGATGATTTTATCGATATGCTCTAGCCCTTCGATGCGGTCATGCTCGCCGGGCAGGGAGCGTGAGCCGTGCAGGTGCCGCGCTATGGCTTTGTACAGGATCTCCACCATCAGCGTGGATTTGCCGGAGCCGGAGACACCGGTGATGCACACCAGCCTGCCCAGCGGGATGCGCACGTCGATATTCTTCAGGTTATTCTCGCGCGCCCCGCGGATGGTCAGTGCATTGCCGTTGCCGTTGCGCCGTTTCTCCGGGATAGGCACCCGCAGCTTGCCGGTCAGGTAAGCCCCGGTGAGTGAGGCCGGGCTGCTCAGGATGGACTCCAGTGGTCCTTCGGCGACTACCTCGCCACCAAGCTCGCCGGCCCCGGGTCCCAGGTCCAGCACCCAGTCGGCGGTGCGGATGGTCTCCTCGTCGTGCTCCACCACCAGTACGGTATTGCCCAGGTCGCGCAGACCCATCAGGGTGCGCAGCAGGCGCGTGTTGTCGCGCGGGTGCAGTCCGATGGAGGGCTCGTCCAGCACGTACAGCACCCCCATCAGGCGCGAGCCGACCTGTGTCGCCAGGCGGATGCGCTGAGCTTCGCCTCCCGAAAGCGAGACCGCCGAGCGCTCCAGGGTCAGGTAATCCAGCCCCACATCCACCAGGAAGCCCAGCCGGGCGATGATCTCTTTCAATATGCGCTCGCCAATCACCTGCTGGCGTGCGTTCAGGGGAGTGTCCGGTCCGCTCAGATCCCTGGCCCACTCCAGGGTGTGCAGCACCGGCCATTTGGTCACCTGGACCACGTTCACATCGTTGATCGTGATAGCCAGTGCTTCTTGCCGCAGGCGCGCCCCATGGCAGGTGGGGCAGACCCGATCGCTCATGACCTCGGAGATCTTGTCGCGCATATACTCTGAGCTGGTCTCGTTGTAGCGCCGCTCCAGGTTGCCGATCACGCCCTCGAATGGGGTGTTGAAAGTGGCCCGCCGCCCGTCGCGGTTGTGGTAGTGTACGGTCACTTCCCTGCCGTTGGTGCCGTACAGGATGATATCCAGCTTCTCCTGATCCAGGCTGTTCACCGGCACATCCAGGTTGATTTTGTATTCGCGCGCTGCCGCTTCCAGGGTCTGCCAGTAATAGCCGCCCTCATCCCGCGGTCCGCTCCATTCCGAAACCGAGATCGCTCCGTCGTTCAGCGAGAGTTCGGCATCCGGGATCAGCAGGTCGGGGTTGATCTCCAGCTTGCCGCCCAGGCCCTGGCAGTCGGGGCAGGCACCATGCGGCGTGTTGAAGGAGAACGTGCGCGGCTCGATCTCCGGCAGCACCGAGCCGTGCTCCGAGCAGGCCAGGTGTTCGGAGAAGTGAAAATCTTTCTCTTCAACAACCTTATCCCTTACCCCTTGTTCCCCGTTCGATTCAGGGGGAAGGGGTGAGGGGATAGGGGTCATCAACTGTATCGTCAAATACCCATCCCCAAACTTCAGCGCAGTCTCCACCGAATCGGTCAGGCGCGAGCGGAATGATTGTTCATCCCCCGGGTCACCTTCCTTGTGGATCACCAGGCGGTCGACCACCGCTTCGATGGTGTGGATTTTGTAGCGGTCCATCTGGATATCTTCTTCCAGCTCGTAAACCTGCCCGTCGACGCGAGCGCGCACGAAGCCCGCCTTGCGGATTTCATCCAGCACAGCCTGGTGGGTGCCTTTACGGCCGCGCACCAGCGGTGAGAGCAGCAGCAGGCGCGAACCCTCAGGCAGCCTTTCGATGGCTTCGACGATCTCTTGGGCCGATTGGCGCGCCACCTCCCGCCCGCAGATCGGGCAGTGTGGGATGCCCGCCCTGGCGAACAGCAGGCGCAGGTAGTCGTAGATCTCGGTCACAGTGCCTACCGTGGAGCGCGGGTTGTGCGAAGCGCCCTTCTGATCGATGGAGACCGCCGGTGACAGGCCATCGATGTAATCGACGTCCGGCTTGTCCATCTGCCCCAGGAACTGGCGGGCGTACGCCGAAAGCGACTCGACATAGCGCCGCTGCCCCTCGGCAAAGATGGTGTCGAACGCCAGGGAGGATTTGCCCGAGCCTGACAGCCCGGTGATGACGACCAGTTTGTCGCGCGGGATTTCGACGGTGATGTTTTTCAGGTTGTGGACCCGAGCCCCGGCGACACGGATAACGTTAGAAGACATAGGAATTTTGAGAATAGCTTACTCGTGATCGGTTGTTTATATAAAGACTGGGGGGGCGTTAAT
>JAQBDA010000397.1:0-3585 GCA_032124675.1 Chloroflexota bacterium
CTGCCAGACCGTTCTCCGGCGGCAACGCAGCCGGCTATATGGACCTGTATCAGGCGGTCCATGCCGACACCACCGGCAGCGCCAACACCGACCTGGCTGCCAGCCAGCTGCTGTGGACCGGACCCGACCCTGTCGTCTGGACCTCCGTCGCCTGGAACAGTGTCGCCTGGAACAGTGTCGCCTGGAACTCGGTCGCCTGGAACTCGGTCGCCTGGAACAGCGTCGCCTGGAATTCCGTTGCCTGGAACAGCACCTATTGGGGCCCGTAATATAACTATACGCAATTCGGGGATATCAGGGGGTGCTGCAGGGCGATGCTTGCCCGATCACCCCCACCCCCCAACCAACCGTACAATTACGAGTAAATTGGAAGAGGTGGAAAATGAAATCATATCGGATTGTAATGGCTGTCATCGCTGCCGGTATTATCTTATCCGGCATGGTTCTGGCCGTGGGAGTTTTTCAACGATTGGCATGGGTGAGTCAAGAATTAGCCAGTGTTAGCTGGAATCTGCTACCGGTATAAGCGTAACGCAACTGGGATCTCAGGGAGACTCATATGCACCCTCGTAAGAAAGTCGTGCATTCAGAAAGCGGATACAGCAGCACAGCATCATGAAATCGTTCGCCGGCTCGGAGGAATATTCACTGTGACCTTGAACAGTGTAGCCTGAAACTCAGTAGCCTGGAGCAGTATTTAGCTGGAGTACTAAACTGTGAAATCAACTCAAAATTGTATGGGGGTTACCTGGGAAATATTAGTGTAGTCTTTATTTACAGTCTTGTTAGATTCCCGTCCAATCGTAGCTGAGAGCTTGATCACCAGCTACGATTGGTGTAATGTATTGGATAAATCGGCGTTCATACAGATAACCAAATCTTAATCTTGATACAAGGACTGTGCATGTGGTTATTGGATATGGTTAGGTGTGAAACAATAAGCACGGAGATTATTCTATGAAAGATCTTTCCCTCAACGCCCGGATATATATCTATGCTTCTATCCTGGTCGCCATCATTCTGTTTTCCTGGAATATGGCAAATATTGGGGTAGAGAACCTCTGGGAAACACTGCTCCTGGCTGCTATTGCCTCCCTGGCGCTGATCATCAAGGTAGAAGGAACGACCAACCGCTCGCATTATAATTTCAGTTTCTTAATCTACAGTGCTGCCTTCTTCCTGCTGGGCACATCAGAGGCCATGCTGGTGATCCTGATCTCAAACCTGGTTGAGTGGGCATGGCACAAATATCCCTGGTATATCCAGTCATTCAATATCGGCTGCTACATCATTACCATCCAGGTCACCGGGCTGGCATTCACCTGGGCTAACCCGGCCGGCATCCTCTTCTCCTGGTTGGGGGTGATCACCATGCTGATGTCTATGGCAGTTTACACGCTGGTCAATCACCTGATGGTCGGGATTATCGTCTGGCTGGCACGCGGTGAAAATTTCAAGCAGTCTGGGATTTTCGATTTTTTGCCAATAATGATCGATTTCACCGTCTTGAGCATGGGTGCCGGAGTGGCATTGATCTGGACGCTCAATCCGATTGCTGTCATTTTTGTCATCATCCCGCTGTATCTGCTTTACAGCACGCTGCGCGTCCCGTCATTGGAACGCCAGACTGAAATCGATCCGAAGACAAATATATTCAACCACCGTTATTTCGAAAAAGCACTTGAGGAGGAATTAAGTCGCGCACACCGCTTCGACCGCCCGCTGGCTATCGTTATGGCAGACCTCGACCTGCTTCGCAACATCAACAACACTTATGGACACCTGGCAGGAGACGAGGTCCTGATCGGGGTTGCCAATATCCTGAAGGATAATGCACGTGAATATGACGTTGTCGCCCGTTTTGGTGGTGAGGAATTCGCGATGCTCCTGCCAGAAACAACTGCTGAAGAAGCGTTCGAGATTGTCGAACAGATCCGCCTGGAGATCGAGCAGGCCGAATTCCAGGTACCGACCAGCATCTCCCCGATTAAAGCCACGATGAGCTTCGGCATCGCAAGTCGCGAGAGCGACTCCCAGTCCAGCAAAGAGATCCTGCACAACGCGGATGCAGCTGTGTATCACTCAAAGCTGCGCGGGCGCAACCGCACCTATGTTTTTTCCGATCAAATCTACCAGGGTTTATTCAAACCATTCGGTCCGCAAGACACAGGTGTAAATATAACACCCGAGACCATTGATTCTGGCATACAGGAACTACCCGAACAGGCTGACGCGCAAGTGGATCACAAACCGATCAAGCCGCTGGTAAACCAGCAAAACCAGACCTCGCCACCTGTACCCGTACAGTCGACTCGGTTAATCTATATGTTCATTCTGCTTGTCACACTGGTTTCGGGGGGATTATTACTGCTTCAAATCAGTCCGGTTGAGAATGTTCCACTATCTGGGCTGTTGTTGTTCATTGCCATCGTATTCCTGGCAGAATGGTTCTCTTTGGACATATATGTCCGCAATACTTCAGTATCGGTATCTGCCGCACCAATGTTAGCAGGATTTATCCTTTTCGGCCCTGCCGGTGCGGTCCTGCTTAGCCTTTCCTTTGCTCTGGCAGCTTATTTCAAGCACAACAGCATGCCCAGCCGACTGGTATTCAATTTCAGCAACCAGCTGTTAGCCGGGATGTTATGCCTGGGATTTTTATCTCTGACCGGGATTAATCTCACCATCGATAACCATGTCATCCAGTTGATCATGGGCCTTTTCATGAGCATGATTCTTTACCTCAGCACCACGGCTCTGATCTCCGTAGCCATTTTTCTGAGCACGGGTTTGCCGGTCAAAAGGACCTGGCGGGACCAGTTCAGCTGGCTGGCACCTTATTACATCGTGATGGGGATGATCGCTTACGCGCTGGTATTTGGCTATACGGATGCAGGGCTGGTCGGAGCCATGGTTGTTTCTTTTCCACTATTCCTCTTACGATGGAGCCAGAAACAATACATCGACCGCACCAGAGCTATCGTAAATGAGCTCAAAGAAAAGAACGTCATTCTCGAGCGCAGCTCGACTGAAATATCCACCCTTAACGAAGGGCTGCTGAAGACCCTGGCTGAAGTCGTTGACTTGCGCGATCCATTTGTGTTAGGCCACTCCCAGCAGGTGACCAGTTACGCGGTCCTGATGGCGAAAAACCTGGGTTTGAATGGTGACCAGGTAGAGCTGATCCGAAAAGCAGGCTTGCTGCACGATATCGGCAAGTTGGGCATCCCGGAAAGGATCCTACTTAAGCCCACCAAGCTAACCGCGGAGGAGTACAATATCGTCAAAGAACACGTTGTTTTAGGTGCGGAAATCTTGCAAGCCAGCCAGTCTCTGCACAATCTGATCCCCATCATTCGCCACCATCACGAGCGATATGATGGTGAAGGCTATCCGGATGGATTAACCGGCACGGAGATACCCATCGAAGCCAGGATTGTCGCAGTCGCGGATGCCGTCGAAGCTATGGCTTCCGACCGACCATACCGACGCGCTATGGGGCTTGATCAAATTCTGATGGAACTAAATAATAATGCAGGCACCCAATTCGACCCGCAGGTAGTAAGGGCATTTAAGCAGATCACA
>JAQBDA010000398.1:0-53916 GCA_032124675.1 Chloroflexota bacterium
AGTGTTCTAATCTATAGGTTTGCTCAGATTCTTGCATTCTACCAACCACTTTGAGCAGTCAGCTGAATTGAGGCTACGTGTAAAACAGACCAGCTCGGCTGTGGAGGCCGAGCTGGTCTGTTTTATTAATCTGCCTGGGAGATCAGCGAGTGGTTGTATTTTCCAGGGTAGTGTAATATGACATACCAAGGGCTTTGTTCTCCAATCGAATGTCGAGCCTGGCTTTGCCCAGCAGTTCGTCTGGGATCTCGAACGTTGCCCGCACCCCACCGCCATCATCATCGAACATTGTCCCAACCAGGATGCCATCTATACCTTTGGTGCCGGCATTGCCCATGCGCACACTGAATGTCACATTTGGCGGCAGATTGCTGGTTTTAATCTTGACCCAGTCATCTTCCTCAACTGCCACGATGCTGAATGTCGGTGCTGCTGCACCTTCTCCGCCGGTATAATCGCGTGATGTGGCATTGATAAACCAGTTGGATGCACTGCTGCTGCCGTTGTTGATTTTCACAGCGATCTTTGCCACATCCACCAACTCATTTGGGAGAAGGAAAGTGGTCGTGAAGGCACCGTTCTGGTCGGTGAGCACCGATCCTACGTAGACCGGAGCGTGCTTGCTGTTTGTGTAGCGGCTCATGTACACAGCGTAGCGAGAACTCGCAGTCAAGCTCACACCTCGCAGGGTTACGGATTCATCTTCTACCACACTTGTTGCATACACCCGGATGCTGCTGGAAACGGGCTGAGTGACGGGACGCGTGACAGGCTCCGTGCCCGTGCTGCTGCCAGTGTACGAGACACACAATTTCTGCCCGGGATAAATTCGACTTGGGTTGTCCAGGTCGTTGATTTCAGCGAGCGTTCTCCAAGATGTGCTGTACAACCGGGCAATCTGCACCAGATACTCACCACGCTGCACGGTATGCCATTGTGAACAACTGGCTGCTGCTGAAGCTGGTTGTACGGAAGCAGCCATAAGGGTAAACATTATTGCCAGGGCTGCCAGGATCATGAAATTTTTATTTACAATAGACATTTCGCACCTCAGTTCTAAAAATCTGGTATTTTTAGCTCGACGCTGATCGCTGTCTTACACCGCGTCTCCGTCAGCTTCATCATGCCCATAGTATAGAGGGGTCGTGTCAATTAATCATCTGCAATGAGAATGATTTATTAATCGCAATTCGAGGTAATCATTTTGGCAGTTTGATTTCCTTCTATAGTAGGACGTCTGACTCTAACAAAATTCTTATCTCGCTATGCTATAATGCGACCCGAGAGGTGTTATTTCATGCTGAAGAAATTCGTAAAAATCCTTGGAGGCGATCCCAACAAAAAAGCCATCGAGGGTCACTCGCTTGTGGTAGAGCAGATCAATGACTTGGAACCAGAGTTTGAATCGCTCAGCAACGAAGCATTAAGCGCCAAAACAGAAGAGTTCCGCGCTCGATTAACCGGGGGGGAGACGATGGAAGATATCCTGCCGGAAGCATTTGCAGTCGTACGCGAGGTGAGCAAGCGTACCATCGGTCTGCGGCAATATGATGTGCAGCTCATCGGCGGTATCGTGCTGCACCAGGGCACGATCGCCGAGATGCGCACCGGGGAGGGGAAAACCCTGGTCGCGACGCTGCCGCTTTACCTTAACGCGCTGACCGGCAATGGCACCCACCTGGTCACCGTTAACGACTATCTGGCGCGGCGAGATGCCCGCTGGATGGCGCCTATCTACAATATGCTCGGGCTGAGCGTAGGCGTACTGCAGATGGCATCCCGCACCGAGAACGGCAAGAAAGCCTTCATCGTCGATCTGGAGCGGGAATCTCCGCATGAAGACCAGCACCAGCTGCGTATGGTACCCAGGGCGGAAGCCTATGCCGCTGACATCACATACGGCACAAACAGCGAATTTGGCTTCGACTACCTGCGGGATAATATGACCATGCGCCTGGAAGACCGGGTGCAGCGCAGTCATTACTACGCCATCATCGATGAGGTAGACAATGTATTGATCGATGAGGCCCGCACGCCTTTGATCATTTCTGGTCCGGCGCAGGACGAAGCTGAATGGTATATCCGTATGGCACAGGTGGTGCGCCAGCTCCGCCCTGAAGATTTCGAAATCAGTGAGAAAGATCGCAATGTTACCCTGACAGAGATCGGGGAAGTGCGTATCGAAGAGCTGCTCGGTATGGCGCTGCGCGATCCAGACCGTCCGGAGGACGTGACCCTGGAGCAGGCGCGCATGATCGGCTACTTAGAGCAGGCACTGCGTGCACAGTTCTTATTCCGCCGCAACAAGGACTACCTGGTCCAGGCGGGCAAAGTCTTGATTATCGACGAGTTCACCGGACGATTGATGCCCGGAAGGCGCTGGTCGGATGGCTTGCACCAGGCGGTCGAGGCCAAGGAAGGCGTGCGCGTGCAGGAAGAAAACGTCACCTACGCCACGATTACCATCCAGAACTACTTCCGCATGTACGAAAAGCTGTCTGGCATGACCGGTACGGCAGTGACCGAAGCAGAGGAATTTTCGGAGATCTATAAGCTGGAAGTGCTGGCAATCCCCACCAACCTGGAATTCGTGGCATCACGTGAGGGCACCGAGCTGGATGAAGTCGAAATCCGCGACCCGAACGGCTATAAGTTCCACTATTATGCCCGCACGGACGATCCCCAGCAGAACCCGGTGTTCTGGCGGCGGAAGGATTACCCGGATGTCATCTACCGCACCGAAGAAGCCAAGCTGAGAGCTGTCACCAACGAAATCATCCATCACCATGTGCAGGGTCAACCGATCCTGCTTGGCACGACCTCTGTAGAACTCTCAGACCGGATCTCGAACCGGCTGCGCGCTGAGCCGCTGCGCCGGTTGGCGCAGGTCAAGCTGATCCGTCAGAAATGGTTCGAGCACAACGATCGCGAGGAGGACGGGCGCTTGATCGAAGAACTGCAGTTTATGAACGCGCCCCTCGATTCGCTCGATATATCCGCAATGCGCAAACTGTCGCGCGAGCTTAACATCTCTTTCAACCCCGAAGATCAGGATAATATCCCGATCCTGCTCAGGGTCTTCAATCTGAGTCCGTCTGGAGAGGAGCGTCTGGTATCTGCTTTGAAAGCCGGCATCACCAATCAGGTGCTCAATGCCCGCAAGCACACCGAGGAGAGCCAGATCATCGCCGGGGCAGGTGCTTTCGGAGCAGTGACGATCGCCACCAATATGGCCGGCCGTGGTGTCGACATCAAGCTGGGCGGTGACCTGGCTGAGGAAGTGATCTCTGTCGTCAACCGCGTCCTGCGGCGCTACGGCATCGAAGATGCTTACGACATGACTATGGAACAACGGAGGCAAGCACTACTTAACTTGCCCGCAGATGCGTACGGCATCTACCAAGCGGAAGTCGATTATTACCTCCAGCACATGAACGATATGGAGAGCGTTCGCAAACTGGGCGGTCTGCACGTGATCGGGTCGGAACGTCACGAGGCCCGCCGCATCGATAACCAGCTGCGCGGCCGGGCTGCCCGCCAGGGTGACCCCGGGTCTTCAAGGTTTTACCTGTCTATGGAAGACGAGCTTATGCGCTTGTTTGGTGGCCAGCAGGCGGATGGCCTGATGCAGCGTCTGAAGATCGATGATGACACTCCCCTGGAAGTAGGTCTTGTCAGCCGGCTTGTCGAACAGTCACAATCCCGGGTGGAAGGCGCCAACTTCGATGTGCGCAAACATCTGCTGGAATATGACGATGTCCTGAACACTCAGCGCGCCAAGATCTATTCTCAACGGAACCGCATCTTCACTAAGGAGGACTTGAGCGAGGATGTCCTCGATATGCTGCGGGATGAGACAGCCCGGCGCGTCCCGGAATCCCTGATCGATGAAGAGGGTCCGTGGAAGCTGCTTGCCTGGCTGGAACAGATTCAGCCCACGATCCCGCTTGGCAACCTTATTTATCCATCGTTCATGATCAAGCTGCTGTCAGAAAGCATCCTTGATGGGCGCGAGAGCATTGACATCCCTGAGGCAGTATCTGCCCTGCTGGATATCGCCGGGAAATCGATTGCGGCAGAACAACAGCACTTGATGAACGCTATCGAGCTCATCCTGGTACAAACTCAGGACCGCCTGAAGAGCCAGCTCGAAGAACGCTTGGAAGCGATCGACACATTTTTCGAAGCCCTCTCCCTGGAGGATGAGGAAAGCGAAGTGCTCAACTACCGCCAGGTGATGGAGGAGCTTTCTAGTATCTCCCGCACACCGCTCAAGCTTTCCAACGATCAGCAAAAAGCGCTGCGCAGCCGCAACGGCCGGGGAGACCTGGACGATGTGATCGATGAGGTCCACGCCCAGGTAGAAACACAGCTTGTCAGCCAGTCGATCACCCGGGTTATTGGAGCTGTCGAGCGGCGCATGGAAGACAGCCTGGATGTCACCCCCAGCGAACTCAGTGAACGCGAATGGGACGAGATCGAAGACCAGATCATGGAGGCGGTTGAAGCGCTTTATGATAAGCGCCGGGATCGGCTGCTGGGTGAGGGCGGGCAGATCGCTCGCGATCTGGAGCAGGCGTTGGCGAAAACCGATGCTTCCTTAGGCTCCAATGCCATCTACCAGTTGTTGATGATGATGCCCCAGGGGGCACGCGCGGCTTTTGATAAGAAAACCCATCGCAGGGTGCTCCTGCGCACCACCCGTCTGAATTACGTATATCACGCAGCCCAGCTGCTGGATGGCAAGGAAGATGAGGATGCCTCTCAGGAAGTGCTCGAGCATCTTGAGGGCGCCCAATCGCTGATGCACCGCGCATGGGGAGTTGCCGAATGGAACCGCCTGGCATCCCTGACGGCTGGCGAGCTGGATCAGACCGCTCAGAGTGTGCTGAAAAATGGGTTAGGGGAGAGCGCCTTTGTGGGAATTCTCAGCCAACCTCTCTCCAGCCTGAGTGCAGAAGATCGGGAAAAAGCGGTCGATGCCTTGGGGCGTAAAGCGCTCTCGGAGATCTACCGCCAGCTCTTGCTGTCAGTGATCACGGAGCTTTGGGTCGAATACCTGACGCAGATGGAAGCCCTGCGCGTCTCCATCGGTCTCGAGGCATATGCCCAGCGCGACCCGCTGGTACAGTACAAAAACCGTGCCTTCGGACTGTTTCAGGAGCTGTTAGGTAATATGCGCATCGGAGTTGTAAGCCGCATGTTTACCTACCGCCCGCGAGACATGAGCGCAGTACAGACTACGGTAAGCCGGATTGAAGCTCCTGAAATTGATGAGCCGGAAGTGAACGGAACATTGGTAGCTGCTGGAGCAGGCCCGGATATCCCAGAGGAAACCAGCCACTCCCCCAAAGACAGTAAGAACCGGCGGCGGCGTAAACGTCGAAAATAACCGGTCTTCCCCTGGTGGTTTGCCCCCACCACAATCATCGCCAGCAGCCGTCACTCAGATGAAGGCCTGCTCTCCCATTCCGCAACCGATTCGCGGATCACCGTTCGAATCTCTTCATCCGGGACAGCATCGATATCCGGGTACTGGTCAAGCCCAACCATGATGACCATGCCTTTTGCTGGCAGCTCCATCAAGCGGATAGCGCGCGCATCCAGAGCAGTTCCAGATAGCTTCTCCTGAAGGATTTCATCAATTTGAGCAGCGATGCTCTGCGGGGGTTTTTCCAGCGGGCGCGTATCTGTTTTCACTGCTCTCGCCACCATATCGATAGGGCTGATCCTCTGTTTGGTTTGAGCGGAAAATGTCACTGCTGTCGAGTAATCCTGGGCAGGCTTTTCCGGAGCTATTGCTTCTGGATGCGGTGGGCTGTCATTTTTCACAACTGCCGGTTTCAGCCAACTCAGCAGATTATCCAGCTGGCTCACCAGACGGTCCCGCTGGCTGGCGCTTAATTCAGCCGGGTAACGAACGACCTTACCGTTTACTTCTGGGTATATCCTGCCGCTTTTGCGTTCCTGCCAGACAGTGGTGATCTCGATCATGTTCGTCTTGCTCTTCGGCAGATCACTCGCTTCGGATTTCTCATCAGCACGCGTGCCAGAGATAAGCACCCCTATCGCTATACCCGCTCCCACCCCGATCAGACCGATGAGGATAACAAATAATATTTCACTGGTACCCATCTCAGACCTCCCATGTGCCGAATACCGGCCTTTCTAACGAAACTTTTGCAATAATGGCTCAGTCGGGCGCCGGCTGGCAGCTCGGGCAGAAATGCGTCCCCCGCTGACCGACCACGATGCGCTCCACTGCTGTCCCGCAGACCAGGCAGGGTTCCCCGGCACGCTGGTAGACTCGGAAATAATTTTGGAAATCGCCCCCCCGGTAAACCCAATCGATGCTCGCTCCATTGCTGCGGATGGCCTCCTGAAGCACGCGGCGGATGCCAACCCACAACCGTTCAGTCTGTCCACGGTCGATGTGGTTCGAATGCACGAGCGGGTGCAGGCATGCCATGTGCAGCGCCTCATCGGTATAGATATTCCCCAAACCTGCGATGAAGCTCTGGTCCAGCAACAGCGGCTTGAGCTGGCGACGATGCCTGTGCAGCATAGCATAAAAAACCTGGGGTGTGAACTCTTCATCCAGCGGCTCCGGTCCAAGCGAGGCGAGGACAATCTCAGGATCAGGCACCAGCCACGCACGCCCGAACTTTCTGGGGTCATTAAAGACCAGGCGAAGACCATCCTCGAAGGAAATCACCAATCGGTTATGCTGACCCAGTGCCCCTTCATCCTGTTCGAGCAGCAGGTCACCACTCATCCGCAGGTGGATCAGCAAATAATCCTGTGAAAGCTGCAAGACCAGATATTTCCCCCTCCGGCGGATATCCACAATCGTCTGCCCTGGCAGGCGGCGTTCGAATTCGTCTATGCCCGGCAGAGCCAGTGTGCGAGACCACAGCACCTCTCCAGCGGTGATGGTATGACCGCAAATTGATGGCTGGTCGCCCAAGCCGCTGCGCAGATTGGCAGCAATGGTCTCGACTTCAGGCAGCTCTGGCATCGCTCACTCGTCGAACATTTCTCCCACACTTCGCCCAGCATGCGCCCTGCTGATGACTTCACCCAACAGAGGTGCTATAGAAAGCACGGTCAGTACATCCTTGAGCGGAGCCTTCTTCTCGGGTGGGATAGGGATCGTATTCGTGGTAATCAACTCTTTGATCGGAAGGGCGGCCAACCGCTCAACAGCCGGTTGAGAGAGCACCGGGTGCACTGTCACCAGATAAACATCGTTCGCCCCCTTCTCCTTCACCAACTTGACTGCCTGGCTGACCGATCCGGCAGTGTCGATCTCATCATCGACGATGATCACATCACAATCCTCAACATCACCGATCAATGTCAGCGCTTCAGCGCGATCATGCCTACCCGCGCGTCGTTTCTCGATAAAAGCGATCGGGGCTTCGATCGACACCGCGAAGTTGCGACCTTTCTTGGCGAAGCCCAGGTCAGCGGCAGCCACGACCGGGTTTTTCATCTTGGGCAGCTTGTCTTTGATGTAGCTGGTCAGCAAGTGGAAGGCAGTGAGCACATCGCCCGGGATCGAGAAGAAACCCTGGATCTGACCGGCGTGCAGGTCCAGGGTCATATAACGGTCTGCACCGGCGACCTGGATCATGTCGGCGACCAGACGGGCAGTAATGGGAACGCGCGGCTTATCCTTCTTATCTGAACGGGCATAACACAGGTAGGGGATCACCGCAGTCACGCGCCCGGCGGAATCCAGACGCAGGGTCTGCAGCATGATCAAGAGCTCCATCAGGTTCCGGTGAACCGGGGAGCTGGTGGTCTGGATGATATATACATCCTGGCCGCGCACGCTCTTGTGCAGTTTAACCCACAGATTGTCGTTCGAGAAATGCTTCACATCTCTGCCGCTCAGCGGCAATCCCAGGTATTGAGCGATCTCATTAGACAGCTCGGGGCAGCCTGTCCCGGCGAACAGCTGGATTTCCCCATAGATGTTCAATTCGTGATGCAGATGTTGAGCCGGCATATACTCACTCCTCCCGGTGTAATGGTCTGGTTATCTATTGCCTAATCGAATGCGATTTGTCAGACAGTATTTTGCTATCGATCATTCACCCGCCTGCCAGTCTGATCTTAATACACTCATCAGCACCACGTCCACATAACGCCCGTCCTGATACTCGGCCTGGCGGAGTCTGCCTTCATGGATAAATCCGACTTTCTCATAAGAACGGATGGCGCGCAAGTTTGTCTCGTAGACGCGTAGTGAGATTCGGTTTAAGTTCAGCGTCTCAAAAGCATGTCTGAGGAGCAATGTCATCGCCTCGCTGCCGTAGCCCTGGTTCCAGAGACGTTTCTCCCCGATGAATATACCAGCTTCCGCCATGCGGATACGCCAATCGAAAAGCATCAGCCCGCAGTTGCCGATCGCCAGCCAATCCTCGCCCTCCAGCACCTCAATCACCATAGGGTGTTCATCCGCAGGTCTGTCGAGCATATTCTCAAACCAGCGTTCTTCCTCCACCATTGAGAATGGTCGGTAATGGGCTAATCCCTGGCGGATTTCTGGATCGTTTAACCATGCAGCGAATTGCTGCAGATCGCTGCGTTCGGAGGCGCGCAGACGTATGCGCTCTCCATATATCATCGCTGATCTCCATTCATCAGCATGTCCAGCGCTCGCCAGGGATTGATCTGCCTCTCCACCAGACTGCTGACCACCCTACGATACCTTTCGGAGGTGATCGAATCGCGCCAGCGAGACAGCAAGGCGGATTGCAGCAGATCGTTCAGCTCAGCTTCAAGCCGGTCGCGTTCCCGGCGCTGCCAATCTCCGCTTTCATGGAGATAGTTGAAGTGCCTGGCAATCTCACTTTTCACTTCGTTGATCCCGATACCTTCCGTTGAGACGGCGCGCAGAACCGGCGTAAGCCAAATTGATGGCTCCTCCTCCGGTATTCCGGACTTAGCAGCCGGCAGCATCCGCCCGTGATGGTGGAAGACACGCTGTACCGGATGGGAAAGCTGCAGCATATTCCGCAGAGCACGCTCTGTATTCTCTACTCCTGGACGATCGGCTTTATTCACCACCAGGATATCCGCGATCTCCAATATACCGGCTTTGATCGCCTGGATCTCATCGCCCAAACCAGGAGCTTCTACCACAATGGTGGTATGTGCCAGACGAGCGATGTCTACTTCTGCTTGCCCTGCGCCAACCGTTTCGATCAAGATAACCTCATACCCGGCAGCATCTAACGCCAGCACCATACTTGACGTCGTGCTTGCCAGACCACCCAGCGAGCCACGCGAGGCCATCGACCGGATAAACACACCCGGATCTCCAGCCAGGTCTCTCATGCGCACCCTGTCCCCGAGGATCGCCCCACCGGTGAATGGACTGGATGGGTCGACAGCCACTACCCCCACTCGTCTGGGTGGCTCACTATCCTGCGGCTTGCGGTAAATGCTCGCCAACTGATTGACCAGCGAGGATTTACCCGTTCCCGGGGCACCGGTAACACCGATCAGATGTGCCCGACCGGTCTGTGAAAACAGCATCTCCAGAGCGGCGCGTCCGTCATCGGTATCGTTTTCGATATGAGTTAACAGGCGGGATAGTGCCAGACGGTTGCCTTCCAGGACAGCTTCTGCAAGCGACATGAGACCTTCAGGCGACAGCGGCACCGCTGACCGCCTGGCGTACATCTCTGATAATCTGGTCGGTTAAAGTCCCGGGACCATATACGCCAACAACACCCAAGTCCCGTAAGCGGGGGACGTCCTCATCTGGAATGATGCCCCCGACAAATACTCTTACGTGCTGCTGCTGGTTGCTCTCCAGCAGTTCGAGCACGCGCGGCACGAGTGACATGTGGGCGCCGGACAATATAGACAACCCGACTGCATCCACATCTTCCTGTAATGCCGCATCGGCGATCATTTCGGGTGTCTGACGCAGCCCGGTATAAATGACTTCCATCCCGGCATCACGCAAAGACCGCGCCACCACCTTGGCGCCACGATCGTGTCCATCCAACCCCGGTTTGGCAATCAGCACGCGGATCTTTCTCTCAACCATGAGCACCTTCCCAAAATAAGGTTCAAGTGATTGGATTATACCGCGCTTAACTTAAGCTCTGAACGAGGTTCAGGCGATCAGGCCGTAATTTTGGGCGTATTTTATTGCTTCCCGGCGATTGGCGACTTCCAGCTTATGCAGGATGCTGTGGATGTGATTCTTTACGGTGTACTCAGAGATAAATAGACGTGCAGCGATCTCGCGGTTTGACCCACCCTTGCCCAGTTCCATGAGCACATCCATCTCGCGCGGGGTGAGGCGGTCAACTGCTGCCCGCACCTCGGGTGGATGGTTGTTGCGGGAGAACTCCTCCAGCAAGCGGGAAACCATGGTGCGTGAGATAGGCGCCTGCCCGATCCTCAGACCACGCAGTGATGCCAGCAGCTGCGGCGCAGCCAGCGATTTTAACAAATAACCTTTCGCTCCACTGCGAATCGCAGCTATCAACCTTTTATCATCAGATTTATCGGACAGAAAAACGATAGCAGCCTGAGGGCAGCGCGCTTGGATGTCCTTGGCAGCCTGCAGGCTGTCTCCATCCGGCAGGTTGAAATCCATCAATACCAGGTCGGGGTAGATTTGTTCGGCCATATTCAAAGCCACCGAGAGGTGACCGTAATCGCCAGCAACCTTAAAATCTGGCTGCCCATCCAATAGACCAACCAGGTGATTGCGGAAGTCATTATTGCTATCGACTATCAGTACAGAGAACATCTTATCCTCTCAACAGCGAAACTATTCCAGAGCAAGTTGCGCAGTCGGCGGGAAGGCTCCCTTATGTCTGGGTATATCTAATTACTCACGTGCTACACAGTTCGGGGGAATATGGAGAGTGTGATGGGATACCTATCCTTACACCTCCGCTCACTACCGACTGTGTATGGCCTATAACAATTATATATCAGGGCATATGTTTCAACTGCCTTGTGTGATTTACAGTTATGTAAAGAGGAGAGACAGGTACCTCCCCCTTTCTGGACTGGCGTTCACCCGGTCATTCACCCTGACTTTCGTATTTACCTGCACTATTTCAACCCAATAAAACAAGAAACCGCCCGATTTGGACGGCTCCCCGTCCCGCTGCGGCATCTTACCCTAGATTGAGGAGGGATGCCGCAGCGCTAAGACGTAAACTACTATCGTTCATAACGGCCATCACCTCCTCTTTAGTGGGATAGCAGAGGAGTGCAGCTTTTTTCGCTGACGAATGTTAGTATACCCCAATAACGACAAATGTCAATAGCGACCAAGCTCATCCACATTATTTTTTAACGTACAGTTTTGTCAGGAAAAATCACGCCGGTGATATCAACCCTTCAACTTCTGGCCACTCTTCCAGTGGGTCTACAGAACGGACGACCTGCATCCCGGCGGCAGCAAATTCACGGTAAACCTTGTCAGCCTGGTCGCTGAAATCCACCAGACCCGGTACAACCACTGGAGATGTGCAATCCTCTAGCAAGTATATTTTCTGTACCAGCCTCGGGTCATAGTCCAGGATCCCCTCCAGCAGGTCAGCTAAAGTGGATGCCACGCAGTGACTCTTCGCCTGCCCTGCTACAACCAACATATCTTGATCGATCACAGACTGCAGGAACGACACGTCTTTGCTTGCGATCGGCTGACCGTCTATCCCGACCAGGACCTCCGGACCAATTGCAGAATAGCTTTCTGTATTCGGATATTCCCCCTTGATTGTAATTGACGGCTGGGTAGAACGAGCGATTGTGTGGAAAAATACTGCTTCCTCGACCGCTGCAACCAGTGCATGCCCAATCCCCCCCAACATAGCATGGTATGGCCATATGGTCAGCTCATATTTGCCTTGCTCTTCCAGTCTGCGTGTATAGTGAAGCAGCTGCTCCTGCCCCTGCTCCGCTGTCACACCCAGAGATTCCCCAACCAGCGGGTTGAAGCGCCACCTACCCTGGCGAACATCGTCGTGTGAAACCATGGTAAGAGGCGCCGGATGTTCCCCTGCCGCATTGATCAGATATACGGGATGGAATATCTGCATTGTACGGTGTGTATCCAGGGTGACTTGGATGCTGGTGATCGACCTTAGATTACGGTAGATAAACTCGCACAGCCGGCGGTTATCCTCGACAGCAGCAGAGCCCGACCGACCGGCGACGAACAGCTCGAAGCCCGGAATGCAGAAGGTGTTCTGCAGGTCAATCAATAACAGCGCAATCTTTCGCCCATCAGCTGCAGCCGGCGGGATAGCATGCTGCTTGCTCCAATCTGTGGCATCAGCCGCTCTTTCCTGATAATTGACCCGCCACACTTCCCCAACCATTTCAGGATCATAATGAGATGGCAGCGGGAGCTTCTTAAAATTAAGCATTTTTCATTCTCTCATCTGTGAAACCGGTTATTCGGTACCAGGTGCTAATCCACTCGGTGGCCATCACACCTCCTGTGCATCGGGTACGGTTACCCGGCTGTAGCGTAGACCGAGGAAGATTGCCACAAAATACCCGAAATATGTCAGCACTTCGGTAAGCGATGGATTTCCATTATAGCCGAAAAGGGCATTGAGCAGCGATCCGAGAGTTGAATTCTCGTCGAGGATCGAATTGGTATCCCAGACATGTTCAATAACCGAAGGGATCCAACCGGCTTCGTTAAGCTCGTGTACCCCATGAGCTGCCAGCCCGCCTGCAAACAGGATGAGCAGAATGCTGGTGAACATAAAAAATGAACCCAGATTCAACTTGAGACTGCTGGAGAAAATCGCCCACCCCAGGGCTGCAGCAGCCACCAGACCAAGCACCGCCCCGAGCAGGTTGAACTGCGACCCCGAAGCCATTACGGTTGCCGTCAGGAACAAGGCTAATTCCACACCCTCGCGTACAACCGCAAAGAATGCCAACCAGAACAACGCCTGTAAGCCTGATCGCCCGGATGCCAGGCGCACCTCCGCTTCCAGCTCTGTCTTGATCGAACGCGATTGGCGCTGCATCCAGAAGATCATCCAGGTCAGCACCACCGCTGCCAGCAGCATGGTGATGCCTTCGAATATCTCTTCCGCCCTCCCTTCCAGGGAGGCACCAAACCGGATCAATACCAGAGCCACAAGCAGACTGAGTCCCGATGCGCTGATGGTCCCATACCATACCGAGGGAGTCAGGTCACTACGGTTCATCTTGCGCAGCGCGCCCAGAACGATACCAATAATCAGCGCAGCTTCCAATCCTTCACGAAGCGAGAGCAGAAAGCCAGGCAGCATATATACCTCCGTAGGTGACAATAAAAGTTCGAATAATCTTCAGTTGCGGCGTCTCTTGGGTGTGCAGCCATAACTCAGATGCTCGAATTGAGTAATGGATGCTATAGTATAATAAATTATATTAATATTTATCAAGATATTCATGTTTAATTAATGTTATACCAAAAGGAAATTTAAGTTGCAACAGGGTTGTTAATTTGATTGGTAAAAAACTGGCTGGAGAAAAGCGGTAATGACCACCGCAGCAATGAGACGATATGCGGCTGAGATCTACCGGCTGCAAGAATATCGCAATTTTGTAAGTATTTCCGATCTATCTGAGCACCTGTGTGTATCGCTGCAGGCGATCTCCCGGATGATCAGGCGGCTGAAGACCGGCGGTTATATACTCCACGAACCGTACCGCGGTGTACGCCTGACCCAGGAGGGGGAGGTCATCGCATTACCTGCAATAAGGCGTCACCGTTTGATCGAAGTATACCTGGTGCGCAAGATGAATTTCGGCTGGCACGAGGTACACGAGGTAACAGATCAATTTGAGCTTGGAATCGATGACCTTCTCGAAAACCGGATCGACGATCTGTTAGCCCATCCTACCCGCTGCCCACATGGTGAGCCTATCCCAACGCTGGATGGCAAGATGCCGGTGATCAAAGATAACAGCCTAGTAGAGTCTCAGGTTGGTGAGACATACCGCATCAGCAGGGTGCGTGTCCACGACCCGGATAAACTGCGCTATCTGGGGGATTTAGGGCTGTACCCGGGAGCAGCTTTCAGAGCACTATCTTATGCACCGTTCAATGGGCCGGTACATATACAGGTTGACCGTCAGGAGGTTGTGCTCAGCCACGAACTTGCCGCTGGTCTGTTCGTTGAAGCACATACAACGTAAATCAGTGCTTGTGGCTGGCTCCTTCAATCCCCTCTAAGCCGGGGAGATGGCTTGCCAGCTTCCCGGGTTCATGGATTAAAACCGGTAGGTGTTGGGGACAAATCCAGTGTGTATTCCCCTGGTATACCAGCGTAAGCAGCGGGATCTGGTCACTTGTTCGTTCGCAGTACAGGCAGGCAGCTTTGCTCTCTTCCATATGACAGTAATACCTCTCAATCGATGATTTGTCGCAGGCCGGTCGATAGACTCTAGACGATTGACCGGCTTTACTAGGTTTGGCGCCGCCGGGAGGTTTTCCGTGAAACCCCGCGATATGAAGGCGCAGTGATGGCGCAGATCGTGCACAGACGTGCGTCCTGCATGCGGCTGAGCAGGCGTGGGTCCATCTCGTCCCGCAGTTCTGCAGTTGTGATCACGGTCGGCAGCTCAGTGATATAGCGATAATTGAACAGCTGGTAGAGCTTTTCCTTCACCCAGGGTGTCATCGACTGGGTGCCCAGGTCGTCAAGCACCAAGAGCGGTGCAGACCGGTAGGAATAGAAGCGTCTTTCCAGGCTCTCGCTGCTGGATGGGCTGAAAGTAGCCCGCAGACGGCTCATTAAATCCGGGATATCAATAAACAAAGCCAGGTGTCCCAGGTCGGAGCGGTAGTTTGCTATCGCCGCCGCGAGATGCGTCTTACCACTGCCATATGTTCCGGTAAATATCAGCCAGCCCTTGGGGCGCTCTGCGTATTGGTGTGCGGTCTCGAATGCTTTCTCAAGGCTTTTGATATGCTCGTTACTCAACCCTTCACTCTTCCGGAGGTTGAAGGTGTCAAAGGTCAGCTTGTTCAGCAGATCGAGATAGGATAATTCTGTCTCACCTACCTCGAGAGTCGGCCGGCGAAAGTCCAGGGCGCGTATATGCACCCTGGTTACCAGCTCCGGATCTTCAAGGCGAGAACGGATGCGCCCCTCGAGTTCATCCAGCAGCAGGTTCGTGGTCACAACCAGGGGCAGGCGGTTGATATAACGGTAGTTTAATATCTGGAATAGTTTCTCCTGTGCCCAGGAAGTCGCGTTCTGGGTGCCAAAGTCGTCCATCACCAGCAGAGGCGCAGAGCGGATCTGGTCGAAGCGCTGCTCGAAAGTCGCTTCCGGATCATCGTAGGAGAAACGCAGCGTGTCCAACAGATCCGGGACGGTGATGAACAGTGTCGGAACACCCATGCTGACCGTGAAATTGGCAATCGCTGCTGCCAGATGTGTCTTACCTGTCCCAAAATCGCCCTGCAGCAATAACCAGCCCTCAAGGTTTTCTGCGAAGATCTTAGACTGATTAAAAGCAAGCTCGAGAGTGTCTGCCTGAGCCGGGCGCAAACCAATCCGCCCGCGCGACTGGAAGTTGCCGAAAGTAAGGTCTTGAAGCCCATCCAGATTGCTGAGCTCGAATAACCGGCTGTGAATGCGCTGGCTCATCTCACTTCTGCGGCAGGAACAAATCTCCAGCCGGCCGAATTCGGGATGACCCACCGGAAGGTCCTGGCGCAGGTAGCCCACTCCACCACAGATCGGGCAGTTTGGATCACCCGGCAGGTCGTGCAGGTTTAATTCCCCTGCATCGGCGCCCTGCTCAGTCTTCCCACTCTGCATACCGGCGGCGATCTTTTTCAGTGTCTCGTCGATTTTTTCGCTCATCACGACCTTTTTCTTTCCAGCGGTTAAGGATGGCGCTCACATAGCGCCAGCTGCGAGCATTGTTTTCCACCGAAATTTGTATAGCATCTTCGATCCAGTCAGCAGGATACATATTTTCAGCATCCTGCAGCTCTTCAGCGATCAGTGGTGTCAGGGCACCGATATTCTCCTCATAGAGGCGGAAGATGTTGGGAATGTCCTCCCGCACTTCCACGGGATGTAAAGCCTCTCCAGAGTAGCGCCACTCGCCCTTATTGATCGCCTCCACTGCACTGCGGCCTTTGGGTGAATTCAGGAAATACAGCCGCACCGGTCCGTCACTTCCATCCACCTCAGCCCCCAAAAATGTGCCGCGATCAACGCAATGCTCCAAGGCGTTGTCCAGCTGCCGTTCAGACATGCCTGCTTTTGGTACAGCCTCATCAAAAAAATCGGACCGCTGCAAGTACCGGAAGTGTCCCTCCATATGGTCCAGCAGCCAGATAGCATACAGAGCAACCTTCAATTCATCTAGGTCGTCAATTAGCGGCAGCAGGTCATAGAAAAACGGCCCCGGTATGGGGACCAGGCGGACTTTGCCTTCTGGAAAGCCTGGGAATGACATCGGCTAAATCTCTGGACTGGCTGCCTAAACCTTCGAAAGGTCAACGACATGCGTGGCTGCGTTCTCGAATTTTGCCAGGCTGCTGCGGAATATCAGCTCGATCGTGCCTACCGGTCCATTGCGGTGTTTGGCAATTTTGATCTGGGCGAGATTCTGCTTGAGGGTATCCTTCTCATAGATCTCAGGCCGGTGGATGAACATGACGATATCGGCGTCCTGTTCCAGTGAACCAGACTCGCGCAGGTCGGAGAGCTGGGGTTCCTTATCCGCGCGCTGCTCTACCGCGCGGGATAACTGTGCAGCCGCCAGCACCGGCACATTCAGCTCGCGAGCCATGACCTTCATGTTGCGGGAGATATATGAGACTTCCTGGACTCGGTTCTCAACCCGGTTCCCGCTGCTCATCAGCTGAAGATAATCGACCAGGATCAAATCCAACTTGAACTCCAGATGCAGCCGGCGGCATTTCGTCCGCAGCTGGAGCGGTGTCAGAGCCGGGGTATCGTCGAGGAATATACGGGTGCCGCTGAGCGCTTCAACCGCCTGGGTGAACTTCGGCCACTCATCGTCATTCAGCTTTCCGGTGCGCAGGCGCTGAGAATCGATACCCGTCTCCTGCGAGATTAAGCGCTGGATCAGCTGTTCGTTGGACATTTCAAGTGAAAAGACAGCCACATGCTTCTTGTGTATCTGAGCTGCGTTCTTGGCAGCCGAGAGCATGAACGCGGTTTTACCCATCCCAGGCCGACCGGCGATAATGATCAGGTCGGAGGGCTGCATGCCCATCAACAGCCGGTCCAGATCGATAAAACCTGTTGGAACTCCAAAGATATCCTCGCCGCGGCTGGCGATCTGGTCTATGCGATCGTAATATTCACTGATCACCTGTTGGATGGTTTGCAGATCGCGGGTCATGCGGCGTTCGCTGACCCCAAAGACTGCCTTCTCTGCCGAGTCCATGACGGATTCCACGCTGCTATCTTCTTTATATGCCATGCGTGCGATTTCATTCGCTGCACTCAGCATCCGGCGGCGGATGGCGGTCTCCTCTACGATCCGCCCATAAGCCGCAGCGTGGAGTGAGGTCGGGACGTTGCTGATCAGGGCAGAGAGGTAGGCCGGACCACCAACCTCTGGCAGGTGTCCCATCTGATCGAGCTCTTCAGAGACTGTCAAGAAGTCGATTGGAGAGCGGCGTTCGTGCAGGCGTGTAAATGATTCCCAGATCCAGCGATGGCGGTGGATATAAAAATCGTCCGCCAGCAGGAATTGAGCCACGTCATAATATGCTTCCGGATTGATCAGCACCGAGCCGATAACTGCCTCTTCAGCCTCACGACTGTGGGGCACGACAGGCACTGCCGAAGCTTCGCTTATCTCAACAGGTGTAAATTCTTCCATCGCAATTATCAATCTCTGGGGTTAAGAACAGAAAACCGGGGCTACGGTCAGTCATTGGCTCATCGGGCGTTTTACAAAGCCTGGCTTACCCCGGTATCACAGTCTGGTCTTGAGACTCACTCTTCTGGTTTGTCGTCCCCTTCCTCATCATCCTCGTCTCTGTCCAGCTTATCCAAGAAATCCTCAAATATCGAGAGCCGCTCTTCAGCTTCCGGACTGATCTCTTCGGCTTCTGGCTGCATAGGGGCTTCCTCGTCCTGTAAATCCTGTTCCGGGATGATCCCGGCCGAGTCCATCACAGTGCGAGCGACCAGGATAGGTACATGAGCTCGGACGGCAAGATTCAGCGCATCCGAGGGCCGGGAATCGATGTTCATTGTCGTACCATTCACTTCCACAACAATATTCCCGAAAAATGTATCATCCTGTAGGGAGGCTACTTCTATCCGGATAATTTGTGCGTTTAAAACTCCAAAAATATTCTTAAGCAGGTCGTGGGTTAGCGGTCGTGCAACTTCTACTTCCTGCAAAGCAATGGTGATCGCTTCTGCCTCATATACACCGATCCAGATGGGTAGATAGCGTTCGGCATCGACTTCCCGGAGAATGACAATTCGCTGCTGCGACATCAAACTAACCCGGATGCTGTCGATGACCACTTCTAACATATCAGACATCTTTTCACTCTTCCAGTATTTTCAGGAGTTTGGGGTGCATGTATGTTACCACACTTTCAGATCAATCCTTTTGATATTTTAACATGCTGGAGTCTTGCTTGCAACACATTCACCTTAAAGATTTTGCGTCCAGTGGTGATATTTAAATCTTAAAAGAATCTGCCGAATCTATTTCCATATTTTAAGATTGCGTGTATAATGAGACTCCCCTGTGAGTGGGCGAACAGGGGATTATACTTTTTTAGGCAGGTGAGGATGAGGGCCAGAATACTCTGGATTGAAGGCAGCCGGGCTGAAGGTCCATTATTTATTCCCAGCTTAAGAAAAAAAGATTACCTCGTGGATGTAGTATCCACGGGTACTGAGGCGCTTGATTATTTAACCAGGCACGATCCTGATCTGATTGTTATGCATACGGCATCGATGCGCACCAGCGGAAAGCTTATATGCCGTTCCCTTAGAGAACACACTGATCATATCCCTATCCTGATCATTGCCAGTGCCAGCCGCCCGAACAAAGATGACCAATGCGCCAACGTTGTGCTAACCCTGCCATTCACTTCCCGTAAATTGCTCAACCGCATTGCTCCCTTGCTGCCCAGTGAAGAACGGAACGTCCTGCACGCCGGTCAGATACGCCTTGATATCGAACACAAACGTCTTTACTGCCAGGAAAGGGAAGCTAAACTCACACCGCGCATGGTCGAGCTGATGAAGATGCTAATGACCCATCCGGGTGAGGTTCTCGAGAGAGATATACTGTTTAAGAAAGTCTGGAACACCGACTATACTGAAGATACGCGCACCCTGGATGTGCACATTAGCTGGCTGCGCCAAGCACTGGAGGAAAATCCACGTAAGCCCAAGCACCTGATGACGATCCGGGGTGTCGGCTACCGCCTTGACGTTTGAGGAAGAACCTTTTACCCACCTGAATACCCTGACAACCTGTCCAGAACAACCAGCTCCTGTTCGCCTCGGTCCTCTACAAACCGGACAGCGACTCGCTCTCCTATCCATTGCGCAGGGATTAACATCTCCGTTGGAATTTCTCCGCGCCGCGGTGGACGTCGACCCTGTAGGGCACTGCGGAAGATACGCCCGTCCCAATCGGGATCAACTTCCCAGTAATCCACCTCAGCCTGGAAAGAAGTCTCTATATTCAGCCGCAGATTCCCGCCTTCTATATTAGCATGCACAAATTGCTGCGAGTCCACCGTAACCGGATTCGATCTGCTACGCCACCCAGGCTCACTAACAGGGACAACCCTGAGTATACCAACAGGCTCATCGGCCTGGGAGGAAAACCGTGCCTGGGCAGTGTGCACTGCTCGCCAGGCAGCATCTGCCATCAGGATGCGCCGGTTATGGCGCAGCGCTGCAACCCCTGTGGTGCCCGATCCGCCGAAAAAGTCGGCCACAAGATCGCCGGGGTTTGAAGATGCCAGGATGATCCGTTCCAGCAAAGCTACTGGCTTCTGGGTGGGGTACCCGGTCCGCTCGCTGTGCAGCCGGGCGACCACCGCGTAATACCACCAGTCTTCCGGGACTTTACCCCGCTCCAGGTCGGGCACCTTGCCAAACCCCGCCTTTGGGGAAGACTCGAACGTTTTCACAGTATTCGGGTCGTATGGCGTGCGGACTGCATCTGCATTGAACGTATAATTATCGCTTTTTGTATACAGCAGCAGGGTGTCATGCTTCCTGTTGAAGGCGGATCGGATTGGGGACGGGCCATGGTATACCCAGATGATCTCGTTCAACAGGCGCTCTGCGCCGAATATCTCGTCCAGCAGCAGCCGGGCATAAGAATTTGCGTGCCAGTCAAGATGCAGGTACAGGCTGCCCTCGGGCGCCAGCAGGCGATGCATGAGATACAACCTGGGGTAGAGCATATCCAGATAGGCATCGATATCCGGCCAGTGATCGGCATATCCCTCTGCCAGCACCCAGTCCTGAGGGCGTCGTGAATCTTCCCCACGACCCACCCGGGCATGGTAGCGCCGGTTGGTGAAGAACGGCGGGTCGGCATAGATAAGCTGGATGCGGCCTTCATACTCCGGCAGCAGCGCCGACATAGCTGCCAGATTATCGCCCAGGATCAGCTGGTTTACGAAATCTGGAGCAGGATACCCCTTTCCTTCGGGATAGAGGACGCTCTCCAGCTCCAGCGCAGCCGGGAGAGGCTGAGGTGTGGTTTTGGAGGCCCAGTTCAAGACGGGCATGATTGCAATATTAGGAATTGGATCTGTATTTGGGGATAAGGTTATAGCCCCTATCCCCAATTAGGTGGGTTCACTTCCCGAATTTGTCGCTAAGCAGCTCGGCCAGATCTGGCTGACCGATCTCCTGCAGCTCATAGCGCACACGCTGGGAGGGCTTATTGATCGTAATCAGCCTGTTCAGGTCGATCGGAGTACCGATCAGGACCAGGTCGGCCTCGGAACGGTTGATCGTCTCCTGCAGGTCTCCCATCTGTGCATCCCCATAGCCCATGGCAGGCAGCACATCTCCGGTGGTGGGATATTTGTTATAAGTATCCAGGATCGTGTTCACTGCGTAAGGACGGGGATCGACGATTTGAGCTGCCCCAAATCGACGGGCAGCCACCCAGGCTGCACCATATGCCATTTCGCCGTGGGTCAATGTGGGACCATCTTCGACAACCAGCACCCGTTTTCCACGGATGGCTGCCGGGTCATCGACGAACAGCGGAGATGCGGCTTCGATCACCTGCGCGGAGGGATTGACGGCATGCAGGTTATCCCGTACGTGGATCACGTTCTCAGCATCGGCAGTATCCACTTTGTTGATTACAAACACATCCGCAGTGCGGACATTGATTTCTCCGGGATGATAGCGCAGCTCATGTCCCGGACGGTGGGGGTCGACAACGACAATGCGGAAGTCTGAATCATAAAACGAGAAATCGTTATTACCACCGTCCCACAAGATGATATCCACTTCGCTCTCTGCCTGGCGCAGGATGCGCTCGTAATCCACCCCAGCATAAACAATCATTCCGTTAGCCAGATGCGGCTCATACTCCTCTCGCTCCTCAATGGTGCAGTCCTGAAGTTCCAGGTCACGGTACTCGGCGAAGCGTTGGACGGCCTGGCTTGCCAGATCACCATACGGCATGGGGTGCCGGATCACAGCAACCTTAAATCCCATGTCACGCAGCAATAAGGAGACCCGGCGGGTAGTCTGGCTTTTCCCGGAGCCGGTGCGCACCGCACACACAGACATCACCGGTTTCGTCGATTTCAACTGAGTAGAATTCAAACCCATCAGACGGAAATCCGCTCCGGCCGCGATCACCTGGGAGGCTTTATGCATAACGAATTCATGCGGCACATCGCTGTAGGCAAAGATCACCTGTTGGGCATTTTCACGCTGGATCAGATCCGTCAGCTCACTTTCATCGTACACAGGGATGCCAGCCGGATAGCGGGCGCCAGCCAACTCAGGTGGATAGGTTCGGCCTTCGATATCGGGTATCTGCGTAGCCGTGAAAGCAACGACATCATAATCCGGATTGTCCCGGAAAAACACGTTGAAATTGTGGAAATCGCGCCCTGCAGCGCCCATGATAATGGTACGGGTGGGTGGCATAGCCTTTCAAAGTCTCCTTCTATGGGTGAGATTATCTTTCATTACATCTGGTCTGGCGCCTGGATATCCAGCAGCCTGAGAGCATTTTCTATAGTCTGCCTTGCGGCGGCAACCAGCCGCAGGCGAGCATCACGGATCTGATCTGTCTCTGATTGCAATACCGGCACAACATGATACATGCTGTGAAAGGTACTCGCCAGATCGTAGGCGTAGCTTGCCATGTGCAGCGGCTTATATTCCTGTGCAGCGTGTTGGGCAGCCGCCGGGAAGCGAGATATCAGGTCGATCAGCTGGACTTCGTGTGGTGACAGGTCATAATCAAACGATGCCTTTGCGGGTATGCTGCCAGCCTTGCGCAAGATGCTGTTGGCACGGACATAGGCATTCTGGATATATGGCCCGGTACGACCATCAAAATTGAGTGCGCTTTCCAAGTCGAAGACGATATCTTTGTTGTTATCTACCGATAACATGGCATAGACCAGAGCACCTAACCCAATTTGGTGTGCCGCGATTTCTCTCTGCTCCGCCGGCATAGCGGGATTCTTCTCGGCAATTACCGCCAGCACCCGCCGGATCGCCTCATCGTAGACATCCTTGAACAGCGCCAACCGCCCTTTGCGAGCCGACATCGCCCCTTCCGGCAGGCTGACAAACCCATATCCTAAATGATAACACTTCTCTGCCTGCGGGAATCCCATCAGTTCCAGGATCTTATATGTCTGCTGCATGTGCAAGCTCTGGCGCACGTCGATCACATAGATGGAGCGGTCGACCTGGTAGCGCTCGAACTTCACCTTCGCCAGAGCCAGGTCCTTGGTCAGGTAAAGGGTGGTACCATCGCTGCGCAATATGACATTGGTGCGGTATTTCTCTTTTTTCAGGCCTAATTTCTCATCGATCCTGACAAACACTGCCCCACCGGTAGAGCGCTCATCGTCGGCAACCCCCGAATCGACCAGCTCTTCTACGATCCGCTTGGCAGGGTCATCCACCTCGCTCTCGAAGAACCAGACGTCCATGTGGATATCCAGCATCCCCAGGATCGCATCCAGCTCATCCAGACTCCACTGGCGCGTGCGCCCCCAGACCTCGCGTATTTCTGGGTCACCGGCATCCCAACGATGGTAGATCTCCCTTCGCTCGGCATCATAGGCCTCACGCTGGGCCTGCTCAGCGGGTGTCTCATTCTCCTTCTGGGTCAGCAGCTCACTGGCTTCGATATATATCTTCAACAACCATTGCCCGCGCTCGTGAATGCCTGCCGGCTCCTGCCCCTGGTAGTACTTCATGTACGCCCAGACGATGGTGATCACGCCCAGACCAATATCTCCCGGATAGGAAGCGCGGATGGTATCGAATCCGGCAAACTCGACCAGGCGCGCCAGCACTTCGCCCAGTATTGCATTGCGGAAATGCCCCATATGAAATGAATGGTGTGTGTTGGGCTGGGCGTACTCCACCATCAAGCGTTCTTCTTTGGCGAGGCCGCGCCCATATGCGTCCCCCTGGTCGAGCACTGTATCAACCACCCGCTCCACATATTTTCTGGTTGAGAAATACAGGTTCAGGTAGCCGCGCACGGCTTCCACGCGAGAGAAACCCTCCACGCCAACCAGGGATGATGCAACCGCTTCACTGATCTCCTGAGCACGCTGCTGGACGTTTATCCCTTTCCCGGTGCGCTCCTTGATCAGGCGGCTTTCCACTGCAGCGAGCTGGAAGAAAGAGGTCGAGATGCCCCACTCCCCAGCAAACGGGATCGGCGCCCAGCTGAACTCGTCAGGATCCGGCAGTCCGGAATCCCTGATATATACACGTATGGCTGATTCAACTGCGTTTTGTTCCGGGTCGAACATCCGTAATCTTCACCCTATCCGGCAAAAAGCGGGAGCAGACGATCGGCTCCCGCTTGTGTAGACAGTAATTGGATACGTTAATCGCCGCAGCGCGGCTCCAGATGTTTCGGTTATGCTTCCTGCTTTTCCAACTGGTTAAGGCGGCGCATCAGTCGGCTCTTCCGGCGAGAGGCGTTGTTCTTATGAAGAACGCCTTTTTCCGCTGCCTTGTCCAGGGCGCTGATAGCGGCAAGCGTCGCCTGGCGCGCCTCATCCAGATTTTCTTCCCCAAATGCGATGCGGGCTTGCTTGATGAATGAGCGAGCGCGGCCTTTGAAGTGACGGTTGCGCAGCCGGCGCTTCTCGTTTTGTTTATTCCGTTTTATTGCAGACTTAATGTTTGCCAAGTTCCTGCCTCCAAAATCTATTTCATTAAACCGCAGCCCTTGATTTTACTTGAGGAGAGCTGTTTTGTCCAGGAGGTCCATGAAAAAAACAAGTATAATGCGTAGCATTTAGTCCCGATTATACGAATGTCAATCAAATTCGTCACATATCAACCCCAACCTACGTCATATAGGGTGAGAAAACATGCGCATGGTTACAACAACGCTGGTGAACACGCAGACGATCGACAGGGAGATGCTGGTGGGCATCTACGAACAGCACAATGCAGAACTGTATCGCTATGCCTACCGCTTACTCGGGGATCGTGATCTGGCAGAGGATTGCATTGCGGAAACGTTCAGCCGTTTCTTGCATAGCACTGTAAAGCGTCGTGCCGAGATCGATAACGTACGCGCTTACCTGTTCAGGATGGCACATAATTGGATCACCGATCATTATCGAAGCTCGCCACCAACTGCCCTGCCCCTGGAAAGCGAAGTGCTGGAGGATGCAAGCAGCAATCCTGCCAGGGTAGTTGCAAAAGAGATGGAGCGAGAACGAATACGGGCGACGATCAGGCAGCTGCCAGAAGATCAGCAGCGGGTGATCGTACTGCGGGTTCTAGAAGATCTTTCACACGAAGAAGTAGCAGTAATCTTGCGCAAGACACCTGAGGCTACAAGATCACTTCAGTACCGGGCAATGAAGACCCTACGACGAATGTTGGTAGAGCAGGAGGCCTGAACAATGGCTACAAACAAGAAGATAGATGAAATGGATGACCGAGAATTTGAAGAATTGATAAGGTTGTTACGCCCGGTCGAAGCCAGAGATCCCAATACTGTAATGAGCGGACGTGTCAATTTTGAAGCAGAACTTGATCATATCCTTATGTACAGAGCTCAATATGGGTACGGATGGCTGGCAGGCATATTATCAAGAATTAGTTTAGCGAAGGATAAACCCCCAATGAAAAGCTCTACCCCCCGATTTGTATTTTCTGCCTTGGCTGTGATTGTTGTTATTTTCGTCCTGTTATTTAGCAGCGCAAGTGCAACAGTCTATGCAGCGCAATCAGCACTTCCAGGAGATACTCTCTACTCACTAAAAACCGGACTGGAGCAGACCCAGGTCAACCTTTCCCGTGACGCCGCAAACCGCGCTCAACTACACCTCGACTTTGCCGATAAACGCCTGAGCGAAACTGCCGCATTGATCGAAGAAGGACGTTTCAATGATATCGGCGCTGCTACAGCCGAGCTGGAGTACCATATCCAGCAAGCAATTGGCGAGCTTCAGACAGTTGCCCTCGGAGATCCCACCCGTGCTGAGATGTTGGCAGGTGACATCACTTCTGCGCTGACCCGCTACGCCAGCACATTGAGTGGGATGCTGGCGAACGTGCCGGAATCCGTGAGAGCAGATGTCGAACGGGCGATCCAGTCCTCGCAGTTGGCTGGTGGAAGCAGCAGCATGGATGACAGTCAGGAGGAGATCGAATTCAGCGGCGCTGTTGAAGAGATCCGACTCGATGGGTGGTTCATCAACGGTCAATGGGTAGCAATCGTTGCTGGATCTGAGGTCGTAGGTGACATTCAGGTCGGCGATCTTGTAACGGTACACGCCACTCAAAATGAAGATGGCAGTTTGACAGCTCGTGAAATCGAGCTGGCTGAAGATCTGAACAATGTTATCGTGAATGAGAACGACAACGATAATGGCAAAGACGATGGCAATGTGAACGACAACGATAATGGCAATGTGAACGACAACGAAAACGGCAACGACGACAACGGCAATGTGAACGACAACGATAACGGCAACGACGACGATGGCAATGCGAACAACAATGACGATGGCAACCAGAACGATGACAATAACGACAACGATAATGATCACGACGATGATCACGACGATGACCACAACAATGATCATGACGATGATCATGACGATGATCATGGTGATGATGATGATTAATCAGAACAGATATCCGCTTGGTTTAGCCCATTACCCTGGTACAAACTAAAGTCGGTCCCGCACCCCCTAACATTCTATAGAGACTACAGACCGGCAAGGAATAAGGTCTGTAGTCTCTTGCTAAGTGTAGGGATCCAGAATGAGTAGCAAACTAGAACGACCTTCGCATACAAATAGAATGACCTATAAGGGAACCCCGGTCATTAACCAAGTGAATCCATCCCTGGTTTCTTGGGCACAGCAGCACCATCTGTCCACTGCCCTCTTGCTGGCGGGATTGTTGGTAGCAGGTCTGGTACTGGTGCAGTTTGCCAGCCCCAACCTGGCTGGCACAGATGGCTACTACCACATCAAGTTCGCTGCATTGATGCGCCAGGAGGGGCTGCGTCCGGCATTCCCCTATTTACCATTGAGCATCCTGAACCCGCGCGAGTTTTATGACCACCACTTCCTGTTCCACATCGCACTGATCCCGTTCACCTTTGGGGACCTGCGGTCGGGCGCCAAACTGGCCAGCGTGCTGTTCGCCGGTCTGGCTTTCATGATGTTCTGGTGGCTGCTGCAACGCCGGCGTGTGCCGTATGCCGCTCTGTGGGCGATTGCTCTGCTCGCCATCTCGGAGGCATTTCTGTACCGCATGAGCATGGTGCGTGTGCAGTCGCTCTCACTGGCACTGCTTGTGTTAGGGTTGTATTTTGCAATTGAGCGGAAGCATATATATTTGCTGCCCCTGGGGTTCATCTATGTATGGCTGTACGACGCGTTCCCTTTGCTGCTGGTCGTCGCCGGAGCCTACAGCGCTGCCGCGTGGCTGACTGAAGGCAGGTTGGAGGTGAAGCCGGTACTGTATGCCGGAGCGGGCGTCCTGCTGGGGTTGGCAGTCAACCCGTATTTTCCCTACAATATCCTCTTCGCCGTCCAGCACATCCTGCCCAAACTTGGCGAAGCGACAGCCGTCCGGGTTGGCAGTGAATGGTATCCCTACAAAACCAGCCAGCTTTTGGAAAATTCGCCCCTGACACTGTTCGCATTCATCAGCGGCGTCTTCGCCCTGGGCTTGCGCGGCAGGCGTATGGATATCGAAACGGCTGCCAGTCTGATACTGGCAGTATTGTTTGGTATCATGACCTTCCAGTCTCGTCGCTTTATCGAGTATTTTCCGCCCTTCACACTGCTGTTCTGTGCATTTGCCTGGGCGCCGATGTTGGCAGCTCGTAAGGCTGAAGGCAAGGATAGGATCACCCTACCGCGTACGTACCATACAGGGAGAATGCTGGCATGGCTGCATTCCCGCATCCCGCTGGTGCTCATGCTGTCAGTCTTAGCAGCAGGTCTATTCGTGACGCTACCAGCAGCTCGCGAGGGCCTGCTGTCCTCGAAGCCGTACCAGCGCTACCAGCAGGCAGCCACCTGGCTGGGGGTAAATACCCCTTCTGGAGCACGAATATTCCAGACCGACTGGGACGATTTCCCGCGCCTGTTTTACTACAACACCCACAATACTTATCTGGTCGGACTGGACCCTACCTATATGCAGCTCTATGATGCCAGCCTGTACGACCTTTGGGTAGAGATCACTGCTGGTAACGTCGAGTCACCCTCCAGAGAGATCTATGGGCGCTTCGGAGCAGAGTACGTCTTCAGCGACTTGAATCACAAAGGCTTCATCAAGGCTGCCTACTCTGATCCAGGGCTGGTAGAGCTTTACCGCGATGAGGAAGCGATAATCTATCATGTAACCCATTAATATTTGGGGGAGTTGTTTTTTTACTCTTGACATTAACGTAACGTAAAGGTGTATGATTGGGGGCAACGAGGTATTGCCATGCCATACACAGTCAAGGAAATTGCCGACCTGGCCGGTGTGACCACGCGCACGCTGCGCTACTACGATGAGATCGGTCTGCTGAGTCCCGCAGAGACTGGCGAGAACGGCTACCGATATTACGACCAGAGCAGCTTGCTGCGCCTGCAGCAGATCCTATTCTTTCGGGAGCTGGATGTCCCACTGAAAGATATCCAGCTCATCATGACCCGCCCGGATTTCAACCTGCTGCAAGCGCTGGAAAACCACCGCCTTTCACTCAAAAACAAGCTGAAAAGATTAGACAGGCTGATCGGTACGATCGACCAGACGATATCAACGATTAAAGGAGGAAAGATGATGAGTGCAGAAGAATATTTCGAGGGGTTTGATGAAACCCAGTATGAGGAAGAGACCAAACAGCGCTGGGGAAATACCCCTCAATACGCAGAGTCACAGAAGAAATGGGCGAGCTACAGCAAGGAACAGAAGGAAGCAATCAAGGCCGAAGGCGGCCGCTTAATGATCAGAATGGTCAGCAGTGATCCTGATTCGCCTCCTAACGACCCGGATGTGCAGGCTGCAATAGGCGAATACCTTGCCTACATCAACAACTATTTTTATAACTGTGATGTGGGTTTCTTGAGATGGTTAGCTGATATGTGGGTAGAAGATCCCCGCTTCGCGGTCAATTACGAGCGTATCCGTTCGGGAGGTGCAGAATTCGTCCGCGAAGCTGTGCACATCTACTGCGATCGGAATGAATAAATGGATTCAATTGACACTGGGGCGACTGAATAGTATGATGAGACCAACCCAGGCTGGTCGGGTGATCGCGGCCTTACTATGTAAGGTTCTTACAAGATAAGGTCGAGGAAAGTCCGCACTCCACAGGGCACGGAGCCGGGTAACACCCGGGATGGGGGTTGGGCGGCTGAGCTGCCCGGCTTACCCATCGGATCGGGCCACAGAGACATACCGCCGGCTTAGAGCGGCGCTCTAAGCTGGTAAGGGTGAAAAGGTGGTGTAAGAGACTACCGGCGCCGGCAGCAATGTCGGCGGCCAGGCAACCCCCTCCGGGAGCAAGGCCAAGCAGGGACAATCGCCGGCAGCCAAAAGCTGCCAGCGGGGAGGCTGCCCGCCTCCCGGCTGCCAGACAGCCGCAGTACCGGGTAGGCTGCACGAGATGCGCCGAGAGGTGCATCCCAGATAGATGATCGCCGGGCTTGGATCTCTAAGTGCTTAGAATTCTAGGGGCTTAGATCTCTAAGCATACAGAATGCGGCTTATAGACCGACCTGGGTTGTACCTTCGAGGTTTAAGCAACAGACAAGGATTACCCGCTGCGCCGCTGGGATACCAGCGTGCTTAGCAAGGCATTCAGGATGCGCGCCCGGTAATCAATCGCGGTCGCTACATTCTGCTGGTGCAGCTCAAACAAAGTGAAATCGACCTCCAGCGCGCCGGACTCGTTGGTGCGCATCGGCAGCACAGCCTCACTATCACCATCCAGTTTGATATCCGTGCGGGCTACCGGTTTGGCGTTGCTAAAATCGATATCGCCGCCCTCCCCAATTTCTACATATTTAGTCTCTACCTGCATGGAGGCAGCATCCTGGACGTATTTGGCAACGCTCGAAGCAGCATTGCGCAGTGCAATTTCATATTCATTCGGCATTATTCATCTCCTGATTGGTAATTTCCCGGTATTTTTCTACATCCTTAAGGATCTGGTTGACCAGCTTCCAGGCGACTGGCAGAGCCAGCACCGCGCCGGCAGGATTGGTCAGAAGAACTGCCAGTTTGGCGGCGCTCTGGATGGTGACGACGCAGGCATGGACGACGATATTGCGTGATGCCAGAGCCTGGCTGACAGCTTTCTGGTGCAAGCCATAGCTATCCGCCTCGACCTGTCCAGCCCAGGCATTATGCATATTGCCGCTCCAGCCAACCACGGTGCGACCGGATAGACTGCCGCCTACTCTGGTTTCAACCCAGGCAAAGTGACTGACCAGGCGCAGCATACGGTCAAAGGCGGTCTGGAACTGCTGGCTGGCCTGCTCCAGCTCGGATTTCGACTGCTCCCCAACTGCGAAACTTACTTCATCCGGTCCGACCTCCAGGTAAGTCAGCAGGCGCAGGGCATCCTGTTCTGCATCATTAAACGGCTGCGCAGGGCTGACGTCAAAGGAAACCTCGCTTAGCGGTCCACCACCTGCTTTTGTTACGAAACCCTCGATATCGTCTGGAGCGTAATCCAGGGCATCGAAGGTAGCCCGAATAAAATCTCCTCTCCGCTGCAGCTCCCCGGCGGCTGATTCAAGGTCTGCTGGCAGATCGAGTTCCCAAAGAGCGACCTCAGCCTGATAGGAAACAGGCATGCCGAACGAGACATCTCCATCGGCCGTGGGCTGAGCGATCTCCCAAAGATCGAATACCTGGGGCAAACTCTCAGCTTCAGCTATCACATAGAACCCCTGTCTGACCGGCCAACAAGACTATCCGCCTTTCAACAGCCCTGCCAGACCAGAAGCGGCAGAGACCACCGTCTTCAGCAGCTCTGTGCGGCTCTCCTGGGCCTGCTTAACCATATCGATATGCACCTGCCACAGCTCGGTATCGATCTCGCCATCCACCTCCGGCACACAAATGTCCGTATCGCCATCGATCTTGATGCGGGTCAAGGCACGCAGGTTGGCGCCTGTGAACTGCCCGGATTCGTATTTGACATCGGCCATATTGTCGCTGACATAAGTCTTGACCTCCAGGCTGGCGGCGTTCTCCAACGCATTGGACAAGAAATCACCCAGCTTGTCCACGAACCTCTTGACCCCGCCTCCAATGTTTGCGCCGATATCCAGGATCCCGTAATCTTCCTCGCCCGCTGGTTGAACAGCCCCGCTGGCGGCCTCCACTGGAGGCGATTCGTCGGCCGGGAGTTCAGCCGCTGGTTCTCCTATCTTCTGCGGGTCTGCGTGGTGGCCATTCTGGCTCAGGACTTCGATAATAGCGGTTTTTTCGCGCTGGTCATTGGCTTCGTCGCCTACCATCAAGCGGACGGCAGGATCGCCCATGACCATATAATTTCGGGCGTCATTGCTGGCGGTCCACATGCCAGCGATTTTGACCGCGTTCTGGTGTTCTTCAGTGGTCTCGTCCAGCTCAGAAGTCAGATCGGACGCCAGCTCAGCATAACGCGAGTTGAAGTATTCCAAAGCAGATCCCAGTGGGTGCCCATCCATCAATCGATCCAGTGTGCTTTCAAAAGTAACCAGATCCTGCCCGACACCCTGCCAGAAGAAGGAGTAGCCCCAGGCGCGCTCGACATGCCCGATCACTGCCAACGCCCCACCTTTGGGATGGGTCAGCATTCGCTGCGGCAGCCGCGACAGGAACGCATGTGGAGCAATGGCTTTCCGTTCCATATAAGCCTTGCGGTAAAAATCATCCATTTGGGGGGTCCCTGCCCCATAACAGGCAAAGAAAAAAGCCAGCATCCCCAGAACGTTGTTCTCTTCCGTAATATCATCGGCAGAAAAATAATAATCTTCCGGGATACGACCTTTATGCTCTTTCGGGCCTGGCCAATCCTGGCAGAGCAGTGCTCCCTGGTGGGGCAGCTGGCGGGGATCGCCGGAGGGAAAGCTCATCCCGTGACTGGCGGTGAACAAGAGCGCGGGTGCCTGATCTTTAGAGAGCAGTTTTCCCAGGTCGGCTTTGTACGCTTCGGACTCCAGTGTGGACTGGACCTTCCAGGTATCATGCTTTTTTGTTAGATAATTGGAGAGCGGGGTAACTAATTCCTTGGCGCTGAGCTGTGTCGCCCGGTCATCCTGGTTGGCTGCGCCGAAGAATACTGCCTGGCGCGGCAGGGAATATTTGCGTTTCTCGGCTTCAACGACACTGACAGCGTATCGGTGGTAATCATCCAGACTTTCGAAGTGTATCCGCCCTACTGCGTACTGCACATCAAGTTGGTACTGGAACGAGTACGGAACCGTCTGAGGGTCGCCAACGATAAGCAGATAATACGGCAGCTTCTCCGGATCTGCCGGGCCGGGACCTCTCCCATGAAATGCCAGGAACTCTCCCTTGGACTGCTTGGGCTGGTACGCACCATCACCCAGGCATTCCTTGTAATAATGCTCTTTCTCCCTGGCAGCCTGCTCGCGGCGGTGGTCGAGCAAAGGCTTCAACGCCTCTTTTACACCTGCCAGCTCTTTTTCTGGCATCTCTTTGGGGAAGATCACCCCCCAACCAGCCTGTGATAACTCTTTGGGATCCAGGCCATCACGAAGACCATAATGGTCTTCTTGAGCGGCATCCAGGTCGCGCCGTATGGCAACATCAGTGCGATGGTCTGGGTCAACCGGCACACCACGCGCCACGCTGGCAATGACCTGTGGGGTCTGGGGTTCCAGGTCGTAGCTGCCAGTCTCGCCGTTTATGCCATTGAAGACCATATCCTGTTCGGCAGGGGAACTATTTTTTACCATGGGTTGTATCCTTTATTCGTATTCATGAGTCCGGCCGGAACTGCCTGCGGCAGTGGTCTGGTATGCGACTCACCCTCAAACATATACTGCGAAAGTTGCATCCTCAAGGGGTTGGAGTGGGGGTTCCAGTTGCTGCAGGGGTCGGGGTGGCAGGTGAAATAGTTGCTTCTGCCTGCGGTGTCTGGATTGGGTACTGCTCACAGGTCGCCCGGTACGCTTCATCCGAGAAGAACTGTTCCCATTCAGAGCGAGTCAAATTACGCTCGGCAAGCAAGCAGGCAAGCTGTTTCCATTCTTCGATATTCCAGAGCGTAACACTGCCCTTGTCGGTTCCAGAGAACAGGAGGCTGTTATCCGGACTGAATGCCAGTCCTGTAACCGCGCCATCTGAGCCGGTGAAGGGATCACCGATAAGCTGCGGCGGGCTGAGGTTCCATAATGCGATCAGCTTGTTCTCGCTGCCGGATGCCAGCACATCCCCATCCAGATGGAATGCCAGGCTGGTAACCGGCCCACCCAGACCGATCAGGGGCAATCCGCTGCGGCGCTCCTGGTCAATATCCCAGAATTGAATCGATGTATCCTGGTAACCGACCACCAGTGAGTTCTCGTTTTGCGGGTTAAATGCCATACTACGTATGGTGACTGTCTGACCACTCGATATCCGCTTATGAAGTTGGTTGGTGGGTATATCAAAGATAAGGATCTCCATTTTCGTACAAGTGGAGGTCGTTTCACTGCTGCCTGGTTCGCTTATCCGGCTGACCTCACTGCAGTACGCTGCTGCAAGTGTGTCGCCATCTGAGTTCAGCGCAATTGCATCTATGCGACCCGTCTCTTCGAGCGTGCTTTTTTCACCCTGACCGTTCGTCACGCTGATCACAACTGTCGGTAGGGGGATAACGAAGCTATCCTGAGGGACATTTACCGGTCTCACTTTGATCATCTCATCTTCTGAGACCCATGCGATCACTCTGCCGTCCGGGCTGAGTGCGAATTGCCCCGCATTCGACTGCAAACCCAAGTCTGTCTGACTCTCGCTGCCGGACGAAGGCTGGGATTCCCACACAGTTATCCCTGAATCTGTCGTGCCGGCAATGACAAGCGCATCATTTCCAGGTGCTACCAGCCTGGTCGGGCTGCCCTTACCCTGGCTTATTGGAGAGTGCAGAGAGCTGAGCGCAATCAAATTTATCATGGTGATCTTCCTATCGAGACCGGAAGAGACCAGCAGTAGTGAATCTTCGAATTGGCTGAAATCCAATGCCAGCGCCGATAATGTGTGCGCCGGAATAATCTCGTTCAGAGTCTGGCTGTTGAAGTTCCAGGTAGCGATCTTGCCATCATTATAAGCAGTAGCCAGAGTCTGGCCATCCGGACTGAATTTAAGCCCGGTCACATCGCTGTTCGCCCCCCCCTGAAATACCACAGGTGGCTGGTCAGACCAGGTCGATGTATCCCACATCAGCAGCGTTTTATCCTTGATACCGCCCTCGTTGTCGTCGCCTCCGCTTACCAACCATTTGCCGTTGGGCGAAAAAGCCAGGCTCCGGATCGGACCTTCATATACCTCTTTCAGAGTGTTATCCTCGATGAATGAGTTGAGAAGCTCAATCTCCTGGCGTGTCTCAGGGTCCCAGATATGTACCGCGCGGTCGCGTCCACCGCTCGCCAGCAGCTTGCCATCCGGAGACCAGGCAACTGCCAGTGTATCATCCACTCCCGTCTGGGTAACCCGGAAACTATTCAGTTCACCCGTCACCAAATTCCTTGTGAATACGTTAGGCTCTCTGCCAGCGCTGCCACCATACGCCAGGACTGTCCCGTCCGGGCTGATAGCGATCGAATTGATCTCCGAAACCAGGTTGATATCTGCTGTCAGGTCCTTAACTTTGCTTCCGGTCTGTACATCCCATAAGGCAATATTACCGCCAGAGTCAGCAGTGTACAGAACATCCCCTCCCGGACTGTATGTGATCGCCCTCACGGTGAGACCCTGGTTCATATAGATGGTATTGTCTACTTCCTCTGTAGCCAGATTCCAGATCCGGATTAGACCATCCGGTCCAGCCCATGCGATCCGCTGCCCGTCCGGGCTGGCTGCCAGAGAGTAAATGTCGATCTCCTGGGTTGGGATGAACTGGTTGTACATCTCGCTCTGGCGGCTTAGATTTCTCTGCAGTCCACGCAGCATGGAATCCAGCGCCTGCCCGGTATCCGATCTATCCAAAGCTTCTTTTCCCAGCAGCAGAGTGAGATCGGATTTATCCTTCAAGAAAGATACTGCCAGGGAAGCCAGCTCTCGCGAGCGCGCCAGGTCAGCCTGTTTATTTGCTTTCACCTCCTGGGTTTTTGCCAGCTGGAAATTAAATTCTGCTGTTGCCCGCTGAGCGATTGCATCTGCCAAGGCAAAAGTGGCAGTAGCCGCGCTGTTTGCTGCTTTTTGGGCATTCTCGTTTGCCAAAGATTCCGCGGCGCGTGCATCCGCCGCATTCGCCTGAGCCTGTATGGCATTCTCATAAGCCTGGGTGCTGGCAGCCTGAGCTGTAGACCGCTGCTGGTTGGCAGCTCTGGCGCTGTCGGCAGCTTGCCTCTGAGATATGAAAGCAAATACTGCCAGGGCTACGGCAATCACCAGCACGGCGGCCAGGACATACGCAACCCTGCGCACCCGTGCGGCGGCTCGCGCCTGCTCCTCAGCAAGCTGCTGGGCAGCCTCCAGCTTAAGCTGGCGCTCACGCTCGGCGGCTTCACGGGCTGCATTTTCCCGGGCACGCAGCGCCAGGCAGTTCTCGAGGAATTCCTTATCGATCTCGCTTAAATCTTCTGAGTGCTGTGACGCCCATTCTTGCGCGTCATCAAGCGCCTGGTCTCTCAGATATATAGTATCAGATCGGTTCTGACGTTCCCAGAGGGACGCCTGCCGCTGCAGGAGACTCAGGTTCTCTTGAAACCAGATAGCATTGTCATCCCGGACGGGTTTGATGAGTCTATCGTGCGCAAGCTCGAACCAGGTTGCTCCCAGGCGCTTCTCAGCTCGGATCAAGTGAGTGTTCTCCAACAGATAAATAGCATCGTTGGCCAATCCTTCACTCTCACCTTTACCCATCAGCACCTGTCCGCGTATACCAGATTCAGTGATCAATTGATGTTCGAACCATTCACGGATGCCGCGCTCGCGCGCTCCGGTCTTCGCAGCAACGCCGGATACCCGCTCGGCGTAGTATTCAGCAAGAGATTGATCGACATTCCCAATTTTGCTGATATCTTCTTCGGAGATCTGCTCGATGCCCTCCGGGAGATGGCTCCACAGATTGCTACAGACCACTTGGAGTTGGACCGGTTCAACATAAGGCCCCAGTACGACGTCCATGCTGCCATCCGGCTGCTGGACCTGCACCAGTCGCAGATCGTTGATCAGCTTGCTGACCGCCGGAAGGCTGAAGTGAACCCCCACCCCGTGGGCAGGCTGGTGGATCGCCTGGCGGGCAGCATCCACCACAAGGAAATCCAACCGGTACGTATTCGCCAGCCGGGTGGGAATTGGCCGTGTAAATGGATCGAGCGCAGGCAGATAATCCTCGCGCATGACAAATAACGCCCATCGGCTGCGTTCGCGCAACACACTTCCAAGCTGGGTGAAAAAGGCCAGCTTGGCGTCGCGATCGGTGCTGTCCTGTGTCAGGACCTCTTCGAACTGGTCGATGATCAGCACCATTGAGTCGTACGCCGGCTCTCTAGAGTCTTGGATTTTCTTGTCGTACTCCCCCAGGTAAGCATCGAGACTGATCGAAGCCAATTCTTCAGCAGGTGTTCGCCGGTCATCAGGCAGGGCTTCCTCGAGGGAGAGCAGAATGCTGAAAATATAGCGATTGAAATGATCACCCTTAACCAGTGCCGCAGGAGGCTCCTGATTGACACGCACTACGGGCAGGATGTTGAATCCATCTTCATTCAAACGGGGGATTAAACCGGCCTGTACCAGAGAGCTCTTTCCGGCCCCAGATGGGGAGTGCAGAAGGACTATTCGTTCTGCAATCAGCAGGTCAAGCAGCTCGCGGGCTTCCCGGTCGCGGCCGTATAATTTCTCACCGGTTTGGAAGGCACGTGGCCCTACATATGGGTTGGGTCTTGGGTTCAAGCTTTCCATCGATGTTGTCCTATTGGCTGCTTTCACTCCACCGGTTGGTTAACTCTGAAATAAAATCCTCCGGGCTGCCCCAGTACAGGCTGATATCCGCGCCCTTAGCAAAGTAATTCTCCAGATATTTGCGCGCCCTTTCCGGTTCCAATATGCGCCCCTCTTCCGGTTCGATCTGGGCCGCAATATGAGCATACCGGTCCCGGCGGCTGCCACCTTGCTGGGAGAGGATACTGCGAAACAGTACCCGGAAGTTCCAATCATCCATCTGGAACCCCAGGAACAATAGAGCTGTGTCTGCCAGGGCACGGCGCACGGCGCTGGGGATCAGATCTTTATTGCCCGTCACACCGATCAGAAAGTCGAAATAATCATCCTCTGTAAGCACAATCGAGTCTGGCTCATCAATCCGCCCAAAGAGATGATAGACCAGGGGTCTTTCAGCAGTGGGGAAAAAATCGGGCTCGCGGTCGTAGATCGATTCAACCTGCTCGATATACTCATTCCATGGGCATAAAACAACCTGCGGGTCTTTGCCCGCATCTCGAAGTGCAGAAGAGAGCAGGCCATCGGGGTTGGTGGTGATGAAGATGGGCAGCGGCAGCTGCGCCAATGCTTTGTGCGGCTCGAAGGGAAATGCCTCGCGCAAGCGAGTGCCTACCGCTTCGACCAGTTGCTCCAGTGGAACTCGTCCCTGGCGCAGCCCGCTGGGCAAGTCTTCGGCATAGCGCGACTGGAGCTCCTTCTGCAGGTATTCTTCGAGTTCGTCATAGGGTGCCCGCTGATATTGGTTAATCGTCAGGTATTGAGCAACCTGGGGCAAGGATTCGCGCTCATGCGGCGCCATTGGATAATGGTAAGCCTCAGCCCATCGCCGGGCAATCTCTCGCGGAGCGCCCAGGAATGGCTCGTACAACCCAGGACCGAGGATCGGAGTGCATTGGCCGCGCTTGATGCTGCGCAGCAGCGCCGGCCATTTCTCGAACCCCTTCCGCTCTTCACCAAAGCCAGGAACATACCAGATGCGCCCGCTCTTTAAGCGTGTAAATAGCGCCGGCATCCAATAGTCCTGCCGCTCTCGAACAGACCCGCGCGCCACAGCCATCGCCCGGTCGATCTGCCCATCCCGGCGCAGCTCCTCGAAAAATACCGGCATAAAGTCTTTCACGGTTTGCATACTGATATTGCCCTGCATGGCGATCACCGCAGGGATACCGGCTTCCGCCAGCTGCGGTCCTAATGCCCTTATGGCATCGCCTGCATCACTGCTCGCACTCTGGCAGGATGCCAGCACCACTAACCTGGGACGTTTCTGCAGTTCTTTCAGCCGTGTGACAAATATATTTCCTGAGGTCCGGGAGACATTGCCGTCTTGATCTTCCAACCACAACCAAGGCTCATCCTTGATGAGTGCGCCGTGACCGACCAGATAAAGGATGTCGAATTCTTTGTCCCTCAGGTGAGCAATCATACTCTCCAGTGTGGCATGCCCGCCATCGCCTGGATCCGGTATCAGACTCATCTGGATATTTCCCAAACCGGAGCGTGCTCGTTCGATCTCCCCGGAGACATCCACCGCCGCCAGGTTATATTCATCAAGGTCTGCAGGATTCGCCACTAAGACGAGCGCGGAAAGCTCACTTTTCGGCCGCAAACGCACAGGTCGCCAATCAAGGCTGCTCAAATAGCGTGAGAAAAGAATATTTTCGTTTGTACATAGGTGGGTGTTATCCAGTGGATTGCGCAGCGTCTCCCAGCGGACACTATTCAGCTCTGAAGCACCCGGGCCGATCATAAGCCGCAACCTTAGTGGAATATCCAAAGATTGGGCAGAGCTGAGCGCCTGGGCGAAAGCGGTCTGTACACCAGGATCGGCGAAGAACTGCTGGGTGAGCTGTTCTCCATACTGTTCCGGGTTGTGAGCCAGGTTTTGCAGTGCCTCCAGGTCAATATTTGCCTGGATTAAGTTGTCCTGCCCCAACCTGATATCGGCATCCGATTCTGGCTGGCTGTAGCGAAAATCGACGGCGTACGAACCCGTCCCCTGGCGGTGCAAGCTGATCTCTAGTTCGGCGTATCCTGGCATGTTTGCGGCCTATATATATGGTATGCGTCACCCTTCGACGCGGACTTTTCCCGGCTTCACAAATTCTCAAAGTCGTACTGGAAACCCATGACAAACAGTACCGGAATTCTTGCAGCACAGACAAGACCCTGGACTTGTGTTCGCCCCCAGTGTTCGACGATACGAGCAGTATTCAAGTTCTTTGATAGAGATATATACTTCCGCATGTCCCCACAGATGCGAGATGGGATTTTGGTTTTAAGGTTGAGCAGCTCGGTGGTTACAGGGATGCAGCACTAAGGGTGCTAAATCAGCCTTACTTTACCCGAATATTGGAAAAAAATCAAGCTTCAAGGAGATATTGGGAGGTCAATTGCTTCCGATAGGGTAAAATATTCCTGCCGATGGATCAGGATTCTTCAGCTCCAAAACGACAATCCAAAATATCTCCAGCACGTGTGCTTGTATTGCTGCTTTTCGCACTCGTCCTGCTCGCCGGATGCGCTCAGGACAATCCTCTGAACTCCCTGGAGGATATCACGATCACCTCGCCAATCTTCTCGTTGTCAACAGACCCAACTCCAGATGCGAGTAAACCTGGACCAGAGCAGGAAGAGGCCGCAAGCGGGCATCAGACCGATATACCTTCAGCTGAGAGCCTTACAGCCGAACAACAGCTAGAGGAGGGTGAGGAACAATTCCTGCTGGTAGAAGAGATTATCATCGCTTTACTGTTTGTCGCCGCGCTGGTGGGCATCGCTGCCCATCGCTTACGGGTACCCTATACAGTTGGACTGGTCATTATTGGGTTGGTGCTCACTCTGCGCGGCCAGGTTTATATTCAGATCTCACCCAGCCTGATCCTGGCACTCCTGGTACCGCCGCTGATCTTCGAGGCTGCCTTCCATCTAAATATCAATGACCTGCGGCATAATCTGGTGCCAATCCTCACCCTGGCGATTGCCGGTGTAGTGCTGACGACGATCATTGTCGGCGTGATTATCGTCTGGGGCACCGGTCTGGCTTTGCCGGTGGCACTTGTATTCGGAGCACTGGTATCGGCCACCGACCCCGTCTCTGTTGTAGCACTGTTCCGTACCATGGGTGTCCCTAAACGGTTGCAGGTGCTTCTGGAGGGGGAGAGTCTGTTCAACGACGGCACGGCTATCGTAGTCTTCGACTTGGTTATCATTGGCGCAATGCAGGGCTTGCAGAACTTCAATCTCGCCTCCGGCGTGCTGGAATTTCTCCGCGTGGCGGGTGGCGGGGTGCTCGTCGGTCTTTTGTTAGGCTGGCTGGTATCCCAAACTATCAGCCGGATTGATGACTATTTGATTGAGACCACACTGACGAGCGTCCTGGCCTTTGGTGCCTACCTGATCGCCGAACCACTGCTGGGAGTCAGCGGTGTGCTAGCAGTGGTTGCCGCCGGGCTGGTAAACGGCAATATCGGGCCGCGCGGGATGTCTCCGACTACCAGGATTGTTGTGGCGAACTTTTGGGAGTATGCTGCCTTTGTGGCTAACTCCTTTATCTTCCTGCTGATTGGTTTGAGGATCGACCTCACCGAGCTGTACAATGAGTGGCAGCTGGTAGTCTGGGCGATTGCTGCCGTACTGGTTGCCAGAGCCGTTGCCGTATATGGTCTCTCCAGGCTCACCGGCAATATCCCATCCAAATGGCGGCATGTAATGTTTTGGGGAGGTCTGAGGGGTGCCATCTCGCTGGCGCTGGCGCTCAGCCTGCCGCTCACGCTGCAAGGATCGGCTGAGATTCAGTTTATGGCTTTTGGAGTGGTGCTCTTCACCCTGCTGGTGCAGGGGTTCAGCATGGGACCGCTGGTACGGCGGCTTGGACTGATAGAACGCAGCGACATGCAGGAAGAATACGAAAGACGCCATGCACGAGCGGTTGCCAGCCGCGCGGCATACGAACATCTGGAGAACAGGTTCCAGCAAGGCTTGCTGTCAGATCATGTGTGGAAGACCTTATCCCCGTTTCTGGCTGAGAACAGCCGCCATCTGGCAGATTCTGTGCGCGAAGTGCTGACCTCAGACCCCAGTGTGGAAGCCGAAGAACTGGACACAGCCAGGAGGGAGGCCTTACGTGCCCAACGCAGTGCATTGAACAGCCTGCGCAGGGATGGCGTGATCACAGAAGAGAATTACGAGCAGCTGGTCACCGAGGTGGATGCGGCCCTGACGGAGGAGCGTATTGGCTGGCCAGAGCTGCTCGGCAGCCACTATGTGCAGCGCACCCCGATCGACCGGTTGATGGCGGTGGTCATCCAGGAGGAAGACCTGGAAAACGCCTTCAGCGCTCTGACCAAGTTAGGCTTCAGCCTGACCCGCTTGCACAGCAGTGGTGGCTTCTTAAGGAAGCACAATGCAACTCTGCTGGTAGGTCTTTCGCACGGTCATGAGGCAGCCGCAGTAAAAGCGCTGACAAAGAGCTGCCGCAGGCGAGTAACCTTCCTGTCGAATCCCATTGAAGGTCTGCCAGCGGCGATCGGAGCACCGGTGCAGGTTTCTGTCGGCGGTGCAACCATCTTCACTTTCGAAGTCGAGCGATTCGAAGCATTTTAATTGGTGCGCAGCTACGAAATTCGGGGGAAAATGTGCATTTAATTCTGAGGTTAATTTTATTGACAATATCTCATTTTTTTGATAGGATTGGAATCAGCAAGAGGCCAGTAGCAGTTCTCGTTGGAAGTAAAAAAGACGGCGGCTCAAGATGGTTTTCCTTGGGCTGTTTTTTTGATCTGTCCGATAGTAGAATAACCAACGCCTCGTATCTTATTTCAACTTGCAACAGGAGGCAAGTACAATGTCCGAGAGAATTATCGGAACGGTCAAGTGGTTCAACGGCAGCAAGGGTTATGGTTTCATCGAACGCGAGAACGGGGAAGACGTCTTCGTACACTTCTCCGCAATCCAGGCTGATGGATACCGCAACCTGATGGAAGGCCAGCAGGTAGAGTTTACCGTCGAACAAGGCCCCAAAGGCCTGCAAGCCGCCAACGTCACAATCGTCTAGAAACCAGAGACCAGCTAAAATCCCCACCAGTGACTGGTGGGGATTTTAGCGTTTAAACAGCCTTATATACAGGACAAATTGTATCCGGTATTAGTGACATTAGGCGCTACGTGAAACAAATAAATATTGTTAGAATGATCCCATAACGGTTTGCCGTTTCACAATTAATTGGCATGATATTCCCAGTTATTCCAGGAGGCAGACAGGTGAGCATCGGATCGAATGGAGAACATGCTGAGCAGGCTGTTGTACCTCAGCAGGAGAATGATTTTGATCTCCACCCGCTTGAAGAAATTCTCACTGAATATCAGGGGCATAAGGGTGCAGTAATCCCGATTTTGCAAAAGATTCAGACCGCATACGGCTATCTGCCCCGAGAAATTCTCGCCCAGACTTCCAAAAAGACGCATATTCCAATCAGCCATTTATATGGTGTCGCAACTTTCTACGCACAGTTCCACCTCAAACGTCGTGGGCGCCACCTGATCCGCGTATGTGATGGGACTGCATGCCACGTCAGCGGCTCTGAGAAGACCATTCAGGCAATCGAAAACGCATTAGAAATCGAGCCCGGCGGCAGTTCAGCGGATTACAAGTATTCGCTAGAGATCGTCTACTGCGTCGGTTCGTGCGGTCTGGCTCCTGTGGCGTTGGTGGATGAAAAAGTCTATGGTCAGACAAAACCAGAGCCTTTTGTCCGGGCACTGAAGAAATTGGAGTAGACCCAATGCCCAAACTGAACAATATCGATGACCTCACCGCCTTACAGGCGGTATTACAAAAAGATCTCCAGACCCGTGCTGCTGAGCAGACAGTGATAACCATCGGTATGGGCACCTGCGGTCAGGCTGCTGGAGCCGGCAATACCCTGCGCACTATAGAAAACGAGCTGAAAAAGCGCGAGATAAAGGCGACAGTCAAAATAGTCGGCTGTATCGGAATGTGCGTAAAAGAACCACTGGTAGACATCCAGCTTGCCGGGCAGCCGCGAGTAACCTATGTCAATGTAACACCCGCGCGTATCAGACGACTATTCGATGAACATCTGCTTCAGGGATTAGTAGTAGAGGAATGGGCATTGGGGATCGTCCCGCCTGAATGGTGATAACAGAAAAAATTACTGATAACCCCCCAGACAGGCTAGAGAAACGAAGTATGAAGGGCAACCAGATGAGCCAAACAATAACTGTTGAAACCGACACCAACTCAGCCGCAGTTTCCTTATACACCGATCTGCCGTTCTACAGTAAGCAGGTGCGCATCGCGCTCAAAAACTGCGGCATCATCGATCCCGAGGACATCGATGAATATATCGTCCGGGATGGCTACCGCGCCCTGGCATACGCGCTGACCGAGCTCTCCCCGGAGGATGTGATTTCCATCATGAAGGATTCGAACCTGCGCGGGCGAGGCGGTGCAGGATTTGCGACAGGTATCAAGTGGGAATTCTGCCGGCGTTCCAAAGCAACCCCAAAATACGTCATCTGCAACGCAGATGAAGGCGACCCGGGGGCGTTTATGGACCGCTCGATCTTAGAAGGCGACCCGCACAGCGTTATCGAAGGTATGGCTATCGCTGCATATGCGATTGGAGCAGAAGAAGGCTATGTTTACTGCCGGGCAGAATATCCATTAGCCATCGAGCACCTGAAAACCGCTATCGAAAAAGCCCGCCGCTATGGCCTGCTCGGTGAGAACATCCTGGGGACAAGCTTCAATTTCAACCTTTACATTAAAGAAGGCGCGGGAGCGTTCGTCTGCGGAGAGGAAACAGCCTTGATGGCGTCTATTGAAGGTCGCCGTGGAGAACCGCGGCCGCGGCCGCCTTTTCCGGCTGCTTCAGGGTTGTGGCACCAGCCTTCCAACGTCAACAACGTCAAGAGCTACGCGATGTCGCCCCAGATCGTATTGAACGGAGCGGAGTGGTTCAGCAGCATCGGCACCCCAAAATCCCCGGGGACAGCCATATTCGCCCTGACAGGCAAGATCAACAATACCGGTCTCATCGAAGTCCCGATGGGCATCCCGCTTCGAGAGATCATATACGGCATCGGCGGCGGTATCCCGGAAGGTAAGCAGTTCAAGGCTGTGCAAACCGGCGGTCCGTTGGGTGGCTGCCTGCCCGCGTCTGCTTTAGATACCCCGGTGGATTTCGACTCGCTGGTCGAGGCCGGGGCAACCATGGGTTCGGGTGGGATGATCGTAGTCGATGAAGACACCTGCATGGTAGAGTTTGCTCGCTACTTCCTCACCTTCGCCTCGGCTGAGTCGTGCGGCAAATGCGTCCCGTGCAGGATTGGTGGTCAGCGCTTGCTCGAGGCATTGACCCGCATAACGGATGGCAAAGGCACCCCTCAAGACCTGGAGGATATTCGCTACATCTCAGAGAACATGAGAGAAGCATCGCTGTGTGCTCTGGGACAGCTCACTCCGGGACCGGTCATGGCATCCCTGCAGTTCTTTGAGGATGAGTTCAAATCGCATATCTACGATAAGAAATGCCCTGCCAAGGTGTGCAAGGGTCTGATCACCTATACAATCAGCGCAGAGCAGTGTGAAGGCTGTATGGTCTGCATTCGGAACTGCGCCAGCGACGCGATCAGCGGTGACAAACGGCAGCCGCATGTAATCGATATTGAACGATGCTCGAGATGCGGGATCTGCGCGACGGTCTGTAAATTTGACGCTGTCATGGTTGAGTAGAAAACTGCTCAATAAGGAGACAAGCTTTCCATGAAGGTTAACTTAACAATCGATGGTTGCAAAGTACAGGCGGAATATGGAAAAACGATCTTAGAGGTCGCGCAAGAAGCCAACATCGACATCCCTATCCTCTGCCACCATCCCGCTCTGCCGCCAGAAGGCGCATGCAGGATATGCCTGGTCGAGATCGAACGCCAGAGAAGCTTGCAGCCCGCCTGTACATTTCCTGCTTCAGAAGGGTTGTTTGTGCATACCCGCTCACCCAAGGTTATCGAGGCGCGCAAATTCGTGCTCGAGATGCTGCTATCCGACCATCCCATGGACTGCATGACCTGTGATGCCACCGGCGACTGCCTGCTGCAAGACCTGGTCTACGAGTATGGCGTCGTTCCAGAACTTACCCCCGGACTGCACCACCAATACCCAATCGCCGATCCGAACCCATTCATCCAGGTCGACCTCAACAAGTGCATCCTTTGCCGGCGGTGTGTCCGTGCGTGCACCTACGTCAACGGGGTTGATGCGATCAGCGTCGTCTACCGCGGATTCAATGCACGCATCGCTTTCGGTGCTGACACGGATATGGCAAACAGCCCGTGTGAATTTTGCGGAAGCTGTGTGGCAGTTTGCCCAACGGCGGCCCTTTACCCTAAACTTTCGGTTGGGAAGGGACGCACCTGGCAGGTGAAAAAGGTGAAGTCGCTGTGCTCGTACTGCGGCGTGGGCTGCCAGCTTGTACTGGAAGTAAAAGACAACAAGATCGTAAAGATCGATTCGGCATGGGATGGACCATCCAATCATGGCTGGACCTGTGTCAAAGGACGCTTCGGATACGACTATGTACACCATCCAGATCGCCTGAAAAAACCCCGCGTGCGGAAATACCTACTGGAGGGCAAACCACGCCAGGGTGGGCGCGGGGAGTGGGTGGAAGTGGATTGGGACACCGCCCTGGAGATCACTGCCAGCAGACTGCGCCAGATCCGGGATACCCACGGCCCTGACTCAATCGGTGTGCTGACCTCTGCCAAGTGCACCAATGAAGAGAATTATTTGATGAATAAGTTCGCCCGGCAGGTGATCGGGACGAACAACATCGACCACTGCGCCCGTCTTTGACACTCCAGCACTGTGGCCGGTCTGGCCACCGCATTCGGCTCGGGCGCAATGACCAATTCCATTGAAGATATCGCCAGCCGGGCACAGGCAATCTTCGTCATCGGATCTAACACCACCGAGCAGCACCCGGTGATCGGCATGCGCATCCGGCAGGCGGTAAAACAGCGCGGGGCTATCCTGATCGTGGCAGACCCGCGCCGCATCATGCTGACGGATTTCGCTACCCTCCACCTGAGACATAAACCAGGTACCGATAATGCGCTGATCAACGGCTTGATACACATCATCCTGGAGAAAGGACTGGAGGATAAAAGCTTTATAGCCGAACGCACGGAAGGCTTCGAGGAGCTGAAGGCGTTTATCCAATCCTTCACCCCGGAGATGGCTGCAGAGATCACGGGCGTGCCGGTCGAGCAGCTCTACCAGGCAGCGGAGATCATGGGCACCACCAAGCCGATGTCCGTGCTTTGGGCGATGGGCATTACCCAGCATGTCGCCGGTGTGCGCAATGTGATGAACCTGGCAAACCTGCAAATGCTGCTGGGCAATATGGGCGTGCCTGGCGGAGGCACCAACCCGCTGCGCGGGCAGAACAACGTCCAGGGTGCCTGCGATATGGGCGGGCTGCCGAACGTATTCCCTGGCTACCAGCCGGTAACCAGGGATGATACCCGGCTGAAATTTGAGGCTGCCTGGGGGGTACAGCTCTCTGGCAAAGCCGGAAAGACCGTGACAGAGATCATCCCCGAGGTCTTGACCGGGAATTCCAAGGCGCTTTATGTGATGGGTGAAGATCCTCTGATGAGTGATCCGGATACCAACCATATCCGCCGGTGCTTGGATGAATGCGAGTTCATCGTGCTGCAGGATATTTTCCCTACCGAAACCGAGCCTTACGCAGATGTAGTGCTCCCGGCCGCCAGCTTTGCAGAAAAAACCGGCTCTTTCACCAATACCGAACGGCGCATCCAGTTGGTGCGCAGGGCGATCGAATCCGAGTTGGATGTCCGGGAGGACTGGCAGATCATCTCCAGCCTGGCAAAACGCGTGCTCTCGGATGGTGACCGGAAAGTATCCCCGGCGAGCTGGTCCGGTTGGGATTACGTCTCTCCTGTGGAAATCATGGAGGAGATCGCTGCCCTTACCCCGAGCTATGCCGGGGTCAGCCACAGCCGCCTGAATGCCGGTGAAACCTTCCAGTGGCCGGTGAAGGATTCAACCCATCCTGGGACTCCGATCCTGCATGTAGGCAAGTTCACCCGCGGCCTGGGTAAATTCAATCCCATCGAGCACATCCCCCCCGCAGAACTGCCGGATAATGAGTACCCGATGGTGCTGAGCACCGGACGTGTTCTGTATCACTGGCATGGCGGCGAGATGTCGCGCCGCTCCAAAGGTCTGCTGGAGATTTACAGCAAGCCTCTGGTTGAAATCAGCGAAGAAGACGCCGAGCAGCTTGGGCTGAATGGAAATAAACGGGTGCGAGTCTCCTCCCGTAGAGGCTTCATCGAGGCGGAAGCCTGGGTGACGGACCGCGTTCCACCCGGAATGGTGTACGCCAATTTCCATTTCCCAGAAGCCTCAGCCAACGAGCTGACGATCGCCGCCCTTGACCCAGTGGCAAAAATACCGGAGTATAAAGTTTGTGCCGTAAAAGTTGAGGCAGTGTAAACGCGAAAGAACCCGAGAACAACTCGACCACATGCCCTGGGGGGCTCTACAAATCCCAACTCGGGACGATCCGTTAACCTCCTGCTGGAGGTTATAGATGATTGAAAATCCTAAATTGCATGTTGACAAACCAAGGTCACGCGCCATGCTGCTGGCTGCCTTGTATATTGCACAAGAGCAGTATGGGTGGCTCAGCCAAGAAGCCATTCAGCGAGTCGCTGACAGGCTTAATCTCACCCCGGGGGAGGTCTATTCTACCGCCAGTTTTTATACAATGTTCAGATTGCAACCCCAAGGACAGTATCGAGTGCAAGTATGCGAGGGATTGTCCTGCTATCTTGTTGGCGGCGCTGAACCAATCGCCGACTACATCAGCAACCGTCTGAATATCAATCCTGGTGAAACATCCGCGGATGGAAAGATCACACTTGAGATCGTCCAATGCCTGGCCGCCTGTGATTATGGACCTGCGATCAAAGTCAATGATGAATTATATGGGAATATCACAGAGGTCAGGCTCAATGAAATTCTGATTGAGCTGTTATCCAAATGATTAGGCATCACAGTTATGTTTGAACCTATACTGACCCAAAATATAGACCGCCCAGATTCAGAAAAAATCGCCACTTACTTGGCGAATGGTGGATACACTGCATTTAAACAAGCACTGAATAATTTCACGCCGGAAGAATTGGTTGACAAGGTCAAGCGTTCCGGCTTGCGCGGTCGAGGAGTCTCTGGTTTTCCAGCTGGTGACAACTGGGGTTTTATGCCCAAGGATTCACAGATCAAAAAAATCGTGGCGGTCAATACGGATGAGGGCGAACCTGGTACTTTCAAAGATCGCCAGATCGTAGAACGCGATCCACATCAGATAATCGAAGGAGTTCTAATTGCCAGCTATGCCGTCGGCGCGAGCCGCGCATATGTATATATCCGCGGTGAATTCTTTCTCGGAGTAAAACGCTGGATAAAAGCGATCGCAGATGCTTATGAGTATGGCTATTTAGGCAAAAATATCTGTGATTCAGATTTCAGTCTGGATATGTCCGTCCACCGTGGGGCTGGTGCTTATATCTGTGGGGAAGAGACTGCCATGCTCGAATCGCTGGAGGGTAAGCCAGGAAACCCGCGCATGAAGCCACCATATCCAACCCAGACCGGTTTATTTGGTTTGCCGACACTTGTTCACAACATCGAAACTCTAGCGTGTATTCCACATATCGTGTTGCGTGGCGCCGAGTGGTTTGCAAGTATCGGAACTTCGGAGAGTAAAGGACCAAAAATATTTTCTGTCAGCGGGCATGTCAAAAGACCAGGGAATTACGAGCTGCCATTAGGAACACCTCTGAGCGAGATCATATTTGAACATGCTGGTGGTATGAGCAGCAACAGGAAGCTGAAAGCCATCATCCCGGGAGGAGCATCGACACCTGTCTTGACTGCCGATCAGGTAGATACACCGATGGCATTCGAAACACTGGAACGAGCAGGATCCCAGTTGGGCACTGGCGGAATAGTGGTAATGGATGAAAGTACCTGCATTGTCGAGGTCGCCCGTCGTACAACCAAATTCTTTGCCCATGAGTCCTGTGGGCGCTGTGTGCCTTGCCGCATTGGGTCAGTCCGACTGTATGAGACTTTGGACAGGATCGAACATGGCTTTGGTCTTCCTGATGACATTGAACGGGCGCTATATATATCCAATAATATAGATGGAAATACCTTTTGCCCCATGGGTGATGCGCTGGTAAACTCTGCGCGCTCCACAATAAAAAAATTCCGCGAGGAGTACGAATACCACATTAAAGAAAAGAAATGTTATAAAGATCATCAATAATCAAACAAAACATCACCTAGCACCCGGTTGAAGGAGTAACCAATGGCAAAAATATTAGTCGTTGATGATGACCCAGATTTTGTCGATGCCACAAAAATCGTCCTGGAAAAAAATGACCACGAGGTTATTGCGGCATCCAGCGGAGACACAGGGTACCAGAGGGCTGAAGCAGATCAACCCGATATGGTAATCCTGGATGTCATGATGGATACCGTGCTGGATGGGCTTTCTGTCAGCCAGAGGATGCATGATAATCCCGCTTTGCGAAACATCCCTATCATCATGGTCACATCTATTGCGAATACCGATTATATTGAATTATTCCCCACTGACGAGTATATCCACATCAGCGCATTCTTGAGTAAACCGATTTCTGCCGAAGAATTCATCCGGCAGGTCAACAAGCACCTTTCAAAGAACTACAAGCCATCTCAAAAATAATATGAGGGGGGTGTTTAGCGTCGTAGCCGCCGCAAAACGCTCCTTGCTACTTTTTTTGAGATAGCCAATAAACCAAGGTTTGAGGACCAAAATGGATGGGATCGATCTTCATAACAATCTGGTGCGCATCCTCAGCTGGGGTACTGAATCGGGTGCTTTAGGCGGTTCTGCTGGTTAAAAATAGAGTTCAAGTTGGGGTCCCAGTGATAAATCGTCTGCGAAAATTCTTCTCCGCTCCATTCCAATTGCTGCTCGTGATTTCCTTTTCCCTGATCGCTGCGACCAGCATAGCTATTGGAGCCTGGGCAATCAGCTACACGATCAACAACTACTTGTCTGAGGCCATGAATGAGCGTGTGGCTCGTGATATGCGGCTTGCCGAGACGTTTTACGATCTTATGCTGGATGAGATTGAAGGAGTTACCGCAACTCTATCGAAAGATCCACTAGTAAGCGAGCACTTAAAAAAATATCAGGAAGGGGATATTAATTCACAATCAATATTAACTGAGCAGATTGTGGACCAGTTTTCCCGATCTCCACTGGAGTGGAGTCACATCACTGCTGTTTTGGATAAAGATTGCAATCTGGTTGCCGGGTACCAGAAGACAACAGGAGATCAGCTACGTTTGCTGGAATCTGACAGCAACTGGCAATGCCTTGATCTCGTCAGGAATTCAATCTCCAGCGATCGCTCTCTTTCTGAGACGGGAATTATCCCGGTGGAATTACTTTCTCAAGTGGGACTGGCAGATCAAGCCCGAATAACAATAATAGACACCCCCAGAGCCGCCCCAAAAGTATTCGATTCAAGGGAAGGTAGTGCTGGACTTGCAATGGTCAGCGTTTCTCCAGTAAAGGATGCAACAGGGGAGATCATTGGATCTGTCACAGCATTCCATCTGTTAAATAACGATTTCACCCTGATTGATAGTATTACAAAGAACGCTAGTATTGATTCTGCTACCGTATTCTTTGGAGATTTACGTGTCTCAACCAACATCCTTAACGCTGAAGGTAATCGAGCAATCGGCACTCGTATCTCTCAGGAAGTCAGCGATGTTGTCCTGCATAATGGCATGGAGTATGTCGGACCAGCATTTGTCGTCGACCAAGAATACATAACTCGTTATGATCCTTTGAAAAACCACCTGGGAGAGGTGATTGGAATACTCTATGTCGGGGTTAAACAGGCTGAATTTCAGAGATTGATCAACTCATTTAATCAAAGAATCTCACTGGTCGCTTTTGGGATGGTTCTGTTCACAATCATCATCACAACACCTGTAGCACGAGCAATCACACGTCCCTTAGACCAACTGAAAGTCCTGGTAGATGCAAATCGCCGTATCGCAGAAGGAGATATGTCCGTGCGAGTACCTGTTCGCGCTGGTGGCGATGTTGGCTTACTGGAAACATCCTTTAATTCGATGCTGGACACATTGCAGGCAACCCAAGATCAACTTGTGCAGTCTGAGAAGCTGGCTTCCGTAGGACAGCTGGCTGCAGGGGTTGCCCATGAGCTCAACAATCCTCTCGGCACAGTATTGCTCTATTCGGATATCCTGCTAAAAGAACTTGACCCCGATTCGCCCTACCGGGATGATATCGAAGTAATCGTGAATGAGACGAAAAGATGCAAAGGCATCGTTTCAGCATTGCTTGAGTTCGCCCGGCAGTACCAGGTTGTCGCTCAACCAACTGACCTCAATGCTTTGATCCGGGATGTAGCAGAAGTAGAAATCAAGCACTATCCTGATTCACTGGTTGAGGTCATCTACGATCTTGATCCCTCTCTTCCCACAATCCAAGCTGACACGGCACAAATGCACCAGGTACTGGTGAATCTCATCGACAATGCTATAGAAGCAATGCCAGACGGTGGTGAACTGACTTTACGCACACAGAGCAAACCAACCGGGATGATTTCACTTGAAATTGCAGATACGGGTGTTGGCATCCCCTCTGAAAACGTTGTCAAGGTTTTTACCCCCTTCTTTACTACCAAGCCAACGGGGAAAGGTACTGGATTGGGACTGGCGATCGTCTATGGAATAATTAAATTGCATCGGGGTCAGATCGGTGTGCGCAGCGAGGTCGACAAAGGGACAATCGTCACTATTCAATTACCGATCATACTTCAAGATACTGGCAAAGCCACACCCTTGACTTCTATTTTCGAAGAATCATTATAAAGATCCATATTGGCGTGAGATGAAAAAAAACAGAATCCTTGTAGTCGATGATGAACCAGGAATCCGGGAGGGTTGTAGAAGGGCGCTGACACCCCACGGATATTCCATACAAACCGCAGAAAATGGCGAGGAAGGGTTGCAATTTATCCAGTCTGGGGAATTCGATCTCGCCTTGGTTGATGTGATGATGCCCGGCATGAACGGCATCGACCTGATCACTCTTATCCATGAGTACGACCCGGAGATTGTGTGCATCATCATTACCGGCTACGCAACCGTCGAATTGGCTGTGACAGCGATTAAACAAGGTGCGTATGATTTCCTGACCAAACCATTCACCACAGACGATTTACTACTCGTCGTCAACCAGGGATTGGAACGGAGGCGATTATCCCTGGAAGCCAAGCGTCTGCAAACCATCGAAGCTGAAGCACAGAATCTGGCGGAAGAGAAAGCGCGGCTTGAAGAACTGGATCAAGCCAAAATCGCTTTTATTCGCTTGGTAACACATGAGCTTCAGGCACCGATATCTGCAATCTCAACTTATCTTGATCTTATCCTAAACGAGTACATCCCCTCAGAGAGGCAGCGCGAGTACCTCGAACGCGCTCAGCAGAGAGCACAAGAGCAGCTTAAGTTGATATCAGATCTGCTGGAGTTTGGTAGGCTAAAGGAGATCAAAACCACCAAGAAAGCAGAGCAGGTGCAGGTGGATGCAGAACTCCACAAGGTGATAAGCGAGTTGGAGCCATTGGCAACAGGAAATAATATCAAGCTGTCTGTCGATATATCAGGTGATCTTGAGCCAGTTTTTATGCCGCCTGACCAGGTGAAAAGCATCTGGACCAATCTGCTCTCCAATGCCATTAAATTCACTCCTCTTGGTGGAACTGTATTCATTCAACTGCATAAGAGGGAGTCTACAATCTATGGCAAGGTGCAGGATAACGGTATCGGAATCCCAGCTAATGCTAAAGATAAGATCTTCTCGGAGTTTTTCCGCGCCCAAAATGCAAAAGATTTGAACATCCCGGGGACAGGCTTAGGTCTGGCAATCGTCAAGCAAATTATTAATAAAGTTGGAGGGGATATCTGGTACGAATCAGAAATCAATAAAGGAACAAGCTTTAATTTCGGGCTGCCTGTCGTAGCTGTAGATTAACACTGCAGGGAATGAACGGCTTGGCAGATATCAATATCTTATCAGTACAACTTCAAGCAGCGGGTTGTTGATATCGGTTTTCGCAGGCTTCTCCAATACCCAACCTGGCGCGATATTGTGCAGGATGCTCTCGCATAACGAGACGAAACCCAGGCGAGCCATATCCATCGAGCGTGTAAATCCGGCGTATGCTTCGTTGTCACAAAATGGACAGCTGGCGAAGCTGTAATGCAGCCTGCTCTGCTCCTGCTCCATGGAATAAGGGACATTCATCGATCTAAATATGCAATCGAACATCCCCACCAGCCGGTCAACAGCCGCGTCCTTTTTTTCGTCTGGATAGAGCCTGGAGGAAAGAAGCTTACCAAGGCGCTCGCCAAAATAAACCAGTGCTTCATCGATTACGTCTTCTTCGCGACAGCCCTCACAGCTCATCGTAAATTCCAGGAAAACCTGGCTCAGATCGACGTAGCAGCCCGGCCCGCAGCCGAGTATCTCCCCGCGCACGACCGGACCAAGCTCCGGGTCTGCTCGCAGATAGAGCAGCCTCTCGCCGATCTCGATATAGCGCATATCGGCGCTGGCGATCGAGTAGTTAAACAACGGGCTGTCGCTGGCTTGCTCCATCCTACCGGACATTAATCTCTCCAGAGATCCTCACATAGCCACCGAATACTTTGTAGAAAATACATGGTTGGAAGGAAAGTGGCATTTTTTCCTCTTTACCGCACAGTTACTACTCCTATTATTTAGGACTTACGAAGTTGGTGGGATGACGGGGATGTTTGGGCGGGCGAAACCCACCCAAACATCCCCGATTTCCCCTGAACTGCGTAACTTCTATTAATTTTATTTCGATCAGCAAAATGGAT
>JAQBDA010000399.1:0-3047 GCA_032124675.1 Chloroflexota bacterium
GTGCCAGCACTGGCAGGTTTCTCTGGACCAGGTGAGCGCTGACGGTATGGTTTCTATCGAACGTGCCCCCTGTCTGGGTCTTTGTGATCAGGCACCCGCGGCTTTGGTCGGGGATGCTGCTTATGGGCACTTAAATCCTGGTGCTGCTCCAAAAATGATCATGGAGACCCAGGATCGAACTAGGTCAGCAATCGGCGGTACTACCAGGCTGCTGACCGCTAACTGCGGCCGGGGTAGGCCGACTTCCCTGGAAGAATACCAGTCTTCAGGCGGTTATCAAGGATTGCAGAAAACCCTGCAGATGAGCCCGGCTGAAGTGATCACCACGGTCAAAGCCTCTGGGTTGGTGGGGCGTGGCGGGGCTGCTTTCCCGACTGGGGTAAAGCTCGAAGGCGCCGCCATGACGCTTGCGAATCCCAAATACGTGGTCTGCAATGCTGACGAATCAGAACCAGGGACTTTCAAGGACCGGGTCTTGATGGAGGATGACCCACAGCGCCTCCTGGAAGGCCTGATCATCGCTGGTTATGCAGTTGGGGCCCAGCAGGGTTATATCTTCGTCCGTGGGGAATACCCCCAGGCATTTTCAACTCTGGAGCAGGCTCTTGCAGAAGCCCGTTCTGCAGGTTACCTGGGAAAGGCGATTCTGGGTTCAGAATTTGACTTCGATATCGAACTGCGCTTGGGTGCGGGTGCCTATATCTGTGGAGAGGAGACGGCCCTTTTTGAAGCCATTGAGGGCAGGCGTGGATTTCCCCGACTTAAGCCGCCCTTCCCGACCACGAGTGGATTGTTTGGGAAACCAACTGCCATCAATAATGTCGAGACACTCTGCAATCTGCCCTACATATTGGAAAATGGTGCTGCTGCTTACCGCCAATTGGGAACCGAAAAATCACCCGGTACGAAATTATTCTGCATCTCCGGAGATGTTAAACATCCCGGATTATATGAAGCCGCCTTTGGGGTCAGCCTGCGCGAGCTGCTCTACGATCTGGCCGGGGGCATGCGCAGCGAAGAGGGTCTCAAGGCCATCTTGGTGGGCGGTGCCGCGGGTGCTTTTGCCCTCGAAAGTGACATCGACGTTCAACTGTCTTTCGAGCATATGCAGGCCGCCAATCTGCCGTTAGGATCTGGGATGCTTATGGTGATTGACCAATCGCGCGATATTCACGATGTTCTGGTCAGGCTGGCCAGGTTCTTCGCCCACGAATCATGCGGTAAGTGCTATCCCTGTCAATTGGGCACCCAGCGTCAGCACGAAATCCTCATTCGCCTGGCGCAGGGGGATGTCCGCTCCGGCGATCTGGATCGCCTTGCAGATGTCGGTTGGACGATGACGGATAGCTCCCTGTGTGGCTTGGGACAGACCGCAGCTTCTGCAGTAATGAGCGCTATGCAGCTGTGGCCCGAACACCCTCAATACTGTCATGAAGTTCCTTGCAGCCATCACGATAATCATCAGCGTTCCTATGCTTATTGCCAGCCTTTATGGTATGAACGTCCAACTACCCGGAAGATCTGAGCCAACTACTTTCGCCTATCTGATTATTGTGTCAGTCCTGTTATCCGTCATAGTGATCATCTTGTTCAGGAGAAAAGACTGGCTATAAGGCTACCTATCCCCTTCATGAACCACATCAATCAGCCTGCAAAACCTCATCATATTTGAAGAGGTCATTAATCTATTCTGCTAAAGTCATGTAATAAGCTATCAGGGAATCGGTTACAGGAGTTAATTCGCAAGTATCCAACAGTTCTCTATCCAAATCAATCCATAAAAACCATGAGGGTCCTGAATAACTTTGAGAAGGTTATCGACAGTCAGATTTTTCCAATTGCATCAATGGAAGTCAGACTAATTGAAATAAGGTTAAATCAAAGGTTTCCAAGCAACATCCTCTGTTTTTTTAAGATAAACCAACGCCTTTTTTTCTAGTTCAGAAGCCAGGAGTTCGGGATCTTCTCCCTTTATTAGATTTATATGACCTGCAGCCATGATGCCGTGACCCCCTGCTGTTCCCCTACCTTTTATTATGTCCTGGACAATATCACCTGCACCGAATTTCTTGTTGCGAGACCGTACTGACAGGATCAATTCATCCTCATACACCCCCATACAAAGCACCCATCGAATACCTCTCAGTCGCAGAAATAAATCAGCAATCTCAGCGCTAACGTCCGGGTAAGGCAAAGGGCCAAGGTACACTATGATAACGTCCTCAGCATATATTCGTACAGCATGTATGGCATCATCTATCCTTCTAAAATACTCAGGCAGTACCTGTGCTTGTTCTATCTGCACGAGTGCATTTACATCGATTTTGGGCTGTAGATAAAAATATGCAGACACATCAGCCGAGCTAGATTTACGGCTGAGTCCCATTGTATCTGTTTTAATTCCGTAGAATAATGCAGTCGCTATGTCGGTTGGTGGGTTGAGACCAGCCTCCTGAAGATATTCTGTAAGGATCGTGGAAGAGGCACCAATCTCTGGTCGGACATCCACGAAGACTGCCTCAGCTGTGGTTGGACTCCAGTTGTGGTGGTCTATCACAATATCAGCATTTCTATGTGACGGTAGTGGATTATTACCTGTTCCAGGCTGAGTATCAACCAACGCAATCTTATTTGCCTCTCGAAGATCAGCTCGACGAAGTTGTCGTAGTGGATTCTTCAAATACCCAACCAGGGCTTTGTTCTCTACCCTCCCGATATGGCCTCCATAAGCGATTTTTGAATCAATCGATAATCTTTCCTTCAGTAAATAGCTAAGCCCTACAGCTGTGGCGATTGCATCTGGATCAGGGTCGTTGTGCGTAAGGATTAACACATTCGTATGGTCTGCCAAGATATATTTAAGCTTCTCAGTGAGAGTGTTCATAATAATTTTCAAGTTTATTTAAATATTTAATACTAGTTCGAATATTGGAAAATAAGGGTGTTTACAATCATCCCTTTAGTGCACACTATGAGACATTATCCATTTCTATGAGTACAACCGATTATCCAGTATTCTTATTGGGTATTCTCCTAAAAGTCGTGGT
>JAQBDA010000400.1:0-5657 GCA_032124675.1 Chloroflexota bacterium
GAGCCGCGCGGTTTCGGCGAGACAGAACAGCGCTTGCTGCTGGCGTTGGCCCAGCGTGCATCTCTAGCGATCGAAAACGCCCAGCTTTACGAGCAGGCCCAATACGTGGCAGCAGTTGAAGAGCGCCAGCGGCTGGCGCGCGAGCTGCATGATGCAGTGACGCAATCTCTGTTCTCCGCCAGCCTGATCGCCGAGGTGCTGACTCGGCTGTGGGATAAGAATCCGCAGGAAGGCAAACGCCGGCTGGAAGAACTGCGCCAGCTCACCCGCGGCGCCTTGGCAGAGATGCGCACCCTGCTGCTCGAGCTGAGACCGAGTGCTCTCATCGAAGCCGAAGCCAGTGAGCTTTTCCGTCACTTGTGTGATGCCTTCTCCGGCAGGGCAATGGTGGCTGTGCAGTGCACGCTGGAAGGGGACTGCGACCTGTCTTCGGATATAAAAATCGCTTTCTACCGTATCGCCCAGGAAGCCCTGAACAATGTCGCCAAACATGCCCAGGCCACCCAGGTCCAGATGAGCCTTATCTGCCATGAAGAGCGGGTGGAGATGGAGATCCGCGACGATGGTCGTGGCTTTGACCAGGGAAACGTACCCTCGGATCACCTGGGGGTCAAGATCATGCAGGAGCGCGCCGATGCAATCGGCGCCAGGTTGGAAATCAGCAGTCTGTCCGGCGAAGGCACGCGGGTGTGGGTGAGCTGGCATGCAGGATAACGAGCTACGTGACAGCGACTTCTGAACCAGGAGATAGGCGGGGTGAACATATCTCCCCGGAATCATTGAAAGCTGCTCTGGAGCTGTGGAGCCAGGCAGGTGAAACACATTATATCCCGCTGCACGGCACCAGTATGCTGCCTCTGCTGCGCAGCGGCGATCAAATGCTGGTTTCGCACAACCTCGATTCAGTACAGCCCGGGGATATCGTTGTATTCCAGCGCGAGCGCAATCTGGTAGCCCATCGAGTACTGGTTGCTAATAAGAGTGGTCAGGGACATGATTTGCGCACCAAGGGTGACAGTTGGCTGTATTATGACCCGCGGATCCCCGAAAATCAGATCTTCGGCCGGGTGCTGGCTATCCGGCGAGCGGACCGGCAGATGAGACTCGATACGCAAGCCTGGCGAATCTCCAGTGGACTGGTAGCCGGGGTGATGCGGGTACAGGCATGGCTGTACGGCAGAGCGGATCTCGACAGCAGCCATCAGCCAGCCGGGATCTACCTCTACCTCAGCCGTGGAGTGCTCTGGCTGGGTGGTTTGCTGATCAATCTCAGCCAGTTTCTCGTCGGTCGCTGGCAGCCTGATACGGACGCCGTGGAGAACGCCCTGTGAAGCCCGAAGACAGGCTGCTGTTCGCCTGCACCCGGCAGGATTTTCAAGAGCAGGACCAAAAGGCGGTCCTGGAGATCAGCCGGGAGTATCCACTGTCCTGGGAGCTGGCCTTCTCTAAAGCGGAGCGCCATGGGGTGGCATCCCTGGTGTATGTCAACCTGTGCCAACGCAGTGAGATCCCCTTCGACATCCCCCAGAAGCTCGTTGACCGCTACCAGATGTACACGATGCAAAACACCGTGCGGAAGGAGCAGCGCGCCCGGAAGCTGGCGGAAATCATCGAGTACTTAAACGAGCACGATATCGAAGCGATGTTAATCAAGGGCGGTGTATTGGATATCCTGGTCTATGAGCATCCCGCATTCAGCACGCTCAGTGATATCGACCTGGTGCTGCACCGCAAGCGGGAAGAGATATCCTCTCCAGAGCTCGACCGGCTCATGGACGAGCTGCACGGCAGCAGTATTGAGTACGATTTCTACCATCACCATGATATGACCATCAACGGTGCGCTGCCGGTTGATTTCGACCGCATCTGGCAGGACGCTTCCAGGATCGAATACCGCGGCCAGCCGGTATGGGTGATGAGCGCAGAGGATACGCTCATCTCTCTGTGCATCAACAGCTGCCGGAAACGCTATTTCCGGCTGAAGTCGCTGCTGGATATCAGTGAGACGATCCGTGTAATGGACCAGCTGCGCTGGGATGTGGTGGTGGAGAAAGCAGGGCTATATGATTGCAGCAGCATCGTCTATACTGCTCTGCTGGTTGCGGAGCGCACTCTGGGGTGTGACCTGCCGGAAGGGGTTCGGGATGAACTTAAGGTCAGTACGCTGCGATCAGCGGTGATCGACAGTCTGGTCAGCTATGCCATGCGGTACAGTTCTCTGCCGCTGGAGCCCATATCTGGGACCAACCTGGCAGGCAGACAGCTGCATGCGTCGCTGGTTCTCCCGTACGCCACCTACCGTCTCTACCAGATCCGGCATAAACTGTTCGAGGAGATCCTCTAACAAAACAAAATTGGAGGCGTAACGCGAAGAACGCCTCCAAGAAATCCCGATAACTTCGTAACTGCTGCCTAATCCGGCATTTGGCTCAGCGCCAGGCGGGGTAGATGTCCGTCGCCGGGCTGCGCGTGAAGTTGCTGGCATCCGCGCCGTTGGAGAGCATTACGTAGATCTCAAAATTGATCTCCCGGTCGGTGGAGAAGGCGATCCAGTTGTTGTCCGGAGACCAGGCCGGTGTCATATCCTGAGCCGGGTTATTGGTTATTTTCTGCGTCCCGGTGCCATCCAGGTTGACCGTGAAGATGTCGAAATTACCGTCACGGTTTGAGCTGAAGACGACCTTGCCGTTTGCATTTCCTTTGGGGGTATCGTCCTGGTTCGGGTTGAGGCTGATATTGACCTGCTCCAGCCCGTTGGGTCGCATGGAGTAGATCTCCTGGTTGCCATCCCGATCGCTGGCGAAGACGATCCAATTATCCGAGGATACCAGCCGCCGGACGGCGAACCAGCTCGGTTGGAAATCGTTAGCCAGGTTGTTGCTCAGGTTGCGGATATTACTGCCATCCGGATTGACCGCATAGACCTCCTGGTTGCCATCCCGGTTGGTGGTGAACGCGATCGACTGTCCATCGGGGGACCAGGTCGGGTATTGGTCATCCGCCAGGTTGCCGGTCAGGTTGAATAAGTTGCTGCCATCGGCATTCATCAGGTAAATTTCGTTGTTGCCATCCCGGTTGGTGGTAAAAGCGATCCGGCTTCCATCCGGAGACCAGGCTGGTTGTGTATCTGTCGCCGGATGGTTTGTCAGGCGGAAAGTAACCCCGCTGGAGGCGTTGGTGGCGTAGATCTCCGGGTTCCCATCCAGGTTGGATTCATAAAGGATGACTCCTTCCAGAGGGGCGGTGGTCGGGACGGTAGGCGGTGTGTCGCTCGGGATGGGTTGGGTTGGTGGAGCCAGGGTCGGGGGAGCGATCGTCGGTGCTGCGGTCGGCAGGGATGCTCCGGCAGTCGCGGTCAAGGAGGGATTGTTGGGGTCACAGGGGTCCAGGTCGAGTCCATCGATGATGCCATCGCCGTCGGTGTCCGGATTGAGGAAGTTCGGGCAGTTGGGTGACTCCTGGCCATCGGTCAGGCGGTCATTATCAGTATCGGGGTTCAGCGGATTGGTGCCGAAGCTGACCTCATCGCCATCGATAAGCTGGTCGCCGTCGGTATCAGGGTTCAGAGGGTTTGTGCCGCGCTGGATCTCGTCACCGTCGATCAAGCGATCATTTTCCGTATCTGGATTTTTAGGATCGGTGCCGAGGCGCACTTCTTCGCCATCCACCAGTTTATCGCCGTCGGTGTCCGGGTTCTTTGGGTCTGTGCCCCGGCGCAGGACTTCTTCCCCATCTTGAAGCCCGTCTGCATCCGTATCCGGGTTCTTGGGGTCGGTGACCAGGCGCAGGACTTCTTCCCCATCCCCGAGTTCGTCGGCGTCGGTGTCAGGGTTGTTCGGATCAGTGCCGATCTCCAGCTCGCGCTGGTTGGTCAGCCCGTCACCGTCATCATCACGCTGCCCGATCTCTGCGGCGGCAGTCTGGTTGAATGCAGCCGTCTGAGTTGCACTGACAATGTCACCGACACCGGCTATAGCAGTCTGCGTGGCAGCAGTGTTTTGGCCATCGCGATACCAGTAGAAGCTGAACGCGCACACGGCGAGCAGGCAGATGACCACCACGACTGGCAGCACCCAGATTGGGATCAGCCCGCGGCTGGAAAGCTCCCCATTGACTGTCTGGACCTCTTTCTCCGCTGATGCGATGTGCGCAGAAAACAGGTAGGATACCTGATTGCTGAATAACGGTCTGCGGCGAGGGGAAGCGGTGAAATCAACCGCCCCGGCCTCACCAGCTGCTACCCGCACTGGATTGTCGCTCTGCGGTGTGAACGCCAATTCATCCTTGTCACTGACCCAGGACACGGTGTACACTTGCTGGATGTTGCTCTGGTTGAAGACCGCAATGCGGGCATCCTGGGTGTCCGGGAATTGCTGTGGATCCAGCTCGCAGCTGAACTGGGTGTATGCGGCGATGGTCAGGGTACAATCGATCTCTGTTGCCTGGTCGGGATAATCTTGGCTGAAGATCTGCATGGAGAAAGCGTTCCGCCCAGCACGGCTCTGCGGGGAGCGGGGTGGGTGAATATTGAGGGTAATCCCTTTCTGTTCGCCCGGATCTAACTGGGTAAGGGGTGATGAGGTGGATATCCAATTGGAGGGGATGCCCTTGACCGCCAGCTTGAAATTGTCTGCTTCCAACCCCTGGTTGCGCAGGACGATCGGGATCGTCACACTCCCCCCGGGCGTTACAGTGAACTGGTTAGAGTGCATCATCACGCCAAGCCGCCCCATGATCTCGTAAACGGCTACTTTCAGGGTGATTTCGACCTCATCCATCTGGGTGCGGTCCTGCTGGCTGATCGCCCGGATTTTCATCGGGTACCAGCCGGCACTCTTCTGCGATGGCGGTGGTGCATTGATCACCAGGGAGATGGATTGCCCTTCGCCAGGCATCAGTTTGATCACCGGATTCTGGATGGAAACCCATGAGGCAGAGATGCCGAGGACAGATAGTTCGAAGTAATCCTCTGTTGTTCCCCAGTTCTGAACAAATACTGCAATAGTTGTACTGCTGCCAGGGATAACCGGGAACTCCGACGCTTCTACTTGTATGCTGATGCCCGAACTGCCATGTTTTGATTGCTCATCCATGCTGCTCAATATCCTTCATTAAGTAATTTTCCATCATACGACACTCATGCCTGTCGCAAGGAGCTGATCTTTGCTGTAGGGTGTTTATCGCCTATTATATTCTATCCTGTTTTCGTTAATATTGCATCCCGTCATCCAACCAACTGCGTAAGCCCAAGAAGTATTACCACCTCGAGGTAAGAATAAAAGAGAGCGGTAATTCTATAAGAATTCCGCTCTCCTAAGAAATTAAAACAAGATGGGTGTCTCCCCTCACACCCATCTTAGCCGGTTGCATGATTTTCTATTTTGGTATATAACTAAAACCTACAGCATATTTATACCAATTCTGAGGCGTAAAGTATATAGGCGCATTATCCTATGACATAGACATTTGTACTGATTTGGTGCGCGGTATTGCCATAAAAGGCCTGGTAATGTATCCTAGGTAATCGGCTGAAAGTGTTTTGAAATACAAAAGTGGTGATTACAGCCGATCACTTAAGCAGCTAAGGAAATTGCGATGAATGACAAAATTCGAGTGGCAATCCTGGATGACCACCAGGGAATTATCGATGGTTATCT
>JAQBDA010000401.1:0-10763 GCA_032124675.1 Chloroflexota bacterium
AATCACAAATATTCCCGCTTAGGATCTTCCTGCTGTTCAGGTTCACAATCAAGCGGATTTCCTTGCTTACCACCAGAGAACTGGCACCAATGGTTGGGCAGATCACCCAAAAAATTCTTTGTGGGGGATATGGAGCGAATATGTTGTGCCCTCTGCGCGGTGTTTCCCTTAGAAAAGTAACTGTCTGGTTTTGGTCAGATACAATTGTGTATAGGTGGCGCTAGCCAATACATCTAGCGACTAGAGAAGGCGTTTCATCCAAACCAATATGGTAACCACTCACGAATCCGTTTTATTGACGCCTATTTTCAATATCTTTGATATCGATAGCCCCTATTTCTCGTTCCCGCTCCGTACCCGCAGCATTCTCGGTTTGGTTTCTTCTGTCTTGGTTTCAATTTCATATCCATCTACAAACCGAAAATATTAAACAGCACAATTTGTGAGTATTTCTACACAGCAAACAAGAAAAACGCCCGACGAGAGTCGGGCATCATGGATATTCTCAGCACTGTTGTGTTATTGGATAATCGGTAATCTGGTAATTTTCGATTACCGATTTAGAATCGGTATCAGACTATTCAATTCGTGCTCGAAGGCAAGCCCTCGATCTGCAACCGTACAGATTCTATGTAGTCGTCGTCTGTCGGTCTGTAATCTGGCGACTGGTGGCGGAAATAGGTATTGTACAGCTCTGCGTAATGGCCGCCGCTTGCCAGGAGCGACGCATGGTCGCCCTGCTCGATGATCTGTCCCTCTTTAAGCACAATGATGCGATCGACTGACTTGATGGTCGACAGCCGGTGAGCGATCACAATCGCAGTGCGGTCCTGCAGCACCACGTCCAGCCCTTCCTGGATCTGGGCCTCGGTGAGCGGGTCTACGCTGGCGGTCGCCTCATCCAGGATAATGATTGCCGGGTCCTGCAGAAGCACGCGCGCCAGCGCAACCAGCTGGCGCTGACCCATCGAGATGCCCCTGCCCTCCTCGCCGACCGGCGTCCCCAACCCTTGCGGCAGTGCCTCCAGCCAATCACCGCCCCCCACGCGCGACGCCACAGCAACCACCTCGTTGTCGCTTGCCTCCGGCTTTCCGTAGCGGATGTTATCGGCCACCGTGCCGGCGAACAGGAAGGGAGTCTGCGGCACGATGCCAAGCTGCCCGCGATACGAATCCAGGTTGAAGGAGCGGATGTCCTGACCGTCGACCAGCAGGTCGCCTCCCTGATACTCATAGAAGCGCGCCACCAGCTTGCCCAGGCTTGACTTGCCCGCACCGGTGTGACCCACCAGCGCCAGAGTCTCGCGTTCCTGAATGGTCATATCGAAATCTGCCAGCACCTGCTCCTTTGCCGTGTATGCAAAATCCAGGCCGCGGAACTCGATGCGTCCCTGCAGACGATGCGCCTCCTGGTTATCGACCTGGACCACGCGCGGTTCGGCGTCCACCAGGGCGAAGACGCGCTCGCTGGCCGCCAGCCCGAGCTGGAATTGGCTCCAGAACGAAGCGATGCCGATCAACGGGAACCAGAACAGGCTGACCCCCTCAACGAACAGGTAGTAATCCCCGGCCGACACCGTCCCGCCGATCACGTTCATCCCGCCAAAGTACACGATAAGCGCGCTGCCGATCCCGGCGATGGTGCCCAGGATGGGGAAGATACTGCTGAACGTTAGACCCTGGCGCAGGCTCAACCGGTATGCCTGGGCATTGACCGGCTTGAACTCATCATAGATGCGCTGTTCCTGGCGGAAGTTCTTGGCGACGCTGATACCGGTGATGCTTTCCTGCACGGTAGCATTCACCTCAGCCAGCACCCGCCGGGCCTGGGTGGTCGTGTGGCGGGCTATGCGCCGGAACGCCAAGGCTGTGATGATCACCACAGGCGCAATCGCCAATGCGATCAGCGCCAGCCTCGGGTTGATATATAACAGCAGGGACACCACGATCGCCACGATCAGCACCTGGCTGATCAGGTTGAGCGTCAGCGTCACCACGTTCGAAAAGTCCTGTGTATCCGAGGTCACCCGGCTGACGATCTTGCCCGACGAATACTCGTCGTAGAAAGACATATCGCGTGCCAGCACCGCGTCGAAAGCGTCCTGGCGCAGCTTCAACACCACATCCCCGACCGTGCGTGCTGTATACCTCTGGCGGAAGTAATTGAAGGTCCACGATAGGAAGCCGGACAGGAAGATGGCGACGATCAGCCAGGCTGTGCGCTGCCAGATCGTCCCGCTCAGGTCAGCCGCTCCCTCCAGTTGGTCGAGGCCGCGTGCGATCAGGAACGGGAAAGCCGCCTCCATGAGCGAGTTGAGTACGATAAGGCCTGCCACCACGCCCATCTTGGAAAGGTGGGGTCGAAAGTAGCCGGCGATCCGGTTTATTAGCTGGCGATCGCTGTACTCGCGGTCGTAAGCCTCGGCATCCAGGCCGTCCATGATGAAGCCCATTAAGAATTCCTCATCCTGTCCTTATTGCCGGTAACATGAATATGCATGTCATTCCGAGCCATTGCGTTCTTTGCATGGGGCGAGGAATCCCTGGAGCCACAGATAAATGGAACCGTCACCGGCGGGTGCAGTCGTACATCACAGGGATTCCTCGTCGCGAAGAACGCTCCTCGGAATGACATATCAAGAATGATGTATCCATCAAGATTTGCTGACTGACCATAACTCATATCAGCGTTACTCATAACGGGCAAAAATCCGCATGTACAGGTCGCAGCGCTGCATCAGCTCCTCGTGAGAGCCCTGATCCACGATCGCGTTGCGGTGCAGCACCAGGATCCTGTCCGCCCGCCGGATCTGGGACAGGCGGTGGGTGATGAGCAATGTGGTCCGGCCTTCGAGCAGCCGTTTGATGGCGCGCTGGATCTGGTCCTCGGTAGCGCTGTCGACCGCGCTGGTCGAGTCGTCCAGGATCAGGATGCGCGGGTCGGTGAGCAGGGCGCGCGCGATGGCGATGCGCTGGCGCTGCCCGCCGGAGAGTGTCACGCCGCGTTCGCCAACCACCGTCTTATAACCGTCGGCAAACCCTTCGATGAAGTCGTGCGCCTGGGCTGTCTTCGCCGCCGCTTCGATCTCTGCCTGGCTGACCTCCTGCCCCAGCCCGAAGCCGATATTCTCATCGATCGGCCGCGAGAACAGGAAAATATCCTGTTCGATGGTCGAGATCTGCGAGCGCAGCGAATCCAGGTTCCAGTCGCGCACATCCACCCCGTCGATCAGGATGCGCCCTGCCTCCACGTCATACGTGCGGTTGACCAGCTTCGCAAGCGTCGTCTTGCCCGAGCCGGTCTGCCCGACGATGGCGATCGTCTCGCCTGGCGAAGCACGAAATGAGATATCTTCCAGCACCGGCAGGCCGTCGGGATCGTTGTCCAGCCGGAATGTTACCCGGTCGAAAACGATCTCACCCCGCATCGGCACCGCGTAGCCGGCTTTGTTCTCATCCAGCTCTGTCTCTTCTTGCATCAGCTCGAGGATTCGTTTGGCTCCGGCAATCCCCATCTGCACCAGCGAATAGGTGAAGATCGAGATGAACGCCGGGAATCGCAGCACCCCCATCAGACCCATGTAGGCAACCAGCTCCCCAATCGACAGCCTGCCCTGCGACACCATCCACACACCTTGGGCGAAAGCCAGCGTCAGCGCAAAACCGAGCAGCAAGAGCGGCAGGTAGCGTGCTTCGATCTCGCCCTGCTTCACATACAGATCGCGCACGTGGCGGGCATTGCCCACGAATTTATCTCGTTCCTGGGCTTCCTGCACCGCCGACTTGACCACCTCGATCCCGGTGATCGTCTCGTTCAACCCGGCATTCATCTCGCCGAAGCGCTTGCGCTGCGCGCTTGCCACCGGATTGAGCTGGTTGACGTACCGCCGCAGGGCAAAGATATAGGCGATCACGAACAGCACCGGTGCCACCAGCAGCTCGACGCTCATCAAGGCGATAAAGGTCAGCGGTGCGATAATGCCCATGATCGACTCGGTGATCAGTGAGACACCCGGGTTCATCATAGGGTTGAGCTGGCGCACATCGTTGGTCGCCCGCGCCATGATATCGCCGATCCGCTGCCGGTTGTGGAAGGTCTGGCTCTTGCCCAGCAGGCTGATATAAAGCTCCTCGCGCGCATCCCGCTCCATGCGCTGTCCGAGCGTCTCCACCGACCAGGAGTTGGTCATATCCACCAGACCGCGCACCAGCACCAGACCCAGGATCACCAGGGCAATCGTCAGCAGGCGCGCCGGACTGGGCTCTGGCATGAGCACCTCATCGAAGGCCACGCCGGTCAGCCGCGGCACCGCTGAATAGAGCACGTTGGTCAGCGTCGCCGCGATCAGAAAACTGACCAGGAAGCCCGGGTAGCGCAGCAGGTGTGAGAAGATCCAGCGTTTCGGCCCGGAGCGGTTGTAAACATGCTCATCAGCCACGCTGAATTCGCGCTTCACTTGTGCTCCCTTCCCGGGGGAAGCTGCCACCGCTTTGTTCAGCACTTGCTCATCTCCTGATGGAATAAATCATCTCGCTGCTACCGCAGCGAACGCCTGTTCTAAGGAAGCTGATTCTACCACAAGTAATCCCTTACCCCCAGCTGTCATGCTGTCTGATCATCATCAAATACGCCTGAGCCAGCCCGGTAGTCACCAGCCATGTCGTCACCGTTGTCCCGCTGATCAAGCTGGTGGCAGAGATTCACTTCAAAAAACTCAATCGACTTCAGGGTAATTGCTGGGGTTTTACCTGATCTATCGTAGTCAAGACCTATATTTTACTTGAAATGTGGGTCAACCTTCTTCATCGTTGCCTGGTTCCCTTATCGCCCTTTCCCCAACACCGGAATACTCGACATCTCGCACTTCGCACTCCTCACCCCACACAGCACGCCTGGAAACCGCATCTGACTAACATGATATAATCCACCAACTTTATCCAATAAAAATTCAATAAGCCTTTGATACAAATGGATGGTGAGGTGGGTTATGATTCTGCGTGCAAAATTCCGTCATTTTGTTCCCGTTCTGGTTGCGATATGCCTATTTCTTCTGATCCCCAACCTCCCTCCCGCTGCAGGGCAGAGCAGCGGCGGGCAGGCGACCACGCAGGTGTTCATCCCGCTGGTATTTGGACTGCCGCCTGTGCACCAGGGAACCCTGGATAACGGCGGTGTGGTATCCGGCCCGGATGGCATCGGCATCGGCGCGCCGGCAGCCAGCCTTACCTCTCCGGTCGAGGTGGCCTTAGCCAGCACCAACCCGCCGACCGTCACCCTGCCCGCGCCGGCACAGGCACTAGGTATCTACGTGCACATTAGCGCCGCGGTGCCTACATATGTCTCGCCGCAGAACCCGCTTGTCCTGGCCTTCCCGGTGCCGCAGGGCGTGGATTCCGCCCACCTGGCTCTGGCGATCTTGCAGCCTGTCGACCAAATCAACGACACGCAGGCCACCCGCCCATATTGGAGCTTCCTGGAGGGCATGTACGACCCCGCCCAGGAGTTGTTCCTGACCACCGGCGCGGCTGTGACTACCGAGGGAGAAACCTACGTGCTGGTCGAGCACCCTGGCTACGATTCGCCTTCGACAGCCGCGGCTGCCGCCGGGTCGATAGACGGCACCAGCTCAGCCTACACCGTCGAGTGCGTCAATTTCACAAATACCACCGACTGCACCTCGGATACGGAGAGCCAGGCTGCCACCCTGCTGGCGGCATTTGAGCAGCACCTGCAGGGCGATCTTGGGTTTGCCCCGCCGCATCTGCGCAACACGATTCAGATCATCAGCTTTGTTCCGCCGTCTGTAACCGTCACCGGTTATAAGGCGTATATCGAGCCTCGCACTTTTGGATATTGTGCCAAGGCCGGAGCCGGCGGATACTACACCGCCTGGCAAGCCCGGCTGGTCTTGTGTCTGAACCCGGCAGTAGGGCTCAACGGCGATTACGTGCAGATCTTGCTCCATGAATACTTCCATGCCACCCAGCACGGTTATGATGCTGTCATGCAGGATTACATGGCTGGTAAACAGATATTGTGGGTCCTCGAGGGGATGGCCAAGACCACCGAAGAGTCGTTCTATGTCAACAAGATGGTGCGCTCGGAGGTCGGTAACTGGGTCGAATTGTTCAAAGTCGACACCCCTTTGGATTGGAACACCGGCTTGGAGCCCTACTTTGCCCAGGATTTCTGGGTCTATTACGGTCAGCTGTACGGGCATAATATGTCTTACTTAAAGAACGTCCTGTCCCGCGGCATGGAGAATAGCGATGTGGCCGCTGCCCTGGGCTCGGGTGACTTCCTCGAGCCTTACTGGCCCTGGGCGAAGAACCAGGCTATCGAGGCTACCAACACGCTGGATGGCGCCTTAAAGACCCCCTGCCAGCTCGAGATGAACCTCGTGCAGTTTCCGAGCGTCTTCAACTACCAATTTGGAGACCCGGATTTCTCCACCCATGACGTCACCGTCACCCCACTGACCACGGTTGTGGTGGAGATCCACTTCGACTACAACTACGATCTAGCAGCAGGGGTGGTTTTCCCGACCGACCAGGACCCGACCAGCCCGGCGCTGCAAGCCCTTGAGTACAAGTTTTACGTAGAAGGAGAGAGCAGCTGCGACCAGGTGCCGGAGGGGCCGCGCAGTTACATGAACGTGAAGGTATCGGACATGTATTATGTGCTGATTGCCAATAAAGATATCTCCCGCACCTGGGATTATACCGTTGCCTTCGAAGTACATCCCCCGCCTACGTACACAGCGGAGTAAGCTCGTTGCCCCTGCAGTAAGCCTCACTCTGATTGATCGATGACCGGGAACACAATTCATCTGTGTACTATTACGCTGAGAATTATCAGCGTATTATCCAAAACCCTGTCCTGTGGGACCCCAATCGAGGCTTCAAGGTCTTTGCCGAAAGTGTAATTTTGCCTAACCTGGGGCCATCCTGCGTTGGACGCACTCCCCGCAGCTCACAACCCCGTTGCCCGAGTATATACGCCATATCAAATACCTGCCTTTCAGCAGTGTACTTTGTCTTTTCTATGTCTCCACTTTTTCGGGGGAATCCCCCTCTCGGTTGCGCTGATACTAAACATTTACGATTTCACCACCCGAATTCTCATACATGATCGTCACCATCCCTTTTCTCTGGCAATACATCATGTCCCACAACGCCTTGGCAATCACTGAGGAGCATAAAAAATGATGGGTACACGATTAAGAAATGAGATCGCCCAGCGCGGACTTAGCGATCTCAGGCGTGAATGGCATGTAAACATGCACCACGCCTGGCGTATACCTTCAGCATTTTGACAGTCGTTCACCAAGCGTTGCTGCAGGCGTAGATGCTCTGAAAGTTATACGCTCTGCGGAGAGGGTGGGTCCTCTACCCACGGTTGAGCATATTGAGCGGTGGCGGGCCAATTACCATGAAAATATTAAGCAGATGTAGTCCCGCTGTGTAGGGCTACATCTCCTTAATATTTATGCGTAATGAGATATTAAATGTACTTATTGGTATAATTGATCATCTTTATTCATAACTCCATTTATCTGAGGGACAAATAACATAATCTGGATATAAAACACGGGATGGTGTCATGAAAAAATTCGGTTTAATCGTACTCGGGATGATTGCAGGGATTATTTTAACTGCTGGCCTGCTGTGGATTGGCTCGAACGGCAGCGTGCAGGCTGAATCCGGGCCGGCCTCACAATCTGCCACGGCGACGCCAACTGCGCTTATTGCGGATGAAGGCGCAGCGGTTGAAACACTTCAACCCGCGGGCGGGGAGGATGAGTTGCCGCAAGCCGGCATCGGCAGCCAGCCGCTGGCGCCTGCCTTTTCTCTCCCCACCCCTATTCCGGGTGAAACCCTGTTGTATTTTGTTCCTACGGACAACGACGCGACTGCCACTGTACTGTACCTGTATAATACCGAATCCGTCACTCACACGATCGCCCTGCGGGGGTTCAACTACGACGGTGCTATGGTGTACGCCCAAAATATCGTTGTGCCAGCAACGAGCTTTCGCCGCCTGACCAGTGATTCGATCGCGGCTGCCCCGCCCCCCAGCTGGGCCACCCCTGCCCCGATCACCACTAACTTCACGGATTTTGTCTACTTTGCCAGCCTGTCGCTGCCCAAGGGCGTCAAAGTGGAAGGATACACGCTGTTCAATCAGGGTACGGGTACGGTCAATCCGCGCCTGGACCAGGGGGAGGTTCCCCTGCGGTTCAGCACCGACCCCGCGAGCATATTCCTGCCGTCGGTGCAGAAAGCCCCGTAAATACTAGAATAATGGCCCCTCGCAGAACTCGATCAGGCGGTCGGCTGAATGCGCAGCTTCACGATCCGTGCGTAGCTGATGTGCTCAGCCACGTAGGCAGCGACATCACCGACGCCAGCCAATAGTCCGGATTTAATCGTGGGCAAGAACGGCAATCCGATGAAATAAAGCCCCGGAAACTCGGTGGCACCGCGCTTCTGCAGCGGATATCCGTCTTCGTCAAATGCGGGCACCTTTACGAGGCTGAAGTCAAACTTGTAACCGGTGGCCCAGATAACAGTGGTAATGCTGGCAGATTCCAAATCCAAAGCAAGAACCTCTCTTGTATCATAGCCGTCACCCAGTTCCGGGAGGTTTTCATTAGGTGCTTCCACCCCATTCCTCTCGATGTATTCATCAATTTGTTTAACAAAATCTGCTTCGAACTTGTCCGCTTTGGCCAGATTTTCTTTCATGTCAGGGGCTAGAGCGATCTGATACCCTTGAATGTTTTGTATGTGGCCTAACAAGACTACCCCATCCCGCATAAATTGATATAGGTTGATCGTGTGGCCGCCATCTTTTCCCGTGCTATGCGCACTGGCTGCGAACTTGGCTTTGGGTGATGGAAGTTGATCCACTGTCTTGTCAAAGAAACCGACAACATCCATCCACCAGGTAATGTCTTTGCCGCGATAGCGGCGAGGGAGCCGGGGTGAGCTGCTGACAGAGAGGTAAACCTTGCGCCCACTCTGATACAGCTCTTCAGCAATCTGGCAGCCGGATTGTGCCGATCCTACAACAAGCACCGCGCCAGCGGGCAGCGCCTCTGGATTTCGATATTCGTTGGAATGAAGTTGGTGGATCTCCGCTGGCAGGTTTGTGCTGAATGATGGTATTTTGGGTTGCTGGTGCACGCCCGTTGCGATAACCACGTTGGCAGCTTCGAATTCTCCCTCGTCTGTGCTCACCAGGTAGCCAGCTTCAATGGGCTCGACCGATGTCACCCGGATTCCGTATCTAACTGGCAACTCGAACCGCGCGATGTACGCTTCAAAGTTGGCCACAACCTCATCTCGAGGCATGAAACCATCCGGGTCATTGCCCTGATACTCCGCTCCCGGCAGACGGGTCATCCAGTTGGGTGTGTTCAGCGTAAATGAGTCCCAGCGATTGCGCCAGACTTGTGCAGCCTGAGGCGCTTGCTCTAGGACAACGTGTTCCCGATCTTGTTGTTTCAAGTAGTAGCTAATGGAGAGGCCTCCCTGGCCACCACCAACGATGATTGTATTTACCTGTTCAGTCATGTGAAATATATCCTTTGTTAATGAAGTCTGTTCGAAAATTTCCACTCATAATCACGCGTGCCCGCACGTAAGACTGGCCCGGACGGGTTTACTCTTCGCATGCGCTTGGATAGAAGTGCGCCGCGCCGAAAACGCGGCGCTCGTTTTCTTAGCTTTTATGAGCAATGATTTCAACAGGCGCAATGTGACTTGCGGCAGTATTAGCAACCAGGTTTTTAAGTTCAATGGAAGTGCTTTCCTTCATCAAAGCGTGCAGCCTGAGTGGGGCGGGAGCACCATTGGCTTCATTTTTTGCGCGCATCTGTTTAAATTCTCCTTTGGAGATAGATGCACCTCTTGTGAAGCACACAGTAGAGGCAATGAACCACCGGTTGGCATTTGGCATTGAAATCAGCTCAAATGCGATCCGAGATTGCCTTGGATAAATCACCACATATTAAATTTGAGTTCTTGACACCATGTGGCTTTACAGGTGCAAAGTTGAGACCTTGGTTTATTTCTCCCCCACTGACATTAGCTAGTGCACTAACTATATCCAAAACCCCTGTTTGCTCATTAACATTATACTACATATTGCGATAATTTAGATATTAATTATCACAGTAGGATAACGTTGATATTAACTCAACTTTTGGGGATTGAGGAATGAAATCTAGTGGGTTGCTGATAAGCGTTAGCGGGAAAAAGCGTGTGGTGAAAAATTCCTTCGAGATCAACGCACCGTAGTCGGCAAAATCCCCCATATCGCGCACGTCCTACTCGCTGCTGCTGTTCATACCGGTCAGCATCATGGGTTATAGTGTAGCGATCAACAAGCTGCGCCCGCTGACGGCGGTCTCGTCCGACCCGCCGCCGCGTGGACGGTATCCTTACCTGATCCTGCGGGATGCATACCTGGAAGAGAAACCCAACCGCGATATCATGCTGAAGTTATACATCTCGGAGGGGATCTTCAACCACACTCGCCGTGCGGCCGTCCGCTCGGTGGCACGCACCCTGGGCGAAATGGAAAAGGCGCTGACCACCGATTTGACCCACTTCCTCGATCACGCCGAAAATCACCGCCGGAAGCGCCCGGTTGGCAGCCGGATGGTAGTGCTTGCTCGGGCAGTTTCGCAATGCCGGACGCCAGAAGGCGGTCACATCCACCGTGATGGCTCGATAGCCTTCGTGGCGATGCACCT
>JAQBDA010000402.1:0-4054 GCA_032124675.1 Chloroflexota bacterium
GTTGTACGATCCGAGGGGAGTTGGGGCTGCTCGATTTGCTTTATCTACCGCAGGTTGCACAGGAGCTGGATGTGCAGGATGAACAGGCAGGCGCGCTCCCGGCGACCACCCGGCCTCCGCTCTGGGCATTGAATAATGAAATCAAGCGCGATGTGTGATAGCTGTCACAATGGCTGCATTGCAGCGGCGCATCAGCGTCCTTCATCGGGCGAAGCATGTCGACTCGGGTTTTACAGTCCAGACAGATGTATTCGTATAGCGGCATTGGTATACCCTGTATGTCTTACTCCCTGATTGTAATCCTGTACTTACGAACGGTCAATGCACACTGAGACATCCTTGCCCATCCCTGGTGAAATTGAGAGACGACTCGCCGAGGCGGCGAATATCTGGTTCGCGTCCGTGCGCCAGGATGGGAGACCGCACCTGGTTCCGGTCTGGTTTGTATTTGTAGAGCAAAACTTCTGGATCTGCATTGCCCCTGACAGCGTGAAAGCCAGGAATATGGCAGCTAATCCTGGGGTTGTCCTGGCACTGGAGGATGGATCAGCACCGGTGATCTGCGAGGGGACTGCTGCAGCAGTAGAGAAACCATGGTCTGTGGCCATTGTTAATAGTTTTCATAAGAAATACGATTGGGATATCCTTTCTGATAGTCAGTATGGGTTGCTGGTAAAGATCATACCGGCCAAGCTGTTGAACTGGTAGCTGAGCGAAGCTGATCTTGAGGAGGTGAGGCGATGGCGGAAGAGGTGGAAAAACTTGTGCGAGGGCTTTACGCCTGGGAGATCGAGGAATTCCATGCGGTATTCGGCAGTTCGTTGAATTATGAGAAAGTTCGTATCCACGAGGGTTCCACCTGGCCGGATGCAATCGACCGGCTCGGCCGGAAGCTGAAAGGTATGGAGCCGCCCAGTGAGGAAAGCCACAACGCGGTTACACTGGGCAACCACTGCTATTTTCCGGTAGCCCTTCCTCAAGTGCTCCCACCAGCGGGTGACCCGCAAAGCTACAAGCTGGACTGGCTGGTGCATGAGCTGACGCATGCCTGGCAGTACCAGCAGATGGGTTGGAGCTACCTGTATAAGGCGCTGCGCGCCCAGTTCCGTGATAAAGCCCTGGCATATGACTTTGGCGGAGAGAAAGGGCTGCTCAAGAGCCGGAGCAAACAGATCCCCTTCAAGAAGTTCAATCCTGAGCAGCAAGGGAACATCACCCAGGCATATTATGTCCGCTTACGGGCTGGGAATGACACCAGTGCCTGGGACCCGTTCATCGATGAGATCCGTAAATCGGTTTAGGAAATATTGAAATAACGGCAAATCACAGCAGTGATGCGCTCAGCGGCATGACCGTCCCAACCTTCTGGGCGTTCGGGATCAGCAACCGGATTGCGGTTCAAATCATCGACCGCTTTCAGTATGTTCTTCCGGTCGATGCCAACCAGGCGGTTGGTCCCCTGTTCGATGGTCTCCGGCCATTCAGTGTTCGTACGCAAGGTCAGGCAGGGCACACCAAGGATTGATGATTCTGCCTGGATGCCGCCTGAGTCTGTCAGTATCAGCCTGGCGCTGCCCAGCAGGCACAAAAAGTCCAGATAACCAAACGGTTCCACCAGGAACAGGCCCGGCGAACGTGCAACCAGCTCATCCAATCCAGTCTCTGACAGGCGATTTCGTGTGCGTGGATGGATCGGAAAAACCACCGGGAGAGTATGAGTGATATCGATGATTGTAGAGAGCAGCGCTCTGAGCAGTTGTGGATCATCGACGTTGGAAGCCCGGTGGAGAGTAAGTACGGCATAGCTTTGCGGCTGGAGACCGAGATCATCCAGGGTGCCGCGCAGTTGTGCAATCGATAGGGCGACGAGCAGGGAGTCAACCATAACATTACCAACGAAGTGAATCTTGTCGGCGGGGATTCCCTGATGAAGCAGGTTGTCGTTTGCTAGGCGGGAGGGGGTGAACAATAAGTCCGACAGTGTATCGGTGACAATACGGTTTATCTCTTCCGGCATACGGCGGTCAAAGCTGCGGACTCCGGCTTCAACGTGGGCGATGGGTATGTGCAGCTTGGCTGCTACCAGGCTGCAAGCAAGCGTGGAGTTGACATCTCCTACAACCAGGATCAAATCAGGACTTTCTGACCGCAGCACCGGCTCGAACTGCTCCATGATCTGGGCGGTTTGACTGGCATGACTGCCAGAACCAACGCCTAGATTGATATCTGGTCTGGGAAGTTTCAGATCATCAAAGAAAACATCCGACATGTTGGTGTCGTAATGCTGCCCGGTATGGAGCAGGATGCTGGTGATATCAGTGAATGGCTGCATGGCTCTCAATATTGGGGCGAGCTTCATAAAATTTGGGCGCGCACCGGCGATGTGAATGATCTTCATGAAGTAGTCTTCTCCAGGATATGGGCTAATTTCTCTGCCTGGGAACGCCGGGAGTAGTTATCGACAACGAAAGTACGCCCCCTGCGTCCCATCTGGCTGAGCTGTTCCGGGGATTCGATTGCTCTTTGAAGGGCGGCAGACAGCGCCTGGGGATCTTCTGGCGGGATAAAGATACCGGCGTCAGCCTGCTCCATAACTTCCCGCGCCTCGCCATCAACACTGAGAAGGACCGGACGCTCACATGCCCAGGCATCGAACATCTTCGAGGGTAAGGCACCGGTGAACAATTCCAGGCGTCGTAAAGGGATTACCGCGATATCTGCCGCAGATAGGTAGTGAACGATCTGGTGGCGTGGCTGTTCGGGGAGCATGGTGAGGTTTGTCAGTCCATATTGGGCGACGAGCTTTTCAAGGTATGCTTTTTGGGGACCATCACCAACGAGCAGAAAGTGTATGCGAGATGACCCTTCAAGCAGCCGTGCAGCCTCAACCATGGTCTCAAGACCCTGAGCGATCCCGTGGATGCCGGCATAGATTGCGATAAACTTGTTTTTAAGCTCAAGCTGATGCCGGATATTCTCTCTCCCGTCAGGTGAAAAACGGAAAAAATCTATATTGGCTCCGTTAGGGACCTTGGCAAGCTTATCCTGGGGAATGCCGCGTTCTAGCAGCCGTAGAAGGATGCCGCGGGTTACTACAACGACCAGCCGCGCGTGATGGTAGCAGGCCTCCTCCAGGCGAGCTGCCCAGGAAATTACCCGCGGGTTGCTCAGCTCGCCAAGTGCGACGGCTGATTCCGGCCACAGATCGCGGACTTCGAAAACCAGGGGCAGCCTGCGAACCCGGCTGAGAAACAAAGCAGCAGCGCCAACGAACAGCGGAGGCGAGCTTGCGTAGATCAGGTCGTAGCGGCCGTTGGCCAACAGCAAGCCTGCCAGCGTCGCACTCATCATATAGGTAATATAAAAGAGCATGCGGCTGCGAAAATTCTTCACCGGGGAGGCCTTGACCCACAACCGGATGACTTCGATCCCATCCAGGCTGCCCCTTTCATACTGCTTCCCATGGTATTCTGGTGGTATGATGCCGGATGGGTGGTTGGGAATTTCACACAGCACGGTAACAGAGTGACCCAGGCGCACCCAGTTGCTGGCCATTTCATAGGCTCTTGTCTGGGTCGCGCCAACTTCGGGAGGGAAGTATTGGGAGAGGTAGAGGATGCGCATGATTGACAATTTGCGTATAGCCAAACAAGTGACGCTCAAGATATCAGGGACTTATATAGGTCATCCAACTGGAGGCTAAGCTGCTCCCAATTATACTTTTCTTGCACAGAGCGGTGACCATTGCTACCCAATTCATTCGGGATATTGGGCGTTCTCCACCACTCAGCAAGCTGTTCAGCGACAGCGCCAGGATCGCCCAGTGGATCAATGAGAATCCCGCATTGCGCATCAACTACAATCTCCGCGATAGGGGGGAAGTTGCTGGCGATCACTGGCAGTCCAGCAGCCATGTACTCAAATAGTTTTACCGGAACTGCAGCTACATAGCGCGGTTCTGGCATCAGTACAGCCAGCCCGACATCTGCAGACACAAGCAGGTCAGGTAGATCTGAGTATTTTGCCCAGCCATGGAATGTTACCTGTGGGTCAA
>JAQBDA010000403.1:0-3395 GCA_032124675.1 Chloroflexota bacterium
TCTCCCCTATGCACACCCGGCAATCACAAATCAAGTCATATCGGTTTTTGCAGGTCATGATCATTCTCATCGCTGCAACCGCCAGGATATTACCGGGGGCACGCACGATCGACGACTCCTTTATCACCTACCGCTATGTACGAAATATTTTAGCCGGGAACGGTTTCGTCTACAACCCCGGAGAGCAAGTATTAGGCACTACAACGCCACTTTATACATTTTTGTTAAGTGGGATAGGTTTTTTCACCGGCGGTGAGCAGGCACCATTTCCTCTAATCGCGCTGGGTTTAAACGCATTGTTCGATGCTGTCACCTGCCTGCTGCTGCTTCACCTGGGCAGGCGGCTGGGCGGATCCCTGGCGGGTATTGGAGCCGCCCTGGTCTGGGCTATCGCCCCTTTCAGCGTCACTTTTGCCATTGGCGGGTTGGAGACCAGCCTGTATGTACTGCTGCTGACTGCCACCGTCACCGCCTACCTGGAAAACAGGTTTATATTGGCAGCTTTTATCGGCGCATTGGCACTGCTGACCCGACCGGACGCCTTGATCCTGCTCGGACCACTGGCATTCGACCGCGCTCTTGAGGTAACCGGTCTGGGAGACAGGCTAGGCATCCGCAGCCGGCACGCTCAAAATCAGATCCGTTCACGACCCTGGATGGAAATTGCAGTATTTGCAATACCTGTCCTGTTATGGGTTGCCAGCTCGACAGCTTATTTCGGCAGTCCCCTGCCCCATTCGATCGCTGCCAAGAGCGTTGCTTACCGTCTGCCCTCGGAGGCAGCTTTTGTCCGGCTGCTGCAGCATTATTCAGTGCCCTTCATGGGAAACCAGACTTTCGGCAGCTGGTGGATTGCGGTTGGTATGCTGCTCAGCCCGTTCCTGTTCCTGGTCGGCGCCAGGTATGCCATGCGGAAGGAAGCACATATCTGGCCTTTCCTGGCTTATCCTTGGCTGTATTTTGCCGTATTTGCGATCGCCAATCCGCTCATATTCCGCTGGTATCTGACCCCACCGCTACCGGCATATATGCTTACCATCCTGATCGGTGTCGAGCGTCTTACTCGCGATGTGATCTCCCGATTACCTGCCCGGGCAAATGCACAGCACCCGCCTCAGCGCAAAGCGATGGCAAATATCGCCAGTGCTGCGCTGGTCGTCGCACTCCCGCTGTTATTGGTCAGCCAGGATTGGGTGCTGAGTCCAGACCATGGATTGAAACGACCTGCGCCCGGAATGGCCTGGTACCAGCTCGAGCTGCTCTACCGGCAGGCCGCCGACAGTCTGGCGGCAGAGATCAAACAGCAGCCTTCGACCCCTACTCTGGCAGCGGGAGATGTTGGAGTATTGGGCTTCTTCACTGGCGCGCGCATCCTCGACACGGTCGGATTGAACTCGCCCCAATCCACCGAGTATTACCCTTTCGACCCCTCAGAATACGTCATCAATTATGCGATCCCGGCGGATTTGATCCTGGACCAGCAACCAGACTACATTGTCATCCTGGAAGTATATGGCAGGAAAAGCCTTCTGCCGGATCCAGACTTCCAGCAAGCCTATAGACTACGCCAAAAAATCCCCACAGATATCTATGGCAGTGATGGTATGTTGATATACGAGAGAGCTCCGTAGCTGCAATCTATACTGAGTCTTCTCCATCGATTGATTATTAAACACCCCGCTTTCAGCAGCGGGGTGTGGTCATAATTCGAGAAATTTCCCAGCAGGTTATCCCAGATACTCCCTGAGCTTGCGTCGGATAGCAGGGTGACGCAGGCGGCTGAGCGCCTGGGCTTCGATCTGGCGCACGCGCTCGCGGGTGACACCCATCTTTCGCCCGACTTCTTCCAGGGTATACGCCTGACCATCCAGCAGTCCATAGCGCAGCTGCAGGATGCGCACCTCACGGGGCGGCAGCCCATTCAGCACGCTGTCGAGGTGTTCACGCAGCAAGTTGTAGGTGGCAGTCTCATCCGGTGCGACAACGTCCTCATCCTGGATGAAGTCACCCAACACCGAATCTTCTTCATCATCGGTAGGGGTTTCCAGGGAGAGCGGGCGGCGAGCCACCTGGATCATGTTCTCCACCTTCTGCGGAGTGACCTCCAGGGCGTTTGCCAGCTCTTCAACTGACGGATCGCGCCCCAGCCTCTGGGTGAGCTGGTGCTGCACGCGCAGCAGCTTATTGATCTGGTCACCCATGTGAACGGGCACCCGGATTGTACGTCCCTGGTCGGCTATGGCACGCGTGACCGCCTGGCGGATCCACCAGGTGGCGTAGGTGCTGAATTTATGACCGCGCCGGTAGTCAAACTTCTTTGCAGCCCGGATCAGACCGATATTACCCTCCTGAATCAGGTCCAGGAATGGTACACCACGACCCATATATTTTTTTGCCACGCTGATCACCAGGCGCGAGTTTGCGGTGATCAAGTGCTCGCGTGCCGCCCAACCATCCTCGATAAGTAATTGAAGCTCTTTGCGCCGCCTGGGGCTGACATTGCCGCGTGCCAGCTCTTCACGAGCCAGCCGTCCATGTTCGATGCGCTGCGCCAGCTCCACCTCTTCTTCTGCGGTCAGCAGCGGCACTCGGCCGACTTCTTTCAAATATAAACCGATCGTATCATCGGTATCGATATTTGCAAGGTAATTGTCATCAACGGCTAAGTCTCGCTGGCTCTCGTCTTCGCTCTCTTCTTCCACCAATTCATCGTCGGTCGGTCCGCCGGGTATCGGCTCATCAACGTATGCGATTCCCGCACTGATCAATGCCGCAAATGCCTCTTCCAGCTGGTCAACGTCCGCTTCGGCTTCCGGGAAGAAGGTCAGGATATCATCGATGGTTACATATGTTTTTTGACGCCCAAACTCAACCAGCCTGGCTATGGCTGGGTGTTCATCTTCATCGCGATCAGCGATCGCGTTTAACAAATCTTCATCTATCATTTTATCTCCAGGACCAGGTGTCCATCAATACGGAACTTCCCGTATCGTGTATCAACCAATCCACGACCGTACGCTGCCCCCAGCTAGGTTTAATTCGATCTAGGTTGGTTAACTCAGAATACACCTATTTTGCCTCAAAATCAATACCCAATTTCAATTTTTTGCAATACAACCCAACTATTTACTGTGTGCTTAGCGGATGCTTTTCCGAAGGTAGATTATCTGTGGCTCTCCATTACATACATGTAATCTGCCAACAGGGTTCAATCCGTGAAAATGTCCTGCCCGACTATGAGATTATTCGGTTAACCGCAAAAAACATGTTAAACACCTGCTGTCTTGGGCAGCAGTGCCGCTGGTTTGCCCCAACCTTTACTTACTCAGATCAGTGGGAGTCCTGTAACAAATCACGAATCACGTATATATACGCATAATTTTATACAATAATTT
>JAQBDA010000404.1:0-23918 GCA_032124675.1 Chloroflexota bacterium
GTTGATATCACCGACTGAAAAAACTTTCGTGGATTTGGGGTGATAATCCTCTTCGGATTTGTAGCTTAATTCGACACTGCCCTCGATCAGCAGATAAAAAGTATCCGCCTGCTGGCATTCTTCGAACAGTTTCGTACCCGCCGCAATACTGATTTCCTCAGCGATCATGGCGATACTTCTAAGCTGATCACTATTCAATACCCCGAAGAACGGGTAGCGTCTCAGCAACTCAGGAGATACCATAGACTTTCCTCCAGTGTGATTGGTTTTTAATTTTCAGCGTACAAGATACCCAGGACCATCTGTACGGCTTCAGGCACTGCAGCAGACACGGGTGGGGTCAGCGAATCAGAGAAATCGTAAACATAGGGCGATTCGACCCCGACGATGGTGATGTCTTGAGGCAGGTGGGCGCCCATCGACCTGCCGACACGCAGAGCAGTTTGCAGCGATGTGTCATGTATGGCTGTCAAATGACCGCCCGAATTGTCAGGCAGCCGGTCAAGCGGGAAGCTGTGTACTGAGCCATGCGGACCAGCACCAGTTCCGATCGCGTCGATAATGATCGCCCGGTCATAGCCGATCAGGTGTTCCATCAGGCTCAGCCCGCCCAGGGAGAGGAATTCAACGACAACCTCCGTACCGGCCGGTGGGTTATCTTGGATCTTCTCCAACACCTGCTCGGCGACATGCCAGCCGACTCCATCATCACCCAGGATCGGATTTCCAAGCCCGACAATGATCGTTGCGATGCAGTGCATCGTTGCGATGCGTTGTATCGTGTCGCCCGGCATCCAGACGCCGGTCAGTGGGTGAGAGGATTCTGGGGATGAGGTATCCATCACTTGAATCCTTTCACCCTGATACTGCTCTTGTCGTTCGAACGCTTGCATAAGACGGTTAGCAAAACTGCTTCAGCACCTCGATCGGCTCGCCGTTCGCGTCCCGGATGGTCACCTCGAGCGGCATCTGACCGGGGAGCGAATGCGTGGCGCAGCCGAAACATGGATCGTAGGCGCGGAAAGCCATCTCCACCATATTGAGCAATCCCTCGTTGACTACGGTGCCCTTCTTGATCAGGCTCTGGGCGGCTTTCTTGATCGACATGCTGATCGGCGCGTAGTTGTTGGTTGTCCCGACGATCAGGTTGACCTCAGTCACAATGCCGCGTTCGTCAGTCTTGTAGTGGTGGGTGAGCGTTCCCCGGGGTGCTTCTACAATTCCGACTCCTTCCGAAGGCGTCTCGGTGGGGACGGTGTGATAGTCATCGGAGGTGATCTCCGGATCGGTTGCCAGTTCGACAATCCGTTCAGCCGAGTACAGCAGCTCGATCAGGCGCGCCCAGTGGATTGCTAGGCGCTGGTGAACGGGTTTGCCGCCCAGTGTCTCGTAGAATTTCTCGTATTCCGCCTGGGCGAGAGGGGTCGCCATACTATCGGCAGCGTTGAGACGGGATAGCGGTGTTGCGAAGTACACGCCTGAATCCTTGCCATCCACAAATCCTTTCCAGCCTACTTTCTTCAGGTAGGGGAATTTGAGGTAGGTCCACGGCTCAACCCTTTCCGCGATCCAGTCGGTGTATTCGCTGGGGGCATACTTTCCGATGCGTTCCCCATCAGGTGCAACGACACTGACTTTGCCATCGTAGAAATTGACTTTATTATTCTCGTCGACCAGCCCAATGGAATATGTCTGGTGCGTGTAGATATCGCCAAGGATCAATTCGACGTATTCTTTGTTGCCCAGCACGATGTCGTTGAAAAGAGATAAACTAAACTGCGCGAATTCGATCCCCCAGCGTCCCATCTCCTCGATCTCTTTACGCTGGTCCTCGGTGATGCCTTTGGTCAAACCCCCTGGGATGGAGGTGCAGGGGTGTACCTTGCGCCCACCGATGATCTCAACAATGCTATGACCGTACTTGCGGGCCTGGATTACTTTACCGCCGATCTCCAGCCCGACCTTATGGATAACGCCTAGGATGTTGCGTTCTGCGACGGGTGCGGTTGGTCCCATGACAAAATCAGGACCAGCCAGTGCATAAAAGTGGGTTGTGTGATCGGTGAAGTAGAAACCCGAGTAGAGCAGCTCGCGCAGCATCTTCCCGGTGCGAGGCGGTTCGACATTATAAACAGCGTCAGCAGCCTTCGCTCCTGCCATATGGTGTGCCTCCGGGCATACACCGCAGATACGGTTGGTCAGCAGAGGCAGTTCTTCGACCGGGCGACCTACGCAGAAGCGTTCAAATCCGCGCAGTTCCGGTATCTGGAAGTAAGTGTTGGCGACATCGCCATCATCATCGAGGAAAATCTCGATTTTTCCATGCCCTTCCAGGCGGGTGATTGGGTCTATCGTTACTCGCTGCATTTTATCATCCTCCTTCAGAGCCGTTGCCTCTCCAGGCGGGGGTACCGGCGCGCATGATTGATCCTGCCAGGTTGAAGCGATAAAATTGACCGACAGGATCAGGGATACCATCCAGGATGCGATCGATCTCTTCTGGATCGTTGCTGTCAATGACCGAAGCGTAGGCGGTGATCAAGCGGGCTCCGTAATCCACCACGCCATCCGCAGGTCCGTAGCACCCGATGCACTGGGCAGATGCTGTTGGGCACAGGGCCCCGCAGCCGTTGCGTGTAGCCAGTCCATTACAGGGGATGCCTTGCTCCAGCAGGCATAGGTCTGGGTCAATGCGTTTCACGTCCTGGATGCGCACGAATTCTTTGATCGTCTTGACGTTGCGCTCGCGCGGGCAGTCATCACAGACTGTCGATTCTCCTGCGCCAATCGTAGCTCCAGCCGGTGGTAAAGTTGCTTCGCCTTTCAAAACCTGGATTACCAGGTCCACCACTGCCGCGATCTGGTGAGATTCCGGCGGGCAGCCAGGCATGTAGTAGTCCACAGGGACCACCTGGTCCAGGGTCTTCAGGACAGGATAGAACTCTGGAATTGTGATCTGTCCTTCTGGCATCTGGAATTCATACTGCGGCTGTATCTGGTCTGGGTTCTCTGTGGAAACGCTCCGGTAGACCGTATCGAAGATATCCTGGGGTTTGCTCAAGTTTGCCAGTCCCGGGATGCACCCTTCGCACGCGCATGAGCCAAAAGCCACCAGAATCTGCGATTTCCGGCGCAGCAGGTGGGCAATCTCTTCGTTCTCTTTATTACGGATGCCGCCATTGAAAAGCGTCAGCAGGATGGATTTATCCGGCATCGCTTCGACATCTTTGTATTTCGCATCCATGGCGACCGGCCAGAAAGCGATTTCAAAGTTGGCGTCTACATCGAGTATCTTCTCGCCTATGTTCAGCACCGCAATTTCGCAGCCCCCACAGGAAGCAGCCCAGTACATTGCAAATTTCGGTTTCCCATTGGTGCTCATGCTGCCACCTCCTCGGGTTCGGATTCGATCTTTGCCGAATAACCATTGCCTTGCAGCCAGTTTGGCCAGTTGAGCGGTCCTAGCGCCCGGACCTCTTCGACCATCTTGGTGAACTCTGCCGCCAGTCTGACCCCTTCGGCTGCGGAAGCCCAGACAAGCTTCACGCGTTCAGGCTCGACACCTAAACCTTGGAGGGTCCTGCGGAGCAGCAAGTAGCGGCGCAGTGCTTTATAGTTTTGTTCGATATAGTGGCACTCGCCAGGATGGCAGCCGGTGATAAGCACGCCGTCTGCGCCGCCGGATAAGGCTTTGATCACAAATGTTGGATCCAGGCGACCTGAGCACATTAACCGGATTAAGCGTATATTTGGTGGATATTTGACCCGGGCAGTACCTGCAAGGTCTGCTGCCCGGTAGCTGCACCAGTTGCAGGTAAAACCGATGATCACGGGTTCAAAAGTGTCTGTCATATTTGCCTCCAATGTGTTCACCCAACTACAACCTCAAGTGGTTGCTCAAGGTTGAGCATCAACAGACCATCGATCTGAGCGAAGATCTGTTCATTGCTATATCCTGTACCAGATATTGCACCGGCAGGACAGGCCGCAACGCAGGTCCCACAACCCTGGCATAGAGCAGGATTAACCTCAGTGACCATACGATCCTCGTGGAAGATGATGGCATTGAAGGGGCACAGATCATTGCAAATGCGGCAGCCTGAGCATTTGTCTTCATTGACACTGGCGCGCACTGGTTCTAGTGAAATCTCGCCTTGTTGGATGCGGGCGAGCACCCGTGCAGCCGCAGCTGCCCCCTGTACTACAGACGCCGGGATATCCTTTGGACCTTGGACACAACCTGCAATGAATATACCCTCCGTCATAGTGGAGACAGGATCGAGCTTGGGATGCCTTTCTATGAACCAGTTGTTAGCACTGCACGCGATACCAAATTGCTTAGCGACCTCCTGTGCATCGTAGCGCGGTTCTATGGCAGCGGATAGAATGACCATATCCACTGGGATTCTTCGCTGTTTACCGATCAGCGTGTCTTCTGCCTGGATAATTAATTTACCCTCCTCCTCAGGTGTCCGTGCAGCATCAGTAATTTCGGCTACTTTGCCGCGAATGAAGTGACCGCCCTCCTCAAGTACTCGCTGGTAAAATTCTTCGTAGTCCTTGAACGCAGTGCGCATATCAATATAGAAGTTATAGACTTCTGCCCCAGTGCGTTCCATCACCAGGTGGGCGAATTTAAGACTCTGCATACAGCAGATGGTCGAGCAGTATTCGTTGTAATTCTTGTCGCGGCTTCCCACGCAGTGAACGATTCCTACAGATTCGGGGATCGTCTTCTTATCTCGAAGCAGGATATCGCCGTTTGTAGGGCCAGAGGCATTACACATGCGCTCAAATTCCAGGCTGGAGAATACATTAGCGTGTTTTCCATACCCATATTGAGGGATCCGGCTTGAATCGAACAAATCATAGCCTGTTGCCAGGATGATATTGCCTACCTGGACATCGAACAACTCATCTTGTTGTTCAAAATCGATTGAGTTAGGCTCAGTTGGACAGAAGATCTGGCAGGCTTTGCACTTCCCTTTAATGAAGTAAATGCAATTCTCGACGTCAATTACCGGGTATTTGGGAACTGCCTGGGGGAATGGGGTATAAATCGCTTTACGTTGGCCAAACCCTGCCTCATAGACATCATCTAAAATTTTCTTGGGGCATTTTTCCCAGCAGATGCCGCATCCAGTACAAGAATCTGTGTTGACGTATCTGGCTTTCTGGCGCACTGTGACAGTGAAATTCCCTACATAGCCGTCTACATTTTCTACCTCGCTCCAGGTGAGCATAGTGATGTTCGGATGAGATCCGACGGAGACCATTTTCGGGGTGAGGATGCAGGCTGAGCAATCTAATGTGGGGAAAGTTTTGTCAAACTGCGCCATGTGTCCACCGATAGATGGCTCACGTTCCACCAGGTAGACCTGTCGCCCTGAGTCAGCAATCTCCAAAGCTGCTTGAATGCCGGCAATACCACCTCCAACCACCATTGTTGCCGGATGGATAGGCACAAGCAATGGCTGGAGGGGCTCATCCATCCGAACGCGTTCTACACCGCCAGAGATGACCGCTTTGGCTTTCGCGGTAGCGGCGGATTTGTCGGTGTGAACCCAAGAGACTTGCTCCCGGATTGAGACAAGCTCACAGAGATAGGGGTTCAAGCCGGCACGCGCACATGCTGTCCTGAAGGTCTGCTCGTGCAAGTGCGGCGAACACGCGGCAACAACAACCCGAGTAAGACCTAATTCGTTGATGTCATTCTGGATTAGCTCCTGTCCCAAGCTGGAGCACATGAATTTATAATCACGACCAATGACAACGCCGCGATGTTCAAGATGCTCTGCAGCCCACTGAGACACATTTTCTACATCTACAGTTCCTGCGATGTTCGTACCGCAATGGCAGACGTATACACCAACTTTTTCACTCATAGGGTCCTCCTTCCTTTACGTAAGTTAGTACCTCCTTGGTGGAAACCAGCTCCTTCCCAATCCCCAAGCGCTTGGGTGGTATTCCAAGTGCCAGGCCTATTAATTGCGTGAAATACATCACGGGAACTGAGAATTTGGTACCGTATTCGTCGTTGACTTGTTGTTGGTAGCATTCAAGGTTTACCTGGCACAAAGGGCAGGCGGTTGCGATAACATTGGCTCCACGATCTATGGCATTTTTGAGAAGAATGTACACCATATTCAAGGCAGCTTCTCGACTTGTCAGGATGAGAGAACCGCCACAGCACCGGAGTCTTTCTGGATAATCTATTGGTTCTGCGCCGATGGCCGAGATCAAGTCCTCAAAGAAATGGGGATCCTCGATGCTCTCGTTGTTTTTCTGCGGCCTCATGATCTGACATCCATAGTAAGGGGCTACATGCAAGCCCTTCAGAGGGTGAGAGACTTTGCTCTTGATCTCATCGATACCTATTTCATTGACATATACCTCCATGAGATGATGCACATTAACTTTTCCGGAATAACTAAGGTCATCCTCTTCTAATGCGTAATTGATATGCTCGGCTAAATCAGCATCTTCCTTGAGGTGAAGGTTGGTGAAATAAGAATTTTTGTAGCATGCACTGCACGGAGCAACCAGGTTGAGCCCCATTTTTTCAGCCATCGCCAGGTTCCGTGCAGATAGGGTATAAGACAGCAGCTCATCAACATGGAAGTAGGCTGTAGCTCCGCAGCAATTCCAGTCCTCCAGTTCAAGGAGTTCAACATCTAAACTGCGGGTGGTTTCGAGTGCGGAATTGTGGTAACTCTGTGCTAATTTTTCTAGAGAACATCCCGGGAAGTAGGCGTACTTTTTCATTGAGAACCTCCCACAGGGACGATTCTTTTTATCATTCTTCTAAAGTTGTCGAGCCTCTTGATCCTTGGTGGAAGTACCGGAAGCCGGCCCTTCAACATCATGTTTGTAGCAGTAGTAGCTTCCTTCAATAGCTCTCGTGGACCGTAACTAAAGATGTATGAAGGTGCCAGAACAGGCTCATATGATCTTCCGCTTTTAACGATGGTTTTAACGAAGGTTTCAGAGAAGACAGGACCTATCAAATCCTCCTGGTATTGCTTGTGCCAAATTGTGTAGCGCTTCACTGCATACATCAACTCGGCAATATCAATATCCCTTGGACATCGCGCGGTGCAATGAAAACACGAGGCACAATACCAGAAAGTGTTGCTGGCAAGTACGTCATCTTTGAGATCTGCATTAATCATCGCGATGAGCTGCCGCGGTGTATGATCCATATACTCAACCGCCGGGCAGGTCCCCGTACAGGTTCCACACTGGATACAAGTTTTCAGTGGCTCCCCGTGGGCTGATTGTAATAGGTTTGAAATCTCTTTACTAAAGGTTGGTCTGGTCGCCATAGGCTTTTCCTATCCCGCTCCAGATTGGGCTTTTCTTTCTTTTGATAAGCTCAGCAGAGCCTCAACTTTTTCCAAGAGCAGCTCCGGTTTGACTGGTTTTTCAAGCAGCTCATCCACAGGCAGGAATTGTGGATGAACAGGCTGCCCGGGGAAGAGATATGCGATCTGCTCTCGAATACCGGTTATGATCAGAGTGGGGGTTTCCCTTAAGACCGGATCCTTGCTGATCTTCCGGGCTAACATGACACCTTCAGCCCCCCGTCCCATCATGATGTCGAGCAGAAGAAGGTCATACTTCCCAGAGGATAATGTTTCATACCCATCCTTGGGGTTGTATTCTGCATCGACTTCATACTCCGCCTTCTCGAGGATTGTCTTTATCCCATCTACGTAGTCAGGATCATCGTCGATGATTAATACTCTTATCTTAGAAACCATTGGAGCCTCCTATATATTTGTGTTGTACCAAATCATCATCTCAGATTTATTGGTTCAGTATATAAGTATTATGATGCGGGCAAGCGTATTATGAAGGTGCTTCCCTTGCCGATTTCACTTTCAACCTTGATCGCGCCATTATGCGCCTCAATTATCCGGTGCGTAATCGCCAAACCAAGCCCGTGACTCTTCTCACCCGCTGTTGCGCCTCCACCTACATAAAACCCGTCGAATATATATGGCAGATCTTCCGGTGAAATCCCAATACCATTGTCTGTCACCTTGATTAAGACTTCATTTCCACTCTCTTCAGCGCTGACAAGGACTTGGCTGCCCGTGTGAGAATATTTCACTGCGTTACTGATAATATTGATCAGCGCTTCAACCAATGTCCCTTCATCACCATCAATAGACCGGATAGGTTCATCAATCGATAAATGGATATCGATATCTTTCCGAATTGCCTGGGTTTCGATGCTCTCAACGGCTTTAGAGATAATTGAGGATACTGACACTGGCACAAAGCTTTCCTGGATTTTATTGATGTCGACAGAAATTACTCTGAGCCAGGTATGGATGAGTTTCAGGAGGTCTTCAACTCGTGCTTGTATACGACCGAACCGCTGCAGTTGGTCATCAGGTAAGGTGTCTGGTAATTCATCTTTCAGAACGTAAAGATTTTGCTGTACCGAGCTAAGAGGTGAAATTAGCTCATGAGACACCATGGCAGCGAAATGATCTCTGAGCATCTCTTTTTCTCTGCGCAGGGCAATAGTCTCCAAGATCAGTTTTCTTTTCTCCAGGCCTCGCTTGGTAATCAATCGGAGTTCATCGGGCGTAAAAGGTTTCGGGAGAAAATCATAAGCACCGATCTTCATCGCTTCCACCGCAGAGCTCACCGTGGCAAATCCAGTGATCACTATACTCACAATTGTGGGGTCAACCTGATGGATTTTCTCTATCACTTCGAAACCAGATAAGCCAGGCATTTTCAGATCGACAAATACCAGGTCAGGATGGATCTCCGCAATCATCTCCAAGCCCTTGCTCCCGTCATTGGTCGTGGAAATCTGATGACCGCTGTCAATTAAGATCTGGGTACAGGAATCCAGCACAATTTCCTCATCATCGATGAAAAGCAATTTAGCCTTGTCTTCCATTACCATTACCCTCTACTAGTGAGACCGGGAACCCGATTTTGAAGGTTGCTCCTTTGCCAACCTCACTCTCAACCGATATCGTGCCCTTATGACTTTTGATAATTCCATAACTGATTGCTAGTCCTAATCCTGTTCCGTGGCCTACATCTTTGGTAGTGAAGAAGGGATCGAATATTTTTTCCTTATTCTCTTCACTGATCCCCATGCCAGTGTCTACAAATTCGACAACCACAAATCTATCATCCGGTCTGGAATGGGTCCTCAGTACCAGCTGCCCATTTCCATCCATGGCTTCGGCAGCATTGATAATCATATTCATGAAGACTCGCTCCAACTGTGATGGGTCTGCCACAATCATTGGAAGATCAATTTGGAAATCTTCTACAATTTTAATATTGAGGAATAAAGCTTGGTTTTCTACAAGTGAAATGCATTCCTGGATGATGTAATTCACATTACATAAGGTTTTATCAGGTTTTCTTTGGCGGGAGAAGTCGAGCAAACCACGGATGATATCCCGACACCGATTGGCCTGGCCAACAATCTTCTCTAAAGACTCTGTCCGGGGGTCCTCACATGGCGTCCTTTCGAGCAGTAAATGTGAGTATGCAACAATCCCTTGGAGCGGATTATTAAGTTCGTGAGCAACATTGGCTGAGAGCTGTCCGATGAGGGCTAATTTTTCTGATTCCATTATTTTCCTGGTGGCAAACTCTTTTAGTTTTTCGTCTCGTTTTTTCAATGCTTCAGCCATATGGTTGAACGAGTCAGCCAGATATTGCAGTTCGTCATGGGTATAGATATCTACACGTGCTTCCAGATCTCCTTCGGCAACGGCTTTAGATGCTGAAACCAGTTTGTTGATCGGAATCAAAATCCTGCGAGAGATATAATATGAAACCCCCATGGAAAACAACACGCCGGCAATCGTAATCCCAAGGAACGTTAGTATGGTCTGCTGACGTATATCCTGGTATTTTTGCTCTATCATCCCAACGTAGAGAATTCCGATGATTTTGTTCGTGATGTCTCGAATAGGTTCATATGCGGTGATGTACCAGTCATTTACCACATAAGCTCGGCCAAACCATGGCTCGCCATTTACAACCACCTGATTGTAAACATCCTCAGATACCCGTGTCCCGATTGCCCTAGCATCGTTTTCTTGCTTCACATTTGTCGATATCCTGACATCGTCTAGAAATATCGTCGCTGTACCAATATCTTTCCCTTTGTAAACCACGTCTTGATAGACAGTCTGTTTCACCCGGTCAACGATTTCAGAGTTCCGATTTAATAAAATCCCACCGTAAACAATGCCGATGATATTGTGCTGATAATTATAGATTGGTGCTGCGGACTTTAGCACCATCCCGGCTGTTTCGTTTGTCTCCTCCCTGGGTCGTGCCAGGGGTGTATCAACGAGTTTAATATATGCTTGATGCTCTAATTGATATGCTTCTCTCTGTAATTCTTCTCTGGGTATTATTGTCGTAGATGCGACCGGTTCTTCACGCTCGATCAGAGTCTTTAGCAGTTCATCGTTGCCTTGGAAATCGCCGACAACGCCCATGTTATTTGACCGTAACAGCACGTAACCATCTCTGTCTGTAATGGTTAGGAAGTCCAAACCCTCGTTCTCTGCGATGGCTCGTAAATCGGCTGCTACCTGCTCGATTTGCCCTGTTAAAAGTGCATCTCGGAGGAAATACCTGTCCGCAGTAAAACGAACGACATCATTAATGTCCTCAAGCTGGTTTAGATAAATTTCCCTGGCAGAATTGAGATCGTTGCGCACCTTCTCTTGAGTTTCTGCCACGATTAAGTTGCTGATAAGCTGGACACCCAATACCATAAAGATCGTGCTGATGAATCCGAGTATCACCAGATAACCAATCAGCAGTTTGGTGGCAATCGGTACAAAAACAGGTTTGTCACCTTTACCTGTTAATGATCTGAGCAGTTGTCCCATCAGTAATACTCATCTATCAGGATAAATCCTGCAAACAGTTCTCGTTAAGACTACTATATCGCTTCCTCAACGAGCTCGATCAGATCTTTGACGACAATTTTTTCTTCCATCCCGGTTGTTTTTACTGCATCCCGGTACATCGTGACATCTTTTGGACAGGCGACGACGAAAATTGTCACTCCTTCTAGAGCAGCCGCCTCGCGGATGCGGTCTTCACTCGGGCGCACTTCGACTTCACCTTCGTCCATCCAGATACGACCACCACCTGCCCCACAGCAGAAAGCTCGATCACGGTGGCGTGGCATCTCAATGACCTCGCAGCCGGTCGCTGCAATCAATCGACGCGGTGCATCGTACACTCCGTTATATCGACCCAGGTAGCATGGATCATGGTAGGTGACTTTGTAACCCAATTTCTTCTTGAATGTTAGTTTGCCAGTAGTGATCAGTTTATCCAGCAATTCGCTGTAATGGAATACCGGATAATGTCCATTGCTGCTGTTGTATTCATGTTTCAGCGTATTGTAGGAGTGGGGGTCAGTCGTAACGATGGCATTGAATTTGCTCTTGCTGAATGCCTTCATGTTCTTTTCGACCAGCATCTCAAACAATCCCTCTTCACCTACCCGGCGCGCGTCATTCCCAGCATTTTGTTCTGCTTCGTACATGATTCCGAAATCAAGACCAGCCTTGTTGAAGACGTTGGCAGTCATTTCGGTAATATCTACCATGCTAGCGCTGTAGGAGGCATAGTCGCCCACAAACCATAAATAATCAACGGATTCTTTGCGAGCATCCTTTATCTTTGGTTCGATATTCCGCGTCCACTTGGCGCGGGCACGCTCGGATTGGCCGAATGAATTTCCATAGCGACCCAGATTCGACAAGGCTTCTTGAAGCATATCGTCGATCCGACCTTCGATTACCAGGTGACGGCGCATATCTACAATGGTGTCCACATGCTCTATCAATACTGGGCATTCTCTGACGCAAGCTGCGCAGGTCGTGCATGACCATAAGACGTCATCTTTTATCCTTTCGCCTACGAGTAGTGGTGTATTCCCATTTCCTGCAAGAATTGATGGTCCATCCTTGTGTAGAGCACGACTTATATTCAGGATTAACTCTTTTGGATTAAGTGGTGTGCCTGCAGCGTGAGCTGGGCAGGCATCCTGGCATCGTCCACACTCTGTACAGGCATCGCCATTAAGAAGTTGAGTCCATGTTAGATCGTCCAGCGAGTCTACGAATATCGACTCGCCTGTATCGGTCTCGGCTATGGGCGCAAGCTCTCCTACTGGTCTATCGATATTTGAGAAGAAAGTATTGAGTGGGGCAGTCAGCAGGTGTATCAAAGTGCTGCTAGGCACAGTTGCAATTAGCACGGCGACTGTAAACAAGTGCAATGCCCACACGATGAGGTGCCAGCTAGTCAGCGCTGGAGCCGATCCCCCTATAGCCATCCATAATTGAGCTAATAACCAGCCAGCAGGTGACCACCAGCCCCAGGCTGGTCGTTCTACCGCCAGCCGTAATGACTCGGTTGCCAACCCGCCTGTAACAACCACTACAATCATCACCAGAGAGTACGTGAATCCAGAACTTAAAGTCAGGCGGGATGGGCGCTGAATGTAGCGCCTATATGCCGCCATTGCTGCACCAACGATGAAGAAAACGGTAAATAGGTCCAGGACGAACTTATAGAGCAAATAAGTGTTGCCACTGAGGAACTTTATGAAGTGGGAATCAATGGTCGCTAAAGCCGTGCCCATAAAGAATATGAAAAAGCCCCACGCCAGTCCAATATGCATAATTCCCGGGTAGCGTTCCCACAACACTTTCACTTGAAAAATAACGTACTTGATCAGCCGCCATGTACGTATGTGCAGTTTATCCCAACGCATCTCCGGTCTACCGACCTGCCACCATATCCTGGCATATAGGTAGAAACGTGCCAGCATTATCAATACTGCCAATCCCATGATGGAGTATACAAAGATATTTGGGGAGCCCCAGGTATACGGGATGCCCCAATAATCTATTCGCTCAGGCATCAGATAAGCTCCTCAAGAATTACGCTACCCGCCCTTTGCTTCCGCGACTTTTTCGATAAGTGTATCGATCAAGTCAAATAGGTCGATCTCAACCCCGTATTGAGCGATGTCGAAGATAGGTGCGGTGGGGTCGCTGTTAATCGCGATGATTGTTTCGCTATCAGCCATACCTTCAACATGCTCTGGTGCACCACTGATGCCTAGTGCCAAGTAAAGTTTGGGTTTTACTTTTTGACCGGATTTGCCGACCATGCGCGAGGTCGGCAGCCAACCCTGGTCCACAACTGGACGTGAGGCACACACGACGCCACCGAAAGCTTCGGCTAATTCTTCGGCGATCTCGACATTATCCTGGTTTGAAATACCACGCCCTACAGAGATCAGGATTGACTCCTTGGAGATATCTACGTCGCCGGCCTCGGGTTCGATGTACTGCTTCAATTTAATCCGCAGGTCCTCCAATGCAGGCGCATCCACCTGGGTGACATTGGGGGCTGCATCACTCCGGCCTAATTCTGGTTTGTAGCCACCCGGGATGATGGTAATTAATGTCGTCTTATCCGATAAGACGCTCTCGGTCATAATTTTGCCGCCGCAGACCTGGCTTATGAGCATTCCTTCTGCACTGATGTGATGGCAAGAATTTGCCAGTGGAAAATCTAACCGGGCCGAAAGGCAGCTGGCCAAATCTGCACCGATTGATGTATTGCCAAACAGGACTGCCCTGGGCTCATTTTGACGAATTAGGCTGGCCAGCACTTTCAAATATGCGTCGGAATTGAAGTATGCCAGTGCCGGGTTGTCGTAATAGATCACTCTATCGGCAGCCAGAGTATTTGCCAGACCTTGGGATCCGTTTCCTAACAACACTGCGACAACGTCCCCTCCAGAACTATGGGCTAGGGAACGCGCGGCTGCCAGCATGATGTATGAGATGTCAGCCACTTGACCTTGTAGGGATTCAACTACGGCGTAAATATCCTGGTTCATTGCTCTACTCCTATCACAATACGCCTATCTCTCTGAAGATTTCGAGAAGTCTGGTTGTGATCTCGTCTTCATCTCCATCGATCATTGTTGCTCGCTCACCTACCTCGGGTTGGAACATTCGGTTGACATCCAAACCACCGGATGGGTCTAACTCTGTTGCATCGCGTTCTTCGATTGAAGCAGTTTTCATGGCCTGGCGCACTTTGCTGACGGCTACATAACGGGGAGGTTCCTCAGCGGATTGTATGCCCAGCACAGCCGGAAGGTTGACTTCCATTTCCGCGATCAAACCTCCTGGATATTCTTTTCGCACAATGCAATTATCGTTATCGATCTCCACCCCAGATACATAGCCAACGTATGGCATTCCCAGGTATTCTGCCAATAACGGCCCAACTGATCCATCCAGATCATTGTGAGCTTGCACCCCGGTCAATACCAGATGTGGGTGTAGCTCCTCAAGTACTGGCGCCAAGGCACGAGATAAGGCGTGATTGTTAACCCCCTCCTCGAAATCGCCTGTGAGCTTGACCAATCTGTCAGCACCCTTTGCGGCTGCTGTGTAGAGAACATCATCAGTCCCGTCCGCATCAGGAGCGATAATTGTCACCTGGGCACCGCTGCGTTCCTTAAGCAGTATTGCTTGTTCGAGGGCGTGATCATCCAGCTCATTAATGATCAGCCGTATCCAGGTCATATCTAAAGCTTTTCCACTGGAACTGATTTCGAGTTCTTCCACCAGGTCCGGGACCATTTTGAATATTGCTGCAATATTCATCAATTCACCTCACTGGCTATCTTCCATCGCATCAACCAGAAGTTCAGCGATATCCTTTACGACCAAGCCACTGGCTCCACGAACCATCTTGGCCGCGTCCTCGAAGCGGGGTTGTTCATACGGGCAGGCAACCGCCAGCACATCTGCTCCGGCAGCAACTGCCTCACGTACCCGCCACTCAGAGAGACGCACATGCGCCTTCTCCCATTGAAATCCGTCCAACCACATTCCACCGCCACCTCCACCACAGCAGAGGCTGGTCGAGCGGTTATGCGCCATATCTACCACCTCTATGCCTGGGATTGCGTTCAGTAGTACGCGGGGTTGGTCATACACATTGTTAGCACGACCGAGGTAGCATGGATCGTGATAAGTCACCCGCTTATCCACGTTATTTTTCAGCAAGGGCTTGAGATCCTCAATTCGCTCCGCAAGGAACTCTGTGTAATGCTGAACTGGATAAGAGATGCCCAGAGCTGGATACTCGTTCTTGATGGCGTTGTAGGCATGAGGGTCGGTGGTGACAATTTGGTTGAATTGGTATCTGCTGAACGCTTGCCCATTTTTCTCGGCTAGCATTTCGAATAAGCCTCGCTCGCCTGCCAATCGTTGAGAGTCACCATCGCTGTTTTCGTCAGGTCCCAGGATGCCAAAATCAACACCCAGGGAGTTCAGTATTCCTGCAAATGCTTTTGTGGTTAACTGGACCCGAGGGTGATAGGACGGGTAATCACCTACAAACCAGAGTACATCTACAGGACGTTTTTCTTCCCGCATTATTGGGATCTCTGAGTCAAAACCTTTTGCCCATAGTGCGCGCTTCCGCGGCGATTCACCAAGCGGATTTCCGTATCGCTGGGTGTTCATCAGTGCATCCTGGAGTTCATTGGGTACATTGCCGGCCAGCAGTAATTCTTCTTTAGCTCGGGTCATCAGACCTGGGGTCACCGGAATTTTTTGGGGGCAGATTTCAGTACAGGCATAACAGGACACACACATCCACACTGTGTCGGTAGTTAAGATCCTATCGAACATTTCCGCGCGCAAGTATGCAATCATCTTGCCCGGTGGAAATGTCATTAAATAACCGAAAGGACATATGCCGCTACATGAGGCACATTGAATACAGTTCTTGAATCGCTCTCCGTCTGGTATCTCAAAGAGGCTATTAAAGAATTCTTGGCTGAATCCAACTTCTTTTGAGATTACGGTGTCTGCCATTCCGTTACCTCCTTATTAACTCTTGCGATAGACGTGGGCATAATAATATGAGAGATATTTGGGACAATCCTCAATATAAGTATCAAGAAGATGACGTATTGAGTACAGTATCGAATAGCACTCTAGACAAGTGACAAATGTTACTACCTAAATTATACTGCATTTGGTGAAAAATTTCACATACTATCGGCTGTTTCAAGTGCATAATTAAGGCATCCCGTTGAGTTATAATTCTCTGGGTATGGCAAAAAATCAATTCATTGAGGAGTCATGGATGCCGATATCTGAGGATCTGCAACCCCGAGCTATCAATACGATCCGGTTCCTATCCGCGGATGCGGTCCAGAAAGCCAACAGCGGGCACCCCGGCCTGCCAATGGGAGCTGCTGCAATTGCTTATACCTTGTGGACCAGATTCTTGCGTCACAACCCACACAATCCACGCTGGCCGGCTCGCGATCGTTTTATTCTCTCGGGCGGACATGGCTCGATGCTGCTCTACAGCCTGCTGTATTTGACGGGTTATGAGTTATCTCTTGAAGATTTAAAGAACTTCCGGCAGTGGGGCAGCCTCACCCCGGGGCATCCGGAGTATGGGCTTACACCTGGGGTTGAGGTAACAACCGGTCCATTGGGTCAAGGTTTTGCCAATGGGGTTGGGATGGCAATCACTGCCAGCCACCTGGAAGCAAATTTCAAACAGCCTGAATATGAGCTATTCCCCCAATCTATCTATGCTATTGTGACTGATGGGGATTTGATGGAGGGGGTTGCATCCGAAGCCGCTTCCCTGGCGGGACATCTATCCCTGGGACGCATGATATACCTCTATGACGACAACCGGATATCGATAGACGGCAGCACCGACCTCTCCTTCACCGAAGACCGAGGTAAACGCTTCGAGGCATACGGGTGGCATGTCCAATCGGTGGCTGATGGGAATGACGTCGAGGCTGTCTCGCAGGCGATCGAATCAGCCAGGAATGATCCCAGACCTTCGCTGTTGATTTGCCGCACGCATATCGGCTACGGCCTGCCAACCCGCCAGGATACAGAGAAAGCACATGGGGAGCCTCCTGGTGAAGTCGAGCTGCAAGGTGCAAAAGAAAAACTGGGGTGGCCGGCGCAGCCAGCATTCATCGTTCCTCAGGATGTCTTGGAACACTTCCGCCAGGCAATTCCCGCAGGCGAGAAACTGGAATCAGAGTGGAAGAGAGAGCTAAAAAGATATCGTGAGGAGTATCCTGCACAAGGAGAAGACCTGGAGCGGCGCTTGAAAGGCGACCTGCCAGCTGACTGGACTGTGGGGCTGCCGGAGTTCCCGGTTGATGAAAAGGGGATGGCGACGCGGGCTTCTTCCGGTAAAGTGCTCAACGCGCTTGCCCAGCGCATCCCTGAAATGATTGGCGGTTCGGCGGACCTGGCGCCCTCGAATAAAACATGGATAGACGGAAGCCCGGATTTCCAGCCGTCTTCGCCAGCAGGAAGAAATTTTCATTTTGGAGTTCGAGAACACGCCATGGGCGCAGTTGTCAATGGAATGGCAGTCCACGGTGGAGTAATTCCCTATGGCGGCACCTTCCTGGTATTCTCGGACTATATGCGACCAGCAATCCGGTTATCGGCGCTTTCCCATTACCCGAGCATCTGGGTTTTTACGCATGATTCGATTGGCGTTGGGGAGGATGGACCCACCCACCAGCCGGTTGAACATCTGGCAGCCCTACGGGTTATCCCCAACCTAGTTGTGATACGACCCGGGGATGCGAATGAAGTGCGCGAAGCCTGGAAAATCGCCATCAGCCGGCGGGATGGGCCAACGGCATTGGTTTTCTCTCGCCAGAGTGTTCCTACATTAGACCGGGGGGTTTATACTCCCGCAGAGGGAGTCCGCTTCGGCGCTTATATCCTGGCTGACCTGGGGGATGGCGACCCGGACCTGATCCTGATGGCTTCGGGGACCGAGCTGGGAATAACGGTCAAGGCAGGTGAGATCCTCTCGGCTGAAGGTATCAATGTGCGGCTGGTATCATTCCCGAGCTGGGAGCTGTTCGATGCCCAGGATGATGACTACCGGCACAGTGTACTTTCTCCCCATATCCAGGCCAGGCTGGCTGTTGAAGCAGGTGTATCAATGGGGTGGCAGCGGTGGGTGGGGGATAAGGGTGATGTGGTCTCGGTAGAGAAGTATGGCTCTTCAGCCCCATACAGTGTGGTATACAAGGAATACGGGCTGACTGTTAATAACATACTTTCTCGTGCTCATTATATAATACGTGAGGCAAAGGTATAATTATCCACATAGCTCAGGTGGAAAGGTGTCGCGTATGGAACTGGATGACCTGATCCTCAATCCGAGCCAGCCAACATTGTTCGATCTGGGGGAAAGCTCGCAGGGAATGGTGGAACTGTTCCCTGCAATCTGGCAGTTAAGTGAGGCTGTGTTCAGTCCGGAAGTAGCTGTTAGGCGTACGGCTGTCCAGCAGATTGTTGATACTGACGCTGCGCGCATATTGCCCCTGGTAGCTTATCTTCTTGCCACTCGAATCACCGAGAAAGATATCGATATCCGTACAGAGGTGATTTATGCTCTGAGCGATATCTTGCTGCCGGATGAAGCTGGGCTGCCCCCATCCGAGCCGGTGCGGCAGTGCCTTTCGGCTTATATGGCGCAAATGCGGACTCGCCAGATCTATGCGCTGCTGCAGGTCTTGCCGAAACGCCCAGACCTGGAACAGGGGGTGGCACGCTTACTCAATGCATGCCCGTATGCTGGCAACCAGCTGGCTGATATTCTCACCTCGCGCAAAGCGCCTCTGGATATCCGCCGCCATGCTGTCCGGCTAATCGGCCTGGTTGGCTACCTTGATGCGATCCCTGCACTTGAGCGCCAGCTTGTAAGGCTGGAGTCACGACTGAATGGGCAGCAATCCATGTCTTTCGCCCCGGTGGACATGGTGGAGGATGCGGTATTGATCCCAGACATCCGCCGTGCACTGGCATTTCTTCGATCCCCATAATTCCCATGAATACAGACAACAGATCTGATACTGCGCCTGCAGCGGCGATTATTTTCGGCGTAACGGGTGATCTGGCATATCGCAAACTTGTACCAGCATTATATGAACTCGATGTGCAAGACCAATTACCGGAGAACTTATCTATCATCGGGTTCGCCCGCCGTGACTGGGATCGCAAATTTATGCAAGATCACTTCCAGAACTCAGTTCACGAGTACGCGCGCAGTGAACAAGTACAGCAGGATCGATTGGAGCGACTACTGGGAAGGATGTATTACCTGCGGTCCGCCTTTGGAGACCTGGACGGCTACCATAGACTGAATGCATTATTGGAAGAATTAGGTGCTCAAAACAGGCTGTATTATCTGGCTGTTCCACCAGAATCATACTCAATGATCATCCAAAATCTTGGTGAGAACAGTTTAGCCAATCAGCGCGATGGGTGGACGCGGGTAGTTATCGAGAAACCGTATGGGTATGATCTTGGTTCTGCACAGGAACTGGACCAGGAAGTCCATCAGGTATTCAGTGAAGAACAGGTCTACCGGATCGACCATTATCTTGGGAAAGAAACCGTACAGAACATCCTGGTGTTCCGGTTTGCCAACGGTATCTTCGAGCCGCTGTGGAACAGGCGCAATATCGATCACGTACAAATCACAGTTGCAGAAACGGTCGGGATTGGCAGCCGGGCGGGATACTACGAAGGGGCGGGTGTGATCCGTGATATGTTCCAGAACCACATATTACAGCTGCTGGCGCTTACTGCTATGGAAGCACCGGTTACCTTCAATGCAGATGCCGTCAGGGATGAGAAAGTGAAAGTATTCCGTGCTCTGCGTCCATTGAAGGGTGAAGATGCGCATAAATTCACCTACCGGGCGCAGTACGTATCCGGCATGATCGATGGGAATCGAGTATCAGGATACAAATACGAACCAGGGGTGGCATCTGATTCTGTCACGGAAACATATCTTGCAGCTCAACTGTATATCGATAACTGGCGTTGGGCAGGTGTGCCATTCCTCGTCCGCTCCGGGAAGCGGCTGCCGCGCCGGGTTACCCATATCGATATCCATTTCAAGATGGTGCCGCTCTCGCTGTTCGGCTGGCGCAATCTGGCAGGTGACGCACCCAATATCCTGACCTTGAAAATCCAACCCGATGAAGGGATCGCCCTAACCTTTGGGGCCAAAGCACCCGGCCTGGTAAACCAGATCATGCCGGTAAATATGACCTTCGATTATGTGTCAGCCTTCGGCAGCGAGCCGCCTGAGGCATACGAAAGGCTGTTGTTGGATTGCCTGGCAGGTGATGCAACGCTCTTTACACGAACAGACGAAGTCCAATCTGCCTGGGCTTTTACTACCGATATTATCGAGGCGTGGAAGTCAATGCCGGTGAAGAACCTGCCGGTGTACGAGGCCGGAACCTGGGGACCGGAAGCTGCCGAAGAATTCGTCCGCCAGGTGGATGATCACGGCTGGCACGATGAATAATTGCTGGTATGCTGCGATCAGACTATAGGGTTGCCACAATTAGGGCAGGTCATCTCCTCGTTGGTAAGGACAAAGCCGCAATTGTCACAGGTCTTCGGTTGAACGTCGCCGAGCGGAGCGCCACAGGCTATACAGCTCGGTTCGCCAACCGGATTCGCAGTCCTGCAGTATTCGCAGAGCATTCGCCGCAGTCTCTCGGAGAGCTCAAATGTAGCACCCGCCGAGCGGGCATACTGCTCGATCGTTTCCCAGACATCATCTGCTAACTGAATGTTTTCAAAATCTTGAGCCAGGTCGTCCAGCCGTGAGAGGAGGTTCCATGGGTTGTGCCAGGCCCATAGGGCGGTCGTCCCCAGGCTGGCAGCAACACCCAACCAGGACTGTTTACCGATCTGGACAGTCACCCCGTCAGGTGCTTCTTCCAGGTTCACCGTCATTGCCGTGGGACCCCCGGACGAGGGACGGGATGGGGTAGCAACCTGGACGACGACGTGTTTTCCACTGCCGAACTGCTGGGCGCGCAGGCTGCCACGATTGAAACGCGCAATCAGGACGCGCGCCACGTCGTTGGGTGTGATCTCTCCATGAAATATTCTGGTATTCATAATTTTGACAATTTTCGATGGGTATTATTATGTGAGCAAGGGTAAACCCAGGCACCATGTGGGTGAATCCGGTCGTCGGGTGGATTATAATCTCATTGGCAAGAATTGTAGCATATCACCAGCCCTGGAGACTATATGAAATCCGGATTCATTGGAATTATTGTTATGTTTGGGGTTCTTTCGACCTTGACAACAGCCTTCAACCAGGCTGGGAATTATGATTTTCAGGCACAGATACCGACTGTTTCGATCCCTACTGTTACAGGCACGCCTGCCGGCGCAATCGCGATCGTGACCATGGAACAGGATCAGATCAATGTACGCAGTGGTCCGAGCACAGATTATCCTACTGTAGGGGTATTGATTGCGGGGCAGCAGATCCCAGCTCTGGGTCGTTCGGTGGGTGGTGATTGGGTGCAGATTGCCTATCCAGGGGTTCCTGGTGGGGTTGCCTGGGTTTACTCGCCGTTGGTTGAGCTGGTGGGGAGCGTGCCGGTTGTCGAGCCGCCTCCCACGCCGACACCGCGCACGACGCCCACGGTTGACCCAACTCTTGCCGCCCAATTCATCATTGATATCCCTCCAACACGCTTGCCGACCTTCACCCCTCCGGGACCACTGGTACTGCATTCCACCCCATCCTCCGGACTGGCAGGCAGCGCAACGCGAGTACCCATGGGCTTGGTCATCGTCGGTATGGGGGTAATCGGTCTGTTCGGGCTGCTGATCTCATTCCTGCGAGGCAGGTAGGCCTCCATAATAAAAAAAGACCGGCATACCTGGGCCGGTCTTTGATACTGGCTGGAAATTTATCAGCAGCTGCTGCAGCCGCCAGATTGGTTTGAATAGGAATCGTCTTTGGTGCGGAATGAACTCCCGCAGCCGCAGCTGGATACTGCATTTGGATTCTCGATCTTGAAGCCGCTGCCCATAATATCGTCCACATAATCAATGGTCGCGCCATCGAGATAATTGATTGACACATCATCAACGACTACTTTGATATCCTCGTAATCGTAGCATAGGTCAGTAGGGCGAATGTTGTTCTCCAACGCCATTCCATATTGGTAACCAGAGCAGCCACCCCCAGATATGAACACGCGTAACGCATAGCCGGTTAGCTCTCTCTTAGCAAGCAAATCGCGCACGGCCTGGGCTGCTGTTGAGGTCAGAATTACCTTCTCGGTCTGAGTTTGTTCGATAAGCATAGTAAAATCCTCATCCTTGATGTAGTCTTATTTATCCGGATTTTTATGAATTTTATCAGGTATTTTCCACCACGTCAACCGTGACCCAGGTTGTGTGATTGTTCAGCGAATTTGACACCCTGAATATGTTCAGCGAAAATGTCACCCTATGAACGAGAGAGTGACAATCAGCATGAACGAAATTAAGCGACATCACGTGTTACAACTGGTAGAGGACCATCGACTAACTGGCCTGGAAGCCTCGAAACATCTGGGGCTTTCGGTGAGGCAAGTCCGTCGCCTAGTAGCAAAATATCGCAAGGAAGGGGTTCCAGGCCTAATTCATGGGAACCGAGGGCGCACTGCCAATAATCGAGTGAATGAGCTTGTACGGGTGAAAATTCAAGAGCTGGCGGAGAAGGAGTATAAAGACTATAACGACAGCCACTTCACCGAAGAACTTATCGACGAGCACGGATTGATCGTTTCACGCTCCACTGTGCGTCGCATTCGGCGGACTATGGGTCAGAAAAGCCCTCGTAAACATCGCTCTTCCCGCCATCGCAGCCGGCGAGAGCGAAAGCCTAAAGCCGGCCTGCTTTTACAGGCGGACGGTAGCCGCCACGATTGGTTAGAAGGGCGAGGACCAAAGCTAACTTTGATTGCTTATATTGACGATGCCACGAATGAAGTGTCGGGAGCCAGTTTCCGGGAGGAAGAAGATGCGGCTGGATACTTCTTAGGGTTACAGGATATTTGTCTCCAAACAGGTATTCCTGCTGCGATTTATGCGGACCAGCACACGATCTTCCAGAGCCCAACCAGGGCCAACATCGAACAAGAACTGGCTGGGAAGCAACCTCGCAGCCAGCTGGGGCGGCTGCTGGACGAGCTAGGGATCGAGCTGATTGCAGCTCACACCCCACAGGCTAAAGGACGCATTGAACGACTGTGGGATACATTACAGGACCGCCTGGTCAAAGCACTACGCAAAGCCGGGGCCTCAAACCGGGAAGAAGCCAATCAAGTGCTAACTGGCTTTTTGCCCAAGTACAATCGGCGCTTCCGAGTGGAGCCGACCCAAGAAGGAACAGCCTATGTACCCTGGCCGAAGGAATATCGGGCCAAAGATTATTTTTGCTTCAAGCACACCCGTAGCGTGTCGAACGATAATACGATCTCATTTGACGGACATCGTTTGCAAATCCCATCCGGTCCGAAGCACAGAAGTTATGCCAGAGCGAAAGCACAGGTCAAGCAACATTTAGATGGTCGGCTTGAAATTTGCTACCAGGGAAAAAGTCTGGTAACCTTTGAACCATCCGGTGAGCAACCGGTGCGGGTACAAAAGTTCTCCCCAGCTCCTGGACAAGTAGCCTTCCCAAAAGAAGAGGAGAATAAACCAGTCAAAATACCCAAAGAACGTATGCCCTATATACCAGCCGCCGATCACCCCTGGCGAAAGCCTCTATTTGCGAAGACAAAGGCAACCGATGAATGATTGCAGCTTACGTAGAAAACAAAAGACGAGAGGAAACTTTTTTTGGAAAGTTCCCATCTCGCCTTCCGCTTGGGTTAAGCCCAATTATACTAAGCCAATGGCAAGGGTCAAGATGACATTTCTGGTGAACAATTTAGGTGACATAATCGCTGAACAATGACAGGGAAT
>JAQBDA010000405.1:0-3063 GCA_032124675.1 Chloroflexota bacterium
TCTTCGGGGTGGACTGCGAGAACATCCTCGCCGGCACCTACGATTCCGTCAGCGCAGAGTTCGGCTGTCCCACCCTCCTGATCTGAGGATGCCGGGCTGACGGTTGTGAGGTGTGGCAGGATGCACTCACCGTGCCAACCCCAGAGAGCTATGGCGACTACCCGACGCTTATTCTCAACGGGCAATTTGATACACTTACCCCGCCTGCGTGGGCCAAAAAGGGGGATGCCGCTATTCCTCAAGCCCAGTACATGCCAATTCCGAATGCATGGCATAGTATCATGGGCAACAATGGCCCCTGCCCCACGGATATCACACTCCAGTTCCTGGAGAACCCCGACACAGCAGTGGACCCTGGTTGTACGGACGGGATGAAGGTGAGCTTTATCACAAATAAGTAGCAGTATAAAAGACAACAGGTAAGCAGTCATCACGCACCAACGTTTGCGCCGGATCATACCTATCGTTGTACAGCATCTGGTTGTTGTGGCCGCCAGCGCTTTTTTCATCTTTATCTTCAGTTTGAAATATACTTTTCGATGTTTTGGCTAGAACTTCGCCCCGATATCTTGGGCATAACCCCGGTAGGAACTCGAACCAATTTGGCTAAATTTTCAATCAATAGCACCAACTTCAATACCCAATTGATCAAATTTTTCCCATTTGCTCAAATCGTAACAATTTAAAAAAATCGCTCGATAGGCATTTCAAGCAGTTCATTTCCGAGTAATGGGGGGAATGGGACTCGAACCAATTTGAGATGTGGTTTATCACCGAAGAAGATTCGAGTCTTAGACCAAATTCCCCAAATCTAATCCCAGTTCTTCCAGTTTCTCCACTTCTCAAAACAGAGTATAGAAGAACTTCTCAACCTACTCTCGAGCGACTAGAATCAGATAGTGAATATTACTGTTGGATAGGGAGCTTTGTTAAGCTGCCAGGTATTCTGTGTGTTATAGCGCATTAGGGACATATGGGAGTCGTAGTCGAAATCGTGCTGCAGATGTCCCACAATCTGACCTTCGGACAAGAGTTCGGACAAAATAAAGAGGAGAGAGCCTCCAACAACGGATAAACTTGGTTTTCCACAACCATTTACCGGAAGGAGGCTCTCATGGACAAGTTTATCCAAATTTTTGAATTTGCGAAGCAACTATTTAGCGATCACAAGACAGCCAAACACGCCAGCCAGATTATTGAAGGGATCATGGAAGCTTGCTCTCCGCGCCTGAGTGAGATTGCGGCCAAAATGCCAGGCAATCCCGATGCCAGTTACAAGCGCCTGCAGCGATTTCTGCAAGAGAACGATCCACAGACGAGCCTCAAAATGCTATTCAACGAAGAAGCGGAGTTTGTGATAGCGGATCCGACGGAAATTGAGCGCCCGCATGCTGACCAAACCGCATATGTGGGCACCCTGATGGACGGGGAAACGAAAGGCTTTTGGATGCTGACCCTGGCGACGCCGCTTCGAGGCAGAGCCATCCCTTTTCATTTCCTGACTTATTCTTCGCGCACGATCGAAGACCAGCCTAGTTCGCGCAACCTGGAGCATTTCAAGGCCATTCAAGAAATCCAGCAGTTGATTGGAACGCGTCCGATTGTGTTTGATCGGGAATTCTCCTATCGAGAGCTCTTGAACAGTCTGGTCGATGCAGAAATGCGTTTTGTGATCCGCTTAACTATGGGCGCGAATCCGCCACTTTTCTATTTTGATGCCGAACGGAAACAACGCCTGCAGTTATTGGTCGCACCGATCAACAAGCCCCAAATCTACCGCCAGGTCTATTACATGGGCGAGGTGTGCCTGAATGTGATTGGTATCTGGCGCTATGGCTTCCGTCAACCCCTGTGGATCATCACCAACATGGATCCCGAAGCAGGCTTAGCACTCTACCTCCAACGCATGAAAATCGAAATCTGTTTCCGCGATTTGAAAAGCCTGTTGCACATCCACAAAGTGATGAACAAGTCCCAGGTCTATCTCAACAAAATGCTGGCCATGGTCATGCTGGCTTATGCCATCACCCTGTTTGTGGGGGAGGCGATCCGTGATGTGCAATACGCCCAGGTCATCCCGCATGAATTGGACCTGCTGGCTGTCCCAAGTGTCGATAAACGCTCCCGTTGGTTCTTGTATTCAGGTCCTTTCTTGTTACTCAGGCGGCGTTACCGCCTGCATCAAACCATTTTGCGTCAGATCGGCAAGGCGGCTTTATTGATTTTCTCGCAGCTCGTCTTTGCCAATGTCCGAACTCTTGTCCCAACATGAGCCACAATACCTTGACGAGAGCAGAGGAGTATATATAATGAGGGTAAGGCACCTTAAAAGTGAGATCGCCCAGCTGGAACTGAGCGATCTCTGTCGTAAGCCCTCGGTCGGTTAGGACCATATCACCAAACGATTGAGGCTGGCGATAATGTGCAGCTTTCGCTGCTACGAGGATCTTCCGACCTGCGGAGAGGGTGGGTGCCCTCTCCACGGTGATTAAGTAAAGTCAAGCCAGCACCAAGTATTAAACCGTGCTGGTTTTGCTTTCGGTAGCGGCTTTACCCTGGATCCAACGATTGCCCTAAGCCAGCATCCCTTGCCTGGAAAATGGCTTCCGCTCGGTCGGCGACCTGGAGCTTGGCGAAGATATTCGAAGTATAGTTACGCACCGTCTTGGGGCTCAATGAGAGCGACTGGGCAATCTCCTGATTGGAGTGATGCTGGGCCATCAGCGCCAGCACCTCCCGTTCACGCTGAGTTAATTCTGGGAAAGCGCGCGCGGTTGGCTGGTTGCGGAGCTGATTAAAGTAACTCATCATACGTCGGGCGATAGCGGGGCTGAATATTGCGGCTCCACTGGACACATCCCGAATCGCACGAAGCATTTCTTTCCTGGAAGCGCCTTTGAGCAGGTAACCTCGCGCACCGGCCTGCATTGCCGCGAAAACGGAGTCGTCGTCATCGTACATCGTCAAGACGAGAACGGCGATATGCGGGCTGGTATTAACGATCTGGCGCGTGGCATCAATGCCGTTCATGTCCGGCATGTGCAGGTCCATGATGACGACATC
>JAQBDA010000406.1:0-9480 GCA_032124675.1 Chloroflexota bacterium
GCGGTTGCAGGTGGCGCTTATTAGGTTTGTACATCTTTCAGACCCTCAGTATGGTTTCGGTCTGATTATATTAAGAATCCTCGCTTTTGAGGAGGGTAGATACTGGACCAATTTGGTCTGGTCGTTTTTGCAGTGGGATCATTCTTGACTCCAGCACGATAAGCGATGTCTTTGATCAATTGGCGCAAAGAACCCGGGTTGAAATGCCGGCCATGCTGGTCCAGAAAAACCGGCGCATCTGGATCTTCCCCATCTTCCCGGTCAACCAGGTAACGCCACACCGCTTTGCGGGTCGTCTTGCCCAGGTAAACTGTGCGCCCTTTTCCGCCCTTCGCTCCGCCGATCACGCCGTGCTTGACCTCTACCCGTCCGGTCTTCAAGTCAATATTTCCGATCAGCAGTTTGCACAGCTCCATGGCGCGCAAGCCGGCATCGATCAGCGTGAGGATGATCGCCTGGTCTCTATGGCCAAAACGCAGGCGCATGGTGAAGCTCCTTCGGTTGCTGGGACGCACCTCACGCGAGTAGACGCAGGCTTTGAGCATGCGCTGTACTTCTTCCTGGGTGAGGGGTTCGATGGGGGTTTTCTTGATGCGCGGCGCGGGGTAGACTTCATGATCTGGTTGACACCCAATTCTTGAGCTGCCCAAGAGTAGAAAGAGGATAGGGTAACCCATACATTGCGCAATGACTTTGGCGAGAGCGGGTGAGTTTTCCCGTTATAGCGGCGCGGGGTGTATTCGTTGCGCAGCCAGCTCAGATAGGCGACCACATCCTGGGCAGTGATCTTGCCGATCTCCTGATCCCCGATGTGTTCGAGCCATTTGTTGAGCAGGCGCTCGTGTGAGTCAATCGTGCGCAGGGCTAAGCCCTCGGCTGTTTTGTAGTTGATGAAGCCAGGAATAGCCTTGCTCAATAATAACGAGCCCGACGGTGAGTGGTTCATGTCAAAATCCTCCGATTTTAAGATTTTGCCAATCTCTCACCGTCGGGCCAATCAAAAAACCATAGCCCGACGAGCTATGGTTTCAGATGAGTAGCGGGGCTAGGATTCGAACCTAGGACCTTCGGGTTATGAGCCCGACGAGCTGCCACTGCTCCACCCCGCATCGTTATGCTCTTTGTCTTGAGCGGCTCACATTATAGCACGCCCCTTGATGAGCGTCAAGCGCCGCTGTTATCCAGAATGTTCAAGCGCTGTGGATAGCTGACTATTCAGTATCAATCGCCTTCACTGCCGGTCAACGAACAGCCACATCCAGATCTGCCAGTTATCCACCACCTGCTGGGTGACCATTGGTGCTGGTGGCGGTACAGGAGTGCTCTCTGCTGGGGGTAGTGGGATGATAGGATTATCTCCCGCACGCACCATACGGCCATCTCCATACGCCCATTGGACGACTGCCGCATCGGAGGTTGCGAAGGCGATCTGGGTCGCCAACCTGGCCTGTTCCTGCTCGAGCTCGCTCAACTGGGTGGCGACTCGATCTCTCTGCGCGCTCAGATTTCGCATGTTTGCCATGCGGCTGTTAAAGTCCAGAACCAGATATGCCAGCAGTATGAGGCCAAGGATGATTATGGCGTATTTCCAGCTGAATTTCAGTTGTCTCATCTTTATGATCTTACCGCAGCCCTCCAAATGATGCAAGTAATAAACTGCCTCGCTGGGACTCCAGGTACCCACCCCTCATGTATCTGCCTAATGTCTGGCAGCCGATTTATTGTGTCACCTTATTCAAGGATTACCGATCTGTAATCCCTTGAAGGTTCAATTGGCCTGAAAGTTGCAAGTATGTTGCCAAAGCATCTGTTGCAGGTGATAGAGGTGATTATTGTGGAGTTGGGGCAGTCTTGTCTGTGGGAGTAATTAAATCCCCTCTCAATTGTATATTGAGAGGGGATATGCCGAAGGTGGGAGTTGAACCCACACGAGCGAATGCTCACTACGCCCTGAACGTAGCGCGTCTGCCTATTCCGCCACTTCGGCGCGCTCGATATTTTACCTTGATTTGCGTTTTTGTCAACCTCTTCATTATTTGCCGGCTGTATTCAGCATGCTATAATTGTTGTCGAGGCGGCGATGGATAGTTATTTCCAGGACATTATTGCTTTGCTGCTCAACCCCCCCGGCAACCTGGTGTACCACCTGGTGCTGGCGTTTTCGCTTGCGGGTGCTCTGGCAATTGCTCTGCATAACTGGCGGGAGACGGGATCTTCGCAGAACAAGCGCATGGTCTTCGGTTTGGGATTGGTGCTGCTGCTTCGCCTGGTGCTGTTTGTTGCTGCCGGGTTGGCCTGGCAAGGTGTGATCAATGGTAGCCTGCTGCTGCCCCCCATAGATCGAGCGATAAACCTGATGAGTCTGGTGCTGGTGGTGTGGATGTGGGTGTTCCCACAGCCAAGCCGGATGGGCGATACTGCCACCCTTTTGCTGTCGTTGCTCGTGCTCGCCTTATTTGTTTTCAGTCTGGTTTGGTGGTCATCACAAAGCACCCAGTCCGATTTCATCGGCAGCTGGCCAGACACGGCAAGCGTGATGTTATCACTCGCGATATCCACTGCTGGCGGTCTGCTGCTGGTCCTCAACCGGTCTGCCGGCTGGGGTTTTGGCCTGGGGATGCTATTTATTTTTCTGGTCGGCGATGTGGCGTACCTCACCTATCCATACCCTGAGGGCGACTTTGCAGGAGCTGTGCGGCTGGCGCAAATGGTAGCCTTTCCGATGCTGCTCATGCTGCCGCTGCGTTTCTCGGCTGCTATGGCGGCAGCCCGGCCCGAACTCCAGGATAATCAGGGGGAACAAGCCTCCGCCCTACAGCCGGAGATCCAGCCTGACCTATACTCCAGTCTGCTCACCCTGGTCAAAGAGACCGATCCAATACGGCTGTACCAGACGATTGTGCGGCTGATCGCCCAGAAATGGCTGGCAGATCTATGTCTGATGGTATCTCCACCTGGTGCACATGGCAAGATTGAGATTTTAAGTGGATTTGACCTGATACAGGAAAAGCCGCTGGGCAATTCCATTCTAAACAGTCAATCAATTCCCGTCATCGCCTCCGCTCTCCGTCGTGGGCGTCCATTACGGTTGCCAGCCAGCAGCACCTCTCCGGATCTCGCAGGGCTCGGAAAGCTGTTGGAGATCAAGTCGACAGGGCACTTGTTATCGGTTCCGGTGGTGGATGATAAGGCAGACTTAATTGCTGGTCTTATCTTGCTGACCCCTTACACCAAACATGGCTGGACCTCCGATGACCAGTTCCGCCTGGTGGATGCAGCCCGACCATTGGCACATGTCTTGCAACACAATAAGATGCTGGCTTCACTCACTGGAGAATTAGACCAGACACGCGCTGAGCTGAAGGGTGCCAAGGAGGATGCAGACCAAATCCGCCGAGAGAATGAGCTCTTAATTTCTCAACTGGGGATGAATCCTGATAACGAAGGCGATCAAAAGGTGCATGCCGCCAGTCTGGCTGCTTTGCTCGTCGCTCATGAAGCAGCACAGGAGACGATCGAAAAATTAAAGGCGGAGAATTCCCGCCTAAAGCATGATGTTTTGGGATATATGGAACAATATCAGGCTGTCGCAGAAGGCGAGGTTGGTCTTGGTCCCACAGTGGGTGTCACCGAGTCACAGGCAGAGGCTGAACTTCGCCTGGCGCTCGAGGAAGTAGCCTATCTCAAATCGTTAATCTATGAGTCTGACCGGAAACTGCTTGAGATCAAAGAAGAGGTGGCAATGAATACGCCTGCACCCACGCAGATGCAAGGTATCCTCGCGCGAGTAGAGGACCTGCGCCAGCCGATGTCATCCATCGTGGGCTATACCGATTTCCTGTTGGGAGAGTCGATCGGCATTCTTGGCACCCTCCAGCGCAGGTTCCTCGAACGCATTCGTACGTCGGCAGAACGGATGACCGGCATGCTGGATAACCTGTTTCTGGTGGCGGGACCCGCCGGCACCTTGCCCGAATCATCAGTCGATGACGTTGATCTGTTGAATTTGATCGATAAAGCCATTTCGAGCACCCGAGAACAGATGATGGAGCGGAACATCGCCCTGCGCATGGACCTTCCAAAGCACATTCCTGGTTTGAGCAACAGCAAAGATTCATTACAGAAGCTGGTCGAAGCACTGCTCGCCCGTGCCAGCAATGCTTCACCGGTGAATGGAGAGGTTGCGCTGCTTGTCAGCCTGGAAGGCGAGAATGGAGCCAAAGATTTTGTGCTGATCCAGGTAATCGACCAGGGAGTGGGTCTATCGCCGCAGGTAGTGCCTGCAGTCAATGCAGCCAGTGCCGCGGGTATCGCCACATCCAGCAAGGAGTCTGGCGACAGCCGGGAGACTGTGCTCTACTTGCGATCGCTGGCAGAATCGTTAGGCGGGCGGGTGTGGGTAGACAGCAGCCCAATCGGCGGGTCGATCTTCAGCCTGCTGTTTCCGATATCCATCTCATCAGTAAATAATAACGGGGCGGGGAGAATTGAATGAGAGAGCTAAGCCAGGCAGTTTGGGGCATGCTGGCTGCAATCTTATCGACGATCCTCGTTCTCGGCGGGCTGATGATGTCGTTGGCAGAAGGTGGGCTGCAGGCGGCCTCCGTCCTTGAACAAACCCCTACCCTGACCATCACCGTGCCAACGCAGCGACCTGGCGAACCAACTTACACTCCCTCGCCGACTCCACTGCCTACCTCAACCCCCACTGCAATGAGATCCAACGTCTGCGAGTACCCGGATAATTGGGTTGAAGTATTCGTCGATTTTGGCGACGATTTTTCCAGCCTGGCATCCCGATACAGCATAAGTGTGGAGCAGCTGCGCGAGAATAACTGTCTGGACATGCGAGCCCTTCTGCCCGGGATGACGGTTTATGTCCCTGTGTTACCAACTTCACCGGTCCCCCTATACACCCATACTCCGGCAATACCGGCAGTACAGCCCACAGCGACCAGGCGATATTGCCCGCGACCGTATGGTTGGGTAGATTATTATGTCAAGAGGGGAGACACACTTTACAGCATCAGTTCCGCCCGCGGCATCACCTATCAGGTCTTGATGGCGCGCAACTGTCTCAACACCACCACCATCCGGGTGGGGCAGCACCTATTCGTCCCCAATGTACTTGTGGTCCCTCCCAGCGTCACCCCGGCACCCATTATCTCGCCTACTTTCCCGCCGCCGCCCGCTACATGGACAAGCATCCCCCCAACCGCAGTGAACCCTTCCGCCACACCCATGCCCGCCACTTCAACCCCTGATCCGGCGACCTCCACCCCGGTTATACTGCCGACAGATACTGCCACCGAGACCCAGCCAGCAGCAACCCTCACACCGACGCTGGAACCCAGCACGTCAGTACCGCCTACCGCGACTCCTCAGCCCAGCAGCACGGCAACCCTCCCGCCGCTGCCCAGTAACACCCCAACCAGCATCCCGCTGCCGACAGATACGCCTGCTTCACGGACCACTACCACAACTGAAGCTAACCCTTGACAATATATCCGTTATACTTGTGCCCATTAATTCTAATTATTGGATGAGATCGCCCTGGTTATGAAACTACACTCGCTCAAGATACTGATTATCTGCCTTCTGCTGCTCTTCGTATGCACATCCTGTGCAGCCTCCGAATTTGGCAGCACATCGTTTGCCGCTGCTCCCCAGGCAGCCTCTACCCAGATTGTGCTGGTACAGTCCCTTCCAGGTGCGACTGCCACTGCCACTCCATTCCAGCCGGTGCCCCCCACTGCTGTCTACTATCCCACAGAAGCGCCAGCGTTTGTGCCTACCACTGCACCTACTCCGGTCCCGACCCCTTTCCCGCTCGACCCGGCCGCTCCGGTCGGCGCGCTGCAGCTTCCCCCAGACCAGGTCAATATCTTACTGCTCGGCTCCGACAAACGCCCCTGGGATAGCGCCTTCCGCACCGATACGATCATGCTGCTGACACTCAACCCGTCTCTGGGTACGGTCAGCCTGACTTCATTCCCTCGTGATATGTATATCAATATCCCTGGATGGGGTATGGACCGCATAAACACCGCCTGGGGAAAGGGTGGCTTTGACAAGCTTGCTGCGACATTCGAGCATAACTTCGGGGTGCGCCCAGAACATTATGTCTTGATTAACTTCTCATCCTTCAAACAGGTTGTCGACAGCCTGGGCGGGTTAGATGTAAATGTCGGGGTAACCGTATCGGATTATCGCAATGGTTACTACTTCACCGTGCCAGCCGGTCCTCAAACGATGAATGCTGATACTGTACTCTGGTATGTGCGTTCACGCAAAACCTCCAACGATTTCCAACGCTCCAAGCGACAGCAGGAGGTGCTGATGGCAATCTTCCAGAAGATGCTCAGCCTGAACGCTCTGAGGCGCATCCCGGAGTTTTACGCTATCTACAAGGATAATGTCACCACCGATATGGGACTGACTACATTGGTGCCTCTGTTTCCACTGGCGGCTCAGCTGGTGGATACATCCCGAATACATCACTATTTCATTGGACCGAACCAGGTATACGACTGGATTACGCCGGGTGGTGGGATGGTCTTGGTGCCCCGGCAGGCAGAGGTCATGGCTGTAATTAGAAAAGCCTTAAATGGGCAATGATATACAAGTTCCTCTGGGTCATTGTTGGTCTGCTCGTCTGTATGGCATTTTCTGGCTGCAAACAGCCGCCGCCAACGCAAGCATTACCCACCCAGGTACCACCGATCGATCACACGCCCACTGCTACAATCTCGCCGCATATGATTCGCCTCCCGATCATCAAGAATGGATCTGAACTAACACCCACCCCGTTCCTGCCTCACGAATCAACGCCGGTTTTTCTCCCCACTCAAATACCCGAACCAGACCAGGCCTCTCGAGCCAGGGACTTGCAGCCAGTTTCGCCTCTCGTGACCGCGGTTCCCAAACCTATGCCCTTGTTGGGTGACCAGGCAGCAGCAGGGGATGATCTGATCAATTTCTTGCTGGTAGGTTCCGATAAACGCTCGGGACCGTACTTCAGGACGGATACGCTCATCATCGCCTCGATCCGTCCCCGGCAGCAGGTAGTGTCCCTGATCTCGATCCCGCGCGATCTATTTGTTTATATCCCTGGATGGACGATGCAGCGGATCAATACTGCATATTTACACGGCGAGATGTCAAAATATCCTGGAGGCGGCACCGAGCTGCTAAAAGATACCATACGCTATAACCTGGGGCTACGCATCGATAAGCTGGCGATAGTTGATTTCAATGGCTTTAAGAAGATTGTAGATGTGATCGGTGGTGTTGATCTGCCCCTGGTCTGCGCATATACAGACTGGCATGTGATCAATCGAAAAGCCAACCTCGAAAACCCGAACAATTGGAAATTGTACACAGTCGGACCCGGTATCGTGCATATGGATGGAGATCTTGCGCTGTGGTATTCACGCTCAAGGCTGCGGTCGAATGATTTTGATCGTGGCCGCCGCCAGCAGGAAGTCTTGCGCGGGATATACAACAAGTCGCTCCAGATTGGGGTGCTGCCGCGCATACCGGAGCTTTACCAGGAAGTAAGCGAAATCGTCACCACCGATATCGGTCTGAACCAGATGCTGGCTCTGGCGCCAATGGCTTTGAGCCTGGATGCGCCCAGGATCCGCAGCTATTATATTAGCAGTAAATATGTGAAAGGCTGGTGGACGCCTCAGGGAGCCAGCGTGCTGCTGCCGAAACGCGACAAACTGGAACTCATGCTTGAGGAAGCAATGCTGCCACCGGATGATTCTGAGGAGGATCGGCTGACGCTCGAAATTGAGATTGTGAACAACACCGCTAACCCCGGCGTGGATGTTCTGGCGGCTGAGCGCTTGCATTATGCAGGGTTCGAGACAGCGATTCTGCCGGGCACCAATGAGCCGACTAAGAAGACTCGGCTGTATTCATTGACCGGTGAAGCAGACCCGGGTCAGGCTGCCTATATTCTGGATATCCTGGGTTTGCCCTCAGATCGGCTCAGCCAGGATGACGCAGCCGGCAGCCAGGCCGCATACCGCCTGGTATTAGGGAAAGATTACAATCCTTGTTTCAATCCCTCCAAACTTAAGCGCTGAAGCATTGCTGTATGCTATAGGATGATGGGGTGTTGTGGAGAAGGAACGATGACATTGAGAGGTAAAGGTTTCTTTATCTGGAAGATACGAGATTGCGAGAATGGGGATAGCCAAGCCATCGCGGAAGCAGCCCAACGTGCCGGTCATACACATGTCATGATCAAGATTGCCGACGGAGCATATAGTTATAACTTGGATCCGAGCGGGAAAGACCTTGTGACCGGTCTGGTGCAGGCGCTGCATAAGCGCGACATCCAGGCCTGGGGCTGGCAGTATATTTACGGGAAAGACCCGCTGGGTGAGGCGAATAAAGCCATTCAGCGCATTAACCAATGCCAGGTAGATGGGTTCGTTATCGACGTAGAAAAGGAGTATAAGGAGCAGGGCAAGAGAGTTGCCGCAGAGAAGTATCTGGATAGATTAAGAGCTGCATTTCCAGACCTCTCCGTTGGTCTCTCTTCATACCGCTTTCCGTCCTATCACCCCCAAGTCCCGTGGAAGGAATTCCTCGAACGCTGCGATTTCAACATGCCGCAGGTATATTGGGTGCAGACGCATAATCCTGCTGATCAGCTCACCCGCTGTGTGCAGGAGTTTCAGGCTATCACGCCATACCGGCCGATCATTCCAACCGGGTCAGCGTATAAAAGTGGGAGCTGGCAAGCCACACCAGAAGATGTTGCAGAGTTCTTGAAAACTGCCCAGGACCTCAATCTGACAGCGGCTAATTTCTGGGAGTGGGCGAATTGCCGCCGTAATTTACCCGATGTGTGGGAGACGATCAGCAGATATCCCTGGTCGGGTGATCCGGCAGGGCCGGATATTGCCCAACAATATATCGATGCCCTCAACTCCAGGGAAATCAACCGCATTCTGGGCTTATATGCTCCAAATGCGGTACATATAAACGCTGCCCGAACCGTCCAGGGGATCCCTGCGATCCGCTCGTGGTATGAGAGTTTGTTCGGTCAGGTTCTCCGCAACCCCAAATTTGTGCTCACGGGGCATACTGGCAGCGGTAATACCAGGAACCTGACATGGACTGCTTCCGGTGAAAATGGCCGCGTGCGCAACGGTAACGATACCCTGGGCCTGCTGGAGGACAAGATCTCGTACCACTACACCTTTTTCAATGTAAATTAGCGGATGTTATGTAAATGGCGGGCAGCGCCCGCCATTTACGAATATGCAACTTGTACTACTTCGTTTTCTTCGCTGTACTGGGTTTCGAGCGAGGGATCCCCGTCTTCCCTGAGCGGGAGGGGCGGGTCGATGTTTTTGAGCTCGTGGAAGGTTTACTTTTCGGGGATTTCCTGGACGCCTGACCTGAAGGGCGGCGAGACGTCTGTTTGGGGCTTGGTTTTGCCCGTTTTTGCACCTCCCT
>JAQBDA010000407.1:0-4315 GCA_032124675.1 Chloroflexota bacterium
AGCCTGCAGGACGTGCCGGTGGCCGTTACCGCCTTCAGCGCAGACACCATCCAGGAAGCCGGTATCAGTGACACCAGTGACCTGGCGGTCATGACACCCAGCCTGAACGCGAACGCCAACGGCAGCCCTTTTACCACCAGGCTGTCGATCCGCGGTATTGGCACGTCGCAGTCCGATCCGGCCCTTGAACCCTCAGTGGGCATGTTCGTGGACGGTGTTTTCTTGGGCCGGTCCGGGCTGGGCACCGCGGATCTAACCGACATTGAACGCATCGAGGTACTGCAGGGCCCCCAGGGCACCCTCTATGGCAAAAACACCAACGCCGGCGCCATCAGCATAATCACCAAGCGACCCAATCTCGATGAATTCGAGGGCTATGTGGAGGCCTCCGTGGGCGACTACGGCATGGGAAAGTTGACCGCGACCGCATCCGGCCCCCTGGGTGACACGGTGGCCTACCGCCTGTCGGGTAATATTCACCAGCGCGACGGCTACTATGACAACGCCGGTGCAGGGATCGACGACCAGAACGATGCCGACGACTGGAACCTGCAGGGCAAGTTGCTGTGGGAACCCACGGACCGGCTCAGCGTGATACTCGGCGCTGCCCATGTAGATCGCGATAGTACCTGTTGTGGCGCAGATAGCACACAGAGTGAAGTAGTGCAGCAAGAGCTGATTAACCAGAACCTGGCACCGGACAAGAACGATCCCTACGATTACGACGTGGCAACCAGCTACCAGGAATCATTCAGCATGGAATCCGACCTGGTATCGCTGCATATCGATTACGACCTGGACTGGGGATCCATCACATCGATTACCGCCTGGAACGACTACGACTATTCCGTCAGCAATGATCCCGATCGCTCGCAACTGGACCTGCTTAACACTACTGATGAGCACAATGAGGGAGACAGCTTCTCGCAAGAGCTGCGCCTGGATTCCTCCATCGGTGACAACATCGACTACCAGGTGGGCTTGTTCTACTACGATCAGACCACCCAGCGTGGCGACAAGAGCCCCGCACTCACGGTCGGTGAAGACTTCATTACCATTGCCGACCAGCAGGACCTGCCTTTCCCCTTTCCGACCATCGGCTTCATTGCACAACCCGGCGACTATCTGCTGTATGAGAATACCTGGGACAACGAGACTATAGCTGTGTTCGGCCAGGCTACCTGGCATGTCGGCCAGAACTGGCACCTGACCGGCGGCCTGCGCTGGACGGACGAGCAGCGGGATGCCCACCTGTTCAGTGAGACGGTTTCGACGGCGCCGTTGGCGCCAACCGTGGCCCTCCTCAACGCCTTCTCCACACCGATAGACGCCAAGCTTGATCGAAGCAGCGACAACGTCGATTGGCTGGCTAAAATTGCCTACGACATCGGCGACGACGGCATGGTGTACGCCAGCGTCGGCACGGGGAGCAAGTCCGGCAACTTCAACGGGGTGAACGGTACCCCGGAGGAACGCGAGTTCGACGATGAAGACACCACCAGCTACGAGCTGGGTCTGAAGTCCACCCTGTTTGACTCAAGAATGCGTATCAACGCCGCGGCCTTCTATTCCCAGATCGACGACTACCAGTCTCAGCTGCAGTTGCCCACGGGCCTTGGTACCTTTGTCAGCAACGAGGGCGAAGTTGAGTCGTCCGGTATAGACATACAGCTGGAGGCCGTGCCCCTGGCGAACCTGACCCTTAGCGCGGGGCTGTTGTATATGCACAAATACGAAGTCACTGACGGCCCGAATGAGGGTTTGGAGCTACCTTTTACGGCGGAGTACAGCGGCCACCTGGGCGCTACTCTGGTCTTTCCCCTGGCTGACGGCGGGATCTACATCCGCGGTGATTACACCTTCATGGACGATCACGTGACCAACACGACAAGTAAGGAGAACCTGGAGGACAAGGATTTCGACGATCGTGAGACGTTAAACGCGAAGATCGGCTGGCGCAACGACAATTGGAACATATCCCTCTGGGGCAAGAACCTGACCGACGACGAATACGCGGTGCAAACCACGAACACCTTTTTGTTCAGCGGTATGGATGCTTACTTCCTGGCGCCGCCGAGAACCTACGGTGCCACCTTGCGCTATGACTTCTAGGGAATCCAGGGACGGGGCACTGTGCTAATACGCAAGCTCTTATCTTTTTGGGCATAGCGCTTCTGGCCTATGCCTTTTTTTTTATAGCACCATACCGGCAAAGTCCTGTGGCGTTAGCCTTAAAGGGGGCCTCAGGCCAATCACTCCGGAGCAATCGCCTTTTGTTGTGGAGGGAACTTTAAGACTGCACAGGCCGATTGGGGTAAATCATGATGAAGAAAGTTTCCATTATCGGCGTAGTTCTGGCCCTGTTGTTGGCGGGGTTGGCCTACATGAACCAGATCCCCCTGATGCTGGCGCTGGTGAAAATCCAGTCAGCCATGGAATACGAAGTGGGGCCGCCTCGCGATCTTCCCTGGAGCGAGGGCCCTGCCCAGGCCGCCAGCGAGCCCGGCGAACGCCCACCCAATATTATTCTCATTGTTGCCGACGACCTGGGTTACAACGATATTTCCACGTTTGGCGGGGGCCTGGCGGGTGGGCGCGTACAGACTCCCCATATTGATCAATTGGCGGCGGAGGGTGCAGTATTCTCCCAGTCCTATTCCGGTGCGGCCACCTGTGCGGTCTCGCGGGCAATGCTGATGACCGGGCGTTATCCTACCCGAACCGGCTTCGCGTTCACGCCCATGCCTTCCGGCATGGCGCCTATAGGAATGCGCATCTCCGCCAGCATGGGGCGTGGAGGCCCCTCCGGTATTTACTATCCGGAGATAGATGAGATGAAGCCGCCCTACGAGGAGCAGGGTTTACCGGCCGAGGAAGTGACGGTTGCCGAAGTGCTGCGAGACCGGGGCTATCAGACCTTCCATATTGGTAAATGGCACCTCGGGCGCACGGGCGGTATGGCGCCACATGAGCAGGGTTTTAATCAGAGTCTGCTGATGGCTGATGGCCTCTATCTTCCCGAAGACGATCCCAAGGTGGTGAATGCCAAGCTGGATTTTGACGGGCTGGACCAGTTCCTCTGGGCGAAGCTGGGCTTTGCCAACAGCTTTAACTCGGGCGATGAAGATCGCTTCGAACCCGGCGGCTATCTCACTGATTACTGGACCGATGAGTCGATTGAGATCATCAAGGCCAACAAGAATCGGCCGTTTTTTCTCTACCTTGCACACTGGGGGGTCCATACTCCCTTGCAGGCAACGCGCGAAGATTATGAGGCAGTAGGTGATATACAGCCGCATCGACTGCGAGTCTATGCTGCCATGATGCGTGCTATTGACCGCAGCGTGGGCAGGATCAACGCGGTGCTGGAAGAGGAGGGGCTGGCGGACAACACCATGGTCGTATTCACCAGCGACAACGGCGGAGCGGACTACATCGGTTTGCCCGGGGTTAACCAGCCTCTGCGTGGCTGGAAGATGACCAATTTCGAAGGCGGCCTTCGCGTGCCGCTGTTTATGAAATGGCCCGCACAAATAAAAGCAGGAACAATCTCTGAGGAGCCGGTAGCGCACATCGACATGATGCCTACCCTGGCAGCGGCGGCGCAAGCGCCTTTACCCGAAGGTGTCGAGATCGACGGGCGGGATCTGTTGCCGCTGGTCACAGACGAAGGCACGCAAGATTGGGATCGTCAGACTTTATTCTGGGAGAGCGGCCACTATCGGGCAGTGCGTCACGGGGACTGGAAGCTCCAGGTGGCTGAGCGGCCGGATGCTGCACTGTGGTTGTATAACCTGGCGGTGGACCCGTCTGAGCAAAATAACCTCGCCCCATCTCGCCCCGAAAAACTCGCCGAATTGATGGCGCTGCTCGATGCACACCAGCGCAGTGCCCGGGAGCCTCTGTATCCCTCGGCGGTGGAGGCAGTTGTGCCCATCGACAAGACCAAAGCGGAGCGCTTCGAAGAAGGCGATGAGTACATTTACTGGCCGAATTAGTACCGAGGAAAAACCATGGCAGAGCAATTTAAAGATCAGGGAGGGCTGGCCGGCATGGATCCGAACCCGCTGCTGCGCTGGCTGGGGTCTGCTATGTTGCGCCGGGTCTGCAGTCAGGAGCGACTGCAAAAGCAGCGGGTAAAAACAGAGCGGGCGCGCCGTAAGGCCGGTGACCCCCACGTGGTGGAGTACTTTCACCAGGTGGAAGATGGCTACAGCCACCTGGCCGCCCAGGTATTGCAGCAGTTCTGTCAGCGCTACGATATCGAGTTGGTCTGCCACCTGGTGCGTGGCCCCCAGGGCAAGAACTCGCCCGA